>JBGCFZ010000362.1:0-22685 GCA_045110355.1 Lewinella sp. | reverse complement strand
TCAAAGAAGTAGTAATAGTTGGGGGCCGCAAAACGACGCTGGCCTAAGTCAACTAATTGGCTGGCTACGGTCCATTCCGGCCGTTGACCATCCTTAATCTTTAGCATCACCGGCCGATCGTTGAGCACTTCGCCGTAAAGGAAGCTGGCCGGCATGTTCAGGTGCAGTTTCCGGTCATCGATGCCCGAGTAGGTGCCGTCGCCTCCATTGGCGAAGAGCGTGTATTCTAGTTTTACGGCCCCGTCATGCCCGGCAATCGCCCATTCGGCAATACCTTCCGGGTATACCTCAAGCTCCTGGCCATTAGCGGCGAAGGCCTTGAGGTCGTAGACGTTCTTGGCAAAGTTGTGCTGGGCGTAACGACCAGGGCTCGACTGTGGCATCTTAACCTTGAAAACACCAGGCCCTACGGCGGGGAAATCGGCCGTGATCCGTAACTCATGTTGCTGCACGTTGGCTAAGTCCAGCGTGTAGGTAATGGTGGCTGGGTGATTAGCTACCCAATCCAGTTGTGCGGAAAGGAGTAAGGGCAATAGGAGAAAGAAAAAGAAAGGGAAACTGCGGCGCATGGCTATTAGATTTTGATGCGCTAATGTACAGGTTCCCTTTCTTAGGCATGGGAAACAAATAAAACACTAATATGATTACTGATCTATTGAAACAGTCACGCCAGTGATCAAATGATGAATGAGCGAATATAATTGAATGGTACTTTCGGTAGCTATCCTCTCATTCAGTTATTCGCGTTATTAGCACTGGATCATGGCCACTTCTGCTTCTGCTTCACTGATGTTGTCCCGCCATTCCTGGGTGTCCCCCACGCCCGCACAGTTTTCGAAGCGCTTCAGTACGTTGAGGTAATCCTGCGCTTCCCGCCTGTAGGCTTCGCAGTTTGCGGTGGAGGGGTCGTTGGCGAAATCACCAATAGCCGCTTCAAACTCCGCAAAGGCATCGGCTACGTCTTGGCTGGCGGCAGCAGCGGTACAATTGTTAAGGTTGGCCGGTTCATCCTTACTGCAACTTGCAGTGATGAACAGTGATAGGGTAAGGGATAAGAGCAAGAGCAAATTTCTCATTGGTAAAGAGGTTGTTTTTCTCTTCATTACTGCTCTTGCTCATCCGTTACGATCTTGAGGGGGGAATTTTGAACTGGTGTTTCGTCAGGTCAATCTTAGAACACTATCTGCGGCATCTTTTTCCGGTTCTGGCACTTTACCAACTGGAAGAATACACCAGTACCTAAACCAGTTCACTGTCCCATTTCAGTCAGGCAAATGATTTGTGTCATGCCAAAGGGGGAGGAGCGCTCCTAATTTTGCTACTGTAAACAAGTGGTAAGACACGCTCTCAACCACATTAAACAACAAGGACTACCGGTAGGGAAGGATAATAAATTGCCAATACTCCGATAGTAAAACCTAATTGATCATTCAAATATCCATACGATGAAAAAGCGCATGCCAGTATCAAAAATCATGTCTACTGATCTACTTTCGGTCAATACCTCACAGAATTTGCGGGAGGTAGACGCGATCATAAAAAATCAGCACATCCGACACGTCCCGGTGGTTTCCGGCGACAAGATCATTGGAATGCTCAGCAAGACAGATTTGCAGAAAATCAGTTTCGTAAATACGATGGATGGTGATGGATTGACGACGGCGATGTACGATAATCTGTCAATTGAGCAGGTAATGACGAAGGACATAACTACCGTAGATCAGGACGATACGATTCTCGACGTAGCCACCATACTCTCCAAAAATGAGTTTCACGCCCTACCCGTAACGTCCGGTGGTAGTTTGGTCGGAATTGTGACTACGACGGATCTGGTGAAGTTCCTGATTGACCAGTACTAAGCGATTAAAACAGGCACTACTGATGGCATCCCACTCCAACTATTGTTTGGCGTGGGATGCGTCTTTTACAGCGTAGCCAGTGGACGTAACCAGGGCTCTCTGGCACCCTGACTCACGATTTTACGTTTGGCGGTATCGGCTTGCGCCCGCGTGGCAAAGGGGCCAATGAGGATTTTAAAGGCCGTTCGTCCGTTGACCGAACTGATGTTGACCATAACCGGCATTCCATATTTTCGCTCCAGCGATTCGACCTCTTTAAGTACGTTGGCAAACTCATTATTGACCGAAATTTGCAGGCCAAAGCCCGTCCTTGCCTGGCCGCGGACGGAGAACTGGAATAAATTGGTTCCAGTGACCATGGGGCTGCTGGGCGGGGTCGCAGGTGCAGTGGGAGTTGTTGGAGGAGCAGTGGGCGTAGTGACGACCGGCGTCGTTGGCCGAGTGGGCGTCGTCGGTGTTGTTGGCCGGGTCGGGGTGGTCGGCGCCGTAGGTTGGCTACTGCTACCGGAGCGCATCCGTATAGCTTCGGCTACCGCCGCATCGGCGTTGACGCGGCCATGACCGTATTTGGTGGAGTAGCCCGCACTGTTGTAGTCCCAGCGGTTGCCAATCTTATCTGCCGTCCGTTCGAGGATAGATTTTACCTGCGCGCTGGTCAGGTTGGGGTTCGCGCTGAGTATCAGCGCACAGATGCCAGCCACCAACGGAGTGGCCGAACTGGTGCCGCCAAAATGCTTGTGGAATGGCCCACGATCGATGCCATCTACGTAGTAGCGCTTGTTGGCGGGGACACCGGGGTTGCCCTGGTCCCAGCTGGTGCGTGCGGCGAGGATCGGCCATCCCCCATCGGAGGGGGCGACTACGGAAATGCCGTTGCCCCGGTTGGAGTACTTGGCATGGGTGTCAGAGCTGGTACTCGCTCCTACAGCAATCACGCCGGGGATGTTGGCGTAGTAATTGATGTATTCCCGCCCTTCATTACCGGCGGCGAAGACGACAACACACCCCTTACCGTTCCGGCCCGAGGTGAGTGCCTGACGGATGGCCCGCTCATGCTCTGCCCCTGGGCGGTAGCGTGGGTCAATCGTGCCCCAGCTGCAGCTGATGATGTCGGCACGGTTACGGATACAATGGCTGAACATTCGCTCCGTCAGGAACTTAGAATAGGTGAGTCCGTGCAGTGGCATCAACTTAGCCATCGGCGCAGCACCAACGATGCCGGTGCCGTTGGCCGCAGCCACCGCAACGCTGGCACAGGGCGTGGCGTGGTCGCCAAACCGTGGGCCAGTGGGCAGGGTGCTGCCCCCACTGCTGATGCTGAGCGGTGCGACAACTTTTCCGCGCAGGTCCGGGTGGTTAACATCGAATCCGTTGTCGATCACCGCAACGATGATGCTGGAGGAACCAAGATTGCCCAGGCGGCGCCAGGCGGCTTTTACCTTGGCGTCGGCACCAGCTTTTAGTCGAAAGTTGGGTACGTCGGTAACGAAGCCCTTGTTCTCCAGGTGCCACTCATGTGCCAGCAGGCCGTCGCGGGGTTCCATGAAGTATTGGTCCAGCGGAACGTCGAGGTCCGGGTAGGCCTTGGTTACCATACTCAGCTTAGTCAGTGCTGCGGCCACCTTAAGCGGATTAGGGCTTTGGGGCGTCACCTTGCAAACAACGGTCCCGTCTTCCCGGTCTTCGATGATGTGCAGGGCAAAGGCATCGAAGAGCACCTGTCTTTCTTCCATCCCCACGCCATCAGCCATCTCGACGTAGATAACGCCGGTGGCTACCACCGGCCGGTTGTCTCCCTCGGCGAAATAAATATGGGTGCCTACTTCCACGTCATCGTGCGCGCGGGCATTGTCCAGGGCCTGGTCAATGCCTTCTTCGGAAGACAGGGTGACAACTTCGAAACCGCCGAGGTCTGGTATGACGTTGGCATCGACGGAGTCCATATTCTTGCCCTCAACGTGCTTCTTGAGCCCGACCAGTTTGGTGGACTTGGTGAGGAGTAGGTTACCGTTTTCGGAGGGTATATTTATTTGGGACATGGGTGGGTGTCAGTTAGCTTGTTGGCTGTAAGATAGGTAACTGAGGGAATTGGAGTAAGCTAAATGAGTACTAGTAATTAATAATGGTAGGAAACTTAGCCTGTCAGGATACTTTCCTTGCCCCGGGGAAAGCACCGCATCTTCCAACGAATGGGAGGAGGGGAGACCAGTTTCCTGGCATGGTGACAGCGACGGGACGACCTCCAAATCTGAAGTCAGGGCATAGTCTAGACCTTTAGGATCCACACCCTTTGCCCTTCAACAAATCCCTTGCACCTGCGTCCCCGCCTCCTGAAAACACTAGTTCAGTAAAATTCGATTTTACTTTTACTTTGTTTACTTACCCTAATCGCCCAAATCACTTCGTGATGGGGGCGAAGTAAGCAGGTGATGCTGATTCGTACTACTAATTGATCACTTTGAGCAAAAGACTTTGTCTATTCGTGATGATGGTCGCAGTAGCATCCAGCCCCTCTTCAAAGGGGACGGTGAAATTATTTGAGGTGATGAGGCCTTCAGGCAGCGCCAAGCTGATCAAGTAGGGCGCTTCAGGGGTGGTTGGCTGTTGAATCGCCGCCACTTTGCCCGTTAAACGGCCGTACCTCCCGAACGGATACTTTGCTAACTCCAGACTGACTGGTTGCCCGAGTGCAAGCCCGGCCGTATTTGCCACCGGTAACGCAAGCGTGGCAAAATGAGTACCTGCGGTAAAAGCTACGGAGGGTTGATCTCCCTGCTGAGAAAGAACCGCTGACTCCAACTTTGCGAGGGCGCGCATGGTAGTTACCAGTTCTGCCCGTGTCTCGTTTTGCTGATAAGCCTCATAAGCAAGGAGCAACTCCTGATAGGGTAATTGTAGCTCCCCCAGGATGAGCGGTGCTGCCGGAACAGGAATGTAAACGGTTTCAGAGTTTTTTTGCACCCCGTTAAGCATCGTTTCCAATTCGGGCAAACTTTCTGATGAAGCAGCTACGGGCGTTGCTTCCCGAATCATAGCAACAGTACTGATGGTGTCCGGATATTGAATGAAGGCCATCGCCGTGAGGACCAACAGAAGAATACCCAACACGATGGCACTGCCAAAGCGGGTCAGTAACGACGGCATTCGTTCGAAGATCTCCTGAACGCTGTCGTCGCGCAAGGTCACGGCCACCTCTTTTTCGATACCGTCTTTGGTTACAATCTTATGGGTAAGATTGGTGTCCTGAACCGTCTTAGTTTTGGGGGGAGGCTGTTTAGCGTTGTCCTGCGCAGCCATTGGCGGTGCGGGCATGGTGATGGTACGACCTTCATCGTCTACGAAAGAGATCGTCCGGGCTTTGGGAATGGCGGAGGTATTTTCCATGACGAGTTATTTACTAAGATCCAGTTGATTTTTTACGAGCTCGAAATAGTTGCCTTTCGCGGCAATGAGCTCTTCATGCGTCCCGATTTCTACGATGCTGCCCTCTTCGAGGACGACGATCTGGTCCGCATTCTTTACGGTGCTCAGCCGGTGTGCGATCACAACGGCGGTACGGTTCCTGAAGAAGCGGTCGAGCTTGCTCATGATCGTTTTCTCATTGTTGGCATCAAGGGAAGACGTAGCTTCGTCGAAGAAAAGGAACGCTGGGTTTTTATACACCGCGCGGGCAATGAGTAAGCGTTGTTTTTGCCCGGTACTTAGGCCTACGCCTTCCATCCCAATCTTGGTATTGTAGGATAGCGGCAGGGTGGCAACAAAGTCCTGGATGTTCGCTACGTCCAGTGCCTCCAGCAGCCGCTCCCGGTCAATTTGCTCAGAGCCAATGGCGATGTTTCGGGCAATGGTGTCGTTAAAGATATGGCCTTCTTGCATCACCACGCCACATTCGCGCCGCCAGGCGCGTTGGCTGATGTGTGTCAGGTCGGTAGGGCCTACCAGGATGTTCCCCGAGCGGGGATCGTAGAACTTGAGCAGGAGCTTCAGGAGGGTAGTTTTGCCACTGCCACTGGTGCCAACGATGGCCGTAACTTTATTCGCCGGTATGGTAAGGTCAATGTGCTGGAGCACCGGTTTGTGCGACCCAGTATAACGAAACGACATGTCGCGGAGTACCAGAGCGCCGGAGGTGTCTACGAAATTTTGTTTGTCCTTGTCCAGGGTTGGCTCATCCTGTCGGGCATGTACTTCGGAAAGTCGTTCCAGCGAAATTTTTGCATCCTGTACTTCCCGGACGAAGTTGATCAACATAATGATCGGTCCGTTCAGTTGCCCGACGATGTAGGTGATCGCCAGCATCATACCAAGGGTTATTTCACCATTGATCACCAACAGTGCTGCTACGCCCGTGATGAGGATGTTTTTACTTTCATTGATGAAGGAAGACCCAACCTGTTGGTACTGTTCCAGCTTGAGGCCGGCAATGGAAACTTTGAAAAGACTCGCCTGTAGTCGCTCCCAGGCCCAACGTTTGGGGCGTTCAGCGTTGTGAAGTTTGATTTCCTGCATGCCGTTAATGAGCTCAATTACTTTGCTCTGTTCCTGACTGACCTGGCTGAAGCGCTTATAATCGAGATCGCGCCGTTTTTTCAGGAATATGGCTACCCAGCCAAAGTATAGAGCGCTGCCAACCAGGAAGATTGCGAAAACCGTCCAGCTGTAGTAGGCCAGGACGAAGCCAAAGACGAGGAGGCTGATGAGGGAGAAAAGTACGTTGAGGGAAGATGTCGTAAGTACCCGTTCAATCCGCCGGTGATCGTTTATGCGCTGAAGAATATCCCCGGTCATCCTTACATCGAAAAAAGCAATTGGCAGGTTCATCAGCTTGATGAAAAAATCGGAAAGTAAGCTGATGTTCAATCGGGTACTCAGGTGTAGTAATACCCAACTCCGAATCACCTCAACGGAGGTGCGACCGATAAACAGGGCAAGTTGGGCAGCGAGAATTAGTACGATGAAACCCACGTCGCGGGTGGCGATCCCGACGTCTACAATGCTCTGGGTAAGGAACGGAACGAAAAGCTGAAAGACGCTTGCCGCAATGAGGCCAAGGATCAGCTGAAACATCATCCCCCGGTGCTGCCTTAGATATGGCAAAAGGAAACCGAGGCCGATGGTGTCATCTTCTTCAATGGTATTGTCTTCAAAAAAAGCAGGGGCAGGCTCCAGCAAAAGACCAATACCTTCCTGTGTGGTGGGGGTGGCATTTGGGCCGATCCAATACCGGAGCAGCTCGTCTCTTTTGTACTTTAATAAGCCGTGTGCAGGGTCTGAAATGTAGCAGGTGCCCTTGTTGATCCGGTAGAGGACGACGAAGTGAGATTGATTCCAGTGCAGTACACAGGGTAGGGGCGCTTCCAGTAATTTTTCGTAGCTGATCTTCACCCCCAGGCTACGGAAGCCGATGGCTTCAGCAGCTTCACCGAGCCCCTTAAGGCTGCTGCCGGTGCGGGTGGTTTCCGAGAGCTGTCGCAGCGTTTCGGTATTGATCCGTTTGCCGTAATGCTTGCTGATTATCTTGAGGCATGTGGGGCCACAATCTCTAAGATCCAGTTGTTTGAAGTAAGGGAACTTTCCCATGGCTAACGTAATTTAGACAGGCGAGGAGGAGACGATTTTTTGGGCGCGGACGCGGGTGCGAGGGCGCTTGGAAGGAGCAGTGGAAGCCCACTCCCCCGTGTAGGGGTCATAGCCACACTTGAGGGGTTTGCCATCGGCTTCGTTGGCCTGGGTGTAAGCCCGGCAATCGGTACAGATGTAGCGGAATTCGCAGTCGCGGCAAACCTTCACTTCATCCTTGGTTATCTGCCATCGGGCACGGAAATCCGGATGACGGGAAGCCTCGGCAAGTGAAGTGTCACCAAGGTGTCCGAAGTCCTCCTGCATGGAGGGACAGTTGCGAATGAAGCCCTTACGGTCAACAGAAATCTTACCATTGAGGCAAGAGTTGAATTTTTTGGCTTCGGTGAAGGCCTTAATGCTGATGGAGAATAGCCCGGGGTCGATATTACCGCAGTGGGCCTCGGAGTCAACAGTGGTTGGCATGGAGATCAAAAAGCGTTTGCTCCGCACTTCTTTGATGCTGAACTCTTCGGCACTACCGTGTAATGTGATCTTATTGAGTCGGTTAATGGTGGAGAGCAGCCTGCAAGCGTCTGTTGGTGTGAAGCCCGGAGCTTCGGGCGCCAGCACTTCCACGCCGATGGTGGCCGAGCGGATGGTTTCGAAGTACTGCAGAAGCTGGGTAAGCGCTGTGGCGCTAATGGGATCAAAAAAACGAAACTGCAGGTATTTGCAATTGATGCCGCTGAGTTGGCTAATGGCATTGCGGAGATCGTAAGTCGAACTTTTGTCCCAGTCCAGAATGGCATTGAAGACCGGAAAGGGGGCTTTCCAGTCCAGGCTCAGTTCGGGGAAGAGGTCCGGGTCGGTGCAGACGAAAGCAAACTCGTGTTGAACAAGCATCTTGAAATAATCATCAATTACCTGGTCGTATTTGTTTTCGTAGGCAGCTTTGATGTCCGCGTGAGGTTTTCCCCGGTGTTTGGTAAGTATTTCGTAGAGTCCGTCGGGGATACGTACGTAGCTGTTCCGCTGCAGGTCACAGATGATTTTGTGCTTTGCGCCACTTACGGGAACGCAACTGGCGTAAAGAAGGTAAGTAGGAGAGGCACTCATTTTTTGATAATTTGGCTGATGGGGCGATGAATCACCTGTTGGTTGACGCGCTTACTTTGGTATAGGCTGCTGGAGATCTTCACGGTTAAGTCAGGTGACTTATCCCTACGGGGACGAAAATTGGCACGCTGAATGGTGAGGGGAAGGAATGGAGTGGTCTCAGGTTGCATTGGTTAGGCATTGGTGAAAGCGTCAGCGATGAAATGCTCCAGGTAGTAATTGCAGTTTTCTGATAACCAGTGAAACTGTCCCATAGGATTTACTTCCAGGAATACGTACTTACCTTCAGGTGTATAAATAAGGTCAATGGACCCGGTATCCAGTTCTGCCAGTTCCATGAAGTTTAACAACTTCTTCTCTACGGATGGCGGCAGTTGGAAAGGGACACAGCGATTGGGCCTTGCGTCGTTGTAATTGCGAAAATCGGTAGCGGTCAGCTGATCGTTTTGGCTGAAAATTGCCATGCTGAAAATCGCCTTCTGGAAGAGGAAGGAGCGAATTTCAAATTGTTTGGAGATGTTTTCCTGTACAAAAACCGCTGCAAAATTTTCTGCCATACTATCAAGGTCCGCTAACCCGATACTGATTACTCCGCTTGATGTAAGCGTGCCCTTGGCTTCGGGCAAATAGACGGGGGAGCGTAGGTCTTTAGTGATCACTTTTTTATACCGCTGGAGGAATTGCGTCAGTACGGCTTTGCAGTTGGTGACACACGTTGGAGGGATCAATAAACCAACGCTTTTTGCAAATTCAAGGTTAGTTAATTTATTATTTTTCTTTTCGGCAAAGAAAGATCCACTATTGTTTTGATCAAGCTGCTGTTTTCGCCTTGTCTCCATATAACTACTTACCACCAATTCATCTTGTTCGAGGTAGCGATAGACCGGTTGTTCGTCGGAAAAGTGATTGTCAATGGTAGCAGGGATATAGTTTTCTCTCCCACGGCGTGTCCAGTAATAAGATTTGTCCGTAAGTTCATCGTTTTCGATCCGGACCTCGTTATTAATATCAATATGAAAGGTTTGCGGCTCGAAGTCCTGAATCCGGCGAGTGGGCGCTTTCTTGGCTACTAACCATTCCATTGTCAGGTCAGTCATGATGTCTTGCTCTTCCGATACTATGGTAATCACTTGTATTGATTTTAATAAAGCAAATTGAAAGGGCTGGTTAAGTCACCCTGTTTTAAAATCTGTCTAATTCGGATAGATTACGCGATCACGCTCCGTATCATAATAATCAGTACCACTGCTGCCATCTGAACTTACGTAACGACAAGGCACCAACTTGCCACCGAGGATGGTTTCCGGAGTAGTCAGGGAGAAATTATTAAAGGCTTCCATAAAAGGGTTTTTATTTTTTAATAAATGTGAATCAGTATTTCCTCATTAAATGAATAGCTTCTTTGTTTAATGGAGGATTGAAATTTAAGCCGTCTTTTGTAAAGGAGGGAGTTCTACCTCCCTCCTTTGAATGGCTCTAATTAACCGGAGTAATTAGGCGCTTACGGGTAGTGTCATACCATTCGTATCGGACAGTCCCGTCTGGAGCGTAGTAATGGGTGGCTACTAGCGTTCCTCCTACAATTGTTTCAGGATTAATAAGAGAGAAATCATTAAAGGCTTCCATGGGGGTGGGTTTGTGAATTCGCTACTTTAAAATAAAAGAGTAACGTCTTCGGTTATGCTCCTTATACCGTTATGGGTGGAGTAGTTTCGTTGAGGAATTGTCGTTGATGCCTGTAGTGGCTAAATTGCCATTAGGTATTAAGCTTTCTCCGCTTCAAAACTTTTGAAGTAGGTGAAGGAGGGTGGTAAAACCACCCTCCAGTTTACTACTCAATGTAGATGACGCGCTTGCGCTTGGTATCGTACAAGTCGGTACCGCTGCCACCGTCTTCACCCTCAAACTCGGTGTCGACAAGTGTGCCGCCGAAGATGGTTTCTGGGTTGGAAAGAGAGAAATCGTTAAAGGCTTCCATAATTATGGGTATTGTGAACACTATTACTTTTTTGTAAAAAGTATTCGGTTTTGTCCCTACTCTGTTTTGGGATTTTCGGGATGCTCCCATGGGTTGGTTTTCCTGGTAGTCGTATGCCCATTAGAGGGCATTACGTATTGTGCTCAAATCCAGAAAGAAAATGAAGGAGGGTGGGAGTGAAACCACCCTCCTAAAATCTACTAGTTTACGTAGATTACGCGCTTGCGTGTCGTGTCGTAGCGGTCGCTACCACTGCTACCGTCTTCGCCCTCGTATTGGGTGGGGACAAGTGCTCCGCCTACGATGGCTTCTGGGTTAGAAAGGGAAAAATCATTAAAGGCTTCCATGATGATGGGTTTGTGAATACGCTTGGGTTGTGTAATACGTATTCGGTTATGTCCTTACTCTGTTAGGGGATTTTCAGGTTACTCCCTTTGGCAGGTATTGCCAATTCTTTAGTTTTTTGGTTGTCACCGGGCATTACGCCGCCCTGCTCCCAGCTGTGTTTTTCTGAGGGGTAGTACTTTGTTTACGATTGTGAATGATGACCTTAGAAACTACGCGTCTTGGTTCGGCGCTTAGGTCTGTTGGTATCCTGGTTGCTGCTTTTAGGTTTTTTCTTCGCCTTTAGCAATCGCCTTGTTTTTTTATCAAGGTTGTATTCCAAAAAGAGCTTATCCATCTGGTCTTCTGAGGCCAATGGAACCCCCGCTTGTGATCCATAGAGTTGTACGCCGTGCTCAATGTTACAAATACGGTCGACTAACAATTTAAGGGCTCCGTTGCCAGGAAGTTGTTCTGATCTGTTGGCCTCCTGTATGACCGGCAGGTATCGTTTCATCATCTCCAGGTTGCTGTGTTGAATTACTGCCCACATCACGTGCGATAATTCCTGGCCTACCATGTCTTTTCCCAGGTAGGTTTTGTGTTCGGAGAATAACTCGTCAATTAGTGCCTGGTTAGCTTTGTCCAGCTCTCGCTGCCTGGCCGTAATGTCTCCAAAACCACCTCTGTGGTGTTGGTCGGATTGCCAAATTCGTGCCAGTTGACACTGAAGATCAGTGTATTTTGACGTGCAATAAGTCTCCGGAGTGATCTCGTCTGCAATTTCTGTTTCGTTACCCGACTCGTCTGGGCGTATTTTTTCCATGACTTCAGCTCCCAGATAATCTTCCCATTGCTTGACGTTGCCCGGGGAGGAGTTAAATAGTTGTGTGAAGTTTTTGGGATGCATCCGCTTGCATTTCTTTAAGAAGGAGGTTATTTCTTCCCGCGGCTGCTCACAAAGGGTATAAGCGTAAGCTAAATTCCAATAATCAGCGTATACTATTTGTCCATTGTCATCTTCAATGCTTTGGTAGGTTTCTTCAAGTATCATCACCGCCAACCTGTAATTCTTGTCAATTATTGACGGCGCCTGTTCGGGAATAAAACCTATATTTTGACCTGAAGTTATGTTTGACATGCAGAGTAAAAATATTGAAGTAATTATTAAGGATATATTCACGACTTTTATTTTTAAGCCATCAAAATATAGTTGGTTAGTACCCGTGCAGAGGTAATGTTGTTTATCCTTTGATGCTATAGTGTAAAAATATTGTTTAATAAGGACAGTGTGCGTTAAAAGCCCGTAAAACAGGTGTGGTTAAACCATATTTATAATTGATAAATAAGCTTGATTATCAGTCTTCGTCCCAGAATCGTTTCGTTATTCACGTTTAATAAAAAATTGGAAAAATGTTCTTGTTGGAAGTTCCGTCGGTTTAATAGGTTGTAAGCCGTGATTGAACAGCTGAAACGTTGAGTTTTAGTCTCGTACCGTAAGTCGGCTTCTAGTCTACCCAAAAGGTTTCGATTATTACCATCCAGCTGTTGATAGCTCCGATAACGGTATTTCGAACTGAACGATAACCTGGGTAGCAGATTTCCGTATAGCTGTACGGTAGGTTCGAGGCTTAGGTATTCCCTTGCATCCTGCGCCCCCGCCCGGTAATTATTGTAGCCAAGACGCGCACTTATAGCAAGGTTTGGCGACTTTTTAAAACGAGTCCTCATGTTCAGCCTGAGGGACGAGGAGGCACTACGGTTAATCTGTGTGATGTCTTCCAGACGGATTTGAGATATGGCCAAAGAGCTTTGCAGACTTCCGGAAAATTTAAAATACTCAAGGTATTTGTCCAGCTGAAAATAACCGCTGATGAAATCACCTGGCCGGTTGGCGTTTACGGAAGTGATTAGCTGGCCGGTACCACTAAAGGTTATTTGTTGGGTGAGCGGCCGCTCCATGCGGCTAAGGGTAAGATCTGCTGAATAGGTTGTTTGGTTAAACAGGTTGTAGTTGTAGTAAGATAATGAAAGGTCATGATGACGGGTTTCCCGAAGTTGTCCGGAGCCATTGTTTAGAGAGAACAGGTTACGTAAAACTGTGGCCGAGGTGCGGTGTTCTGCCCCGGGCCAACTGATCGACTGATCATAATTAAGACTGATCGAAGAAGATTTGCGGATGTCGAACCTGATCTCGGCCTGAGGTAGTAAGAAGGACCTGCTTCCGGAGGTCGTATTTTCACTGATGCGCTCCTGCCATAGTGACTGTTCTAACCGAAGACTGGGACTAAATCTCCATTTTTTGATTTGTGAACGATGGCCGGCGCCTGCGTAGAAAGTGTTAACCTGAAAGCGATCATCTGGGGCAGTACCGGTGCCGACCAGCGTTTCTTCAGTCGTTTTGAGTTCGGCGTTGAAAACAGATACTTCCCGCTTTATGCCGGTGTACAGATTGATCTGATTGGCGTTGTTTAATGAGCGGTAGTAATCTCCCCGGGTACCATAAGAGGCTACTTGGTTGTCCTGCTGCTGTCGAAGGTATTGCTGGCCGTAAGCGGAAGAATCAGTGAAATTAAACGGCAGTTCCGTAGATGCGATGCTGTAGTTTCCCGCTGCCCGTTGAGCCTGATGGTCTAATCGCAAAACCCAAAGTTCCTGGTCCGTCTTGTTGTAGTTAACGCGGAGTTGCTGCTTAACGTTATCGTTGCGCTGGTCATTTTGCTGGTTTAGGGGAGGAAGCGACTGATCGGCTGAAATAATTTGAGTTTCCGCCTCGGTGTCTGCCGTACCCTGGCCGGCAAGCGCTCGGTAGCTGAAGGATAGTGCTTTGGAGGCTTTATAATCCAGCCGAAGTAAACCAGTGAGCGAGTGGTTGCCATCCACACCGTTTTTGACCTGCACTACGTCGTTTTGGGCGTCCTGGCCAAGTACCGTCCTGAGTGTTTGACTGACGGTTCGGCGGCGATTGTTTCCATACAGAAGCGTACCACTGGCGTTAAACTGTTGATTTGGTTGATACTGAGCACTAAGTGCAGCAAGACCGGCACTTCGCTCAGCATTCAGCTCCGGGTCTGAACTAAGGCCGAGTTGGGTTGGCGAAAAACTTATGGCGCTGGCACCAGGGTCTGCGGCGAAGCCGCCGTTCAACCGAAACATGTCGCGGAAGGTCAATATCTGACGCCCGACATCATTGTGGTTGGAAATGAGGTTAATGCTGGTCGTCGGGCCGAAGTAAAAAACATTGGTACCCAGATCTGTCACTTCGTCCGGCCCGTAGCCTGCGTAGACTTCCCCGAATACAAGATTCTTTTTATCCTCGAGCAAGCGAATGTTCAGTGCGGTACTTCTTCCGTCGGAAAATTGACCCATTTGATCATCGGCCGAGTAATTGTTGAGTACGTCGATACGATCTACTGCGTCGGCGGGCAGGCTGCGGGCAGCAAGTTTACTGTTGCCACCAAAGAAGTCCTTACCATCAACCTTAAGGTCTTCTACCTTTTTTCCGTTTACGGATATTTGCCCGTTATCATCCACCGCAAAGCCAGGCAACCTTTTTAGGAGGTCTTCCAGTTTGCGCTCGTTGCCGTCAGAAAAGGCATCTGCTGCATAGCTGATGGTGTCGCCCGAAACACGAATAGGAAGCTTATAGGTTACCTCTATCGTAGAAAGATCGTTGGTTGCCGGATGCATTGCTATTATAAAGCTGTTTGGCAAATCAGCGATATTTAAGGTATCCACTGTCGTCCGATAACCAAGGTAACTGGTTTGGAGGATGTAAATGGAATCTTCCCTAAGCTTCAGTTGAAACGCTCCTTCGAGATCAGAGACGGCAAAGTTTTCGATTCGGTAAGGTGCGGAAGAGGCGAGCCCAGCGGTAACGTTCGCATACGCGATCGGATCGCCGCTTAGGGCGTCCACTACCGTACCCCTAAAGACTTCCTGCTGGGCGGATAGCCACCCACTGCACCATAGCAGCACGAGCACTGATGAGAAGATGCGGGTGTAACGGCTCATCTAGCGGTTACCTTCATCGTCATACATACGATTCATTTCCTCGATCTTCTTGCTGTATATTTTTTTATACTCCTCCAGCGTAATCTCCTTGCCTTTTTTTGGTGGGACTATGACGGCTGCTGTGCCAGCATTGATTTTGAGCTCCGTGCAAGTAATCTTCATGCGGCCAGTATTAACCTGGAGAATGAACCCTGGTAAACCCCAGAAATCTCCAGGTCCCAGATTAACAGGAATCTCAGGTGTGAACCAGGCGGTGGATTTGCCCCGCTTAGCCTTTAATTCGGCCTTGATACAGGTATAGCCCTGAATCACTTTTTGCTCTTCGAGAATCGTCCATTCCGGCCGTACCAGACTGTCTTTGATCAGAAAGAGCTTACCAAATACATCCCGCGTTTCTACCAGCAGGCTTTTTCGGGTGTTTTTATAGATGCCACCATCCATTCCCTGGCCTCCACCAATAACTTCAACCTCTTTTTCGGCAGAAGGAGCAGCAAGTTTGGGAATCTGTTGATACAGGCCTTCCGCTGCATTGAACGTCAGGCGATACTCCTTTCGCATGGCTTGCTGTATCTGCTCGTTAATGGCAGCCTGTTCTTGCTGAGACATTTGCGAAGTACTGTCGAAGGAAAACATACTGGCTGATTCCGAAGCAAATACTGCGGTGCCAGCAATCGACTGGCCAAAAATTGACAGACTTCCAAAGAGGAGGAGGGTAGAAAAGATAGATTTCATGCTTGTGTTGGTTGTAAATGAGTTGTTGGTTCAAATCAGCCCCCGCTTACGGGCCGCCAGGATGAGTTGGTAATCACTCTCAGGGTTATTGAGCAGGTTCTTAAGCTGCTTCTTACGTTTTTCGATGCTGGGCAAAGACAGTGCAATGAGCCTGGGAAGGTCCTTTGTCCGGGCTCCCTGGCCCAGGTAATGCAGTATGTTTCGATCTATCCGATCGACGAGACTGCTGCTGGCAATGTCGTAGTGCATGTGAGGGACAATTGATGGGCTGTGATAAGACTTCCCCAATTGGACCGACTTAATTGCATGTACGAATTCTACTTCTGAAAGATCAGGCCGAAAGACGAGTGCCTCCGGGTTGATCTCACGGATGATACTGCCAATCAGGTAAGTAGATAAGCGATTGATGGAATAGAGAAGCCTGGTATCAGGATGGCGACTCTTCAACTCCAGAGCGAGTGCAAAACCATCGATACGGTTGTTCGTGCCTTGATCACTTATCGTTTCGTGCAAAATAGCGAGGTCAAACGGTGTGTCCACCGATTGTGCCTCAATGGCTTTAAGCGCATCTGATGTATTGTCTACCAAGACAACTTCATCAAAGTAGCTCTTCAAAGCTTCCCGGTAGTACCGTGCAAGGATCGGGAAGTCTTCAATGAGGAGCGCTGTGGTATGTTTCCTCATGTTTAAATTCCAGTTTGATCTTCAATGACAATGGTTTGCTGGTAGTGCTCTTGTTGGTCTTGAGAAAAGTCGTGGAAGTCGGCATCACAGGTGATAATGCCTAATGAGATTAGGGTAGAAATTAGAAGGGCAATCATTTTTCGCTGGTTTAATCGGTTAGGTTTATCATTAGAATTTGGGCTATTGCAAAAGTGAGTGACGTAACATGGTTAAAAAAGGACAAATTATGTTCTAAAGTGCCAGACCATTTGTTCTAATGAATTACATTCAGATGTTCGTATTATTTGATGTAGCCATTGATTTTTATAATTTAATTTAATATTAGTGCTATCTTTATAGAGTTTCTAATTCAGCTCCTGGCTAATGAATCTGTTCGATCAACTTCGCGATGTATTAAAGTTGCATGGGATTACCCCAAAGGAAATAAGGGATTCCCGCAAAAGTCAATCGCCGAATGAAAGGCAAGACCTTGTGAGTATGGGCCTAAATGAGATATGGACTTCGGAGGAAACTGATGAGGATCATCTCGCCAAGGTGCTTTATGGCGCCTCTGCCAACCGTAAAAACAACAGCTACAAAAAAATTAAACAACGGCTAATTGACCGTTTGGGAGGGGAAGTGATCAATATAGATTTGGGGTCTCCCGCCTTTACCAGTTTGCAACGGGGATATTATTCTGCGCATCGAGAGTACATCGTCGCCACCATCCTCGACGGCAGAGGAGTGAAGCAGGCTGGTGCTTTCTTTTACCGAAGGGCTCTCCGTAAATCAATTAACTATGGCGCTACTACCATCGAAGTCTTATGTCTTCAAATGTTACGGGAGTACGCCGCCCGTATTGATCGGAACCAACGAACATTCGAGGAATACAACGAACGATTAAATAGGGCAACCCTGAAACTGACCGCGGAAAACGAGGTGACCGGTTACTATTCCAGTCTCATACTGGCTTATGATGCCTCGCCGCAGGTTCGGGCCGTTATTCACAAACAAGCACTGAATTACCTGAAGGAGTTGGACCAAAAATATGATCTCCGGGTTCTTGGCTATCGATATGGATTTCCTTACTACCTTTTAAAACTCCTGTCACGTTATTCAGCCTCCCAATATGAATTAACCATAGCGGTGGCTGATGAGGCAATTGCGCACTTCTCTTCACTTGACTTTTTTGCCCCAGTGCCCATCGTCTCCTATCTTATGCATAAGTTGACTTTTTATACCATCCTCAAACAATACGATCTAGGGGTGGCTACCTACGAGCAGTGCATCCCGCTAGTACAGGAAGCCTCGGCTCAATGGTTTAAACTTAAGGAACTCGCTTTCCTGCTTGTTATGCATAGTAACCAGTACGACCGGGCCTTTCTTATTTACAAGTCAGCGGCAGAAAATAAAAGGTTTGAACAACTTGGAAGCCGTAACCTCGACAAATGGCGGGTTTACCGCGCTTACCTCTATTATTTGAAATTAGCGGGGTTCATGTCTTTCGCCGAGACAATCGATCCGCTTAAGAAATTCAGGCTGGGCAAGTTTTTCAACAGCTTACCACTGCTGGATAAAGAAAAGGAGGGAAACAATATTTCGATCCTCATTCTACGTATCCTGTTCCTGGTGGAAAATAAGGAGCATCTAGAAGCCGCTGATCGCATTGATGCTTTGGAAAAATACCTCACGCGGTATCTCCGAAGGGACGAGAACTATCGGAGTAAATGTTTCATCAAAATATTACAACAGTTTTCTAAATCGGGGTTCCGAAAAGGTGAAGGACTGCGCCGAACTCGTTCTTGGCACGGTAAATTATTGTCTAACCCGATTCGAACCTCGAATCAGAGCTACGAAATTGAAGTAATCCCTTACGAAAATTTGTACGCAGTCATGTTTAGGCTCGGACGAGATACTCAGCCATAGATAAAGCCTTGAAGTACGCTTAGTTGCCCACTGGGAAAATACAATCGAGCTTTAATGTCGGATTCTCCGACAGCCTGCTGGTCTTTTCATTGCACCTGCGGCCGCGCCAGAACTACTCGTATCCAACCACAAATCCCTACATTCGCCCTCCACCACATCTTCTGTTAGTTGCTGAATCAATTTAGCCCCCACGCCAAGACGCCAGGGAATGAATGGACCAACGAACCAATAGACCAACGAACCAATAGACCAAACATGTCTCTCCAAGTCCACTCCGAAATAGATCCCCTCAGGCGCGTACTTGTGCACCGGCCCGATGCCGGCACCGCAAGCATCACCCCACACCGTGCCGAAGAACTGCTTTTCGATGACATCGTCTACCTCCCACAAATGCAGCGAGAACACGATATCTTTACGACCTTACTCCGAAGGTTTCTCGGGAACGATGGTGTCATTGAAGTGGCACAACTGCTGGCCGAAACAATTGCCGCCAGCGAAAGTGCCACTCGGGAAAGCTTGGAAATGATCGTCGGTTGGGAAGAACTACCGGACAGCTACGTCGATAAATTGCTGGAACTCTCCCCTGCGGAACTGGCTGATGTACTGATTACCGGAGACTTCAAACAGGACGACCGGAGACTCTTTGACCCCATCCCCAATTTCATCTTCACCCGGGACATCGCCGTGATGATCAACGACCACCTGCTCATCACCAAAGCGGCAAAAACGGCACGTAGTCGGGAAAATTTCATCATTCGACTGGTCATCTTTGCTCACCCCATGTTTCAGGAGTTACAAAAAAAGGGGCAAGTAATTAACCTGAACAATGTTGACCTTTTTCCTCCCTCCCGGCTTGCCGAGAAAATGAGTATCGAAGGCGGAGATGTGATGTTACTCAATAAGGATTTTCTGCTGATTGGAGAGTCGGAACGCTCGAGTAGTTATTCGCTGCGGACGCTGGCGGATGCCTTGTTCGAGCGCGGCGTCGTTAAGAACGTCGTACGGGTAAGTGTGCCCGCTGAACGTAGTTTCATGCATCTGGATACCATTTTTACGCAAATTGATGAACACGATTTTGTTTGCTACGAACCCATTATTTGTGAGGGCGGCAGGCCGTCAGGCGTGGAAGTCTGGAGAGCCGACGGTAGAACCGCCGCTTACTCGAGTCTTAAGGAGTGTATCCTGGCGGAGATTGACCCAACCGCACGCTTTATTGCTTCAGGAGGTGGAGAAAGTCCCTACCAGGAACGAGAGCAATGGACGGATGGCTGTAACCTGGTGGCATTACGTCCCGGGGTGGCCATTACTTATGACCGCAATCCGGTGACGGCAGAAACACTACGCAAGGCGGGCTATACCATAGTCGGTGCGCAGGAACTGACCAACGACATCGATAATGAGGGACTAAACCCCGCCACGGTACGTAAGACCATCATCACCCTGCCAAGTGGAGAACTGAGCCGGGGTAGGGGAGGGAGCCACTGTATGACTTGCCCGATTGAACGGGGATAGCAAATAGCAGCTAAACTATGAACTACTGAACTACAGATTATTGTGCCAATTAGGGCGCGGCCGCAGGTGCAAAAAAAGGATTAGGAGCAGTTCAACCTGCGCCGGCAACGGACTGGATGGAGTATCAGCCATTAGTCCGGTAACTATTTAACATACTGAAATAGTGCTTTGAAGCTATATTCTTAGTACATTTGATGTGTATTTTATATCGGGTGACCTCCCGGCTGTATTATAATCTCCAAGAATAGACGACTTACATATGAAGAACTTATTACCCAATTGGGGCCAGCTCGGCCTCTTTTTTGCGTGCTTGTTACTTGGGCTTCCCGCCTTGCAGGCTCAATCGAGCAACATTTACGACTTCGAGGACATGGTACCTGCTGCAACTTTTGCCGAAATGGTGGAGTTGGCAGAGAATACGCCGTTCGAGAACCCGATGTTCATGGTTAAAGTATCCGCAACACCTGATAATCTTCAGGGAGGGGGGAGTACTAATAAATCACTGGCACTAGAGGTTGATTGCTCGCTGATCGTTGATGCAGATCTTACTTGTCGGGCGGATTTGCCACCCGTTGATTTTGCTCTGCCAATGTCTACCTCAACCAGCGACGTTACCCTAAGTGCACTGACCATCATTCCCGGTAATTCAGGCTGCCCTGGTGACGAAGTATCGATCTCTCGTACTTACTTCGTTCAAAATACTGAAGGTGATATGGATCAGTGTGCGCAAACGTTCACTGTTCTTTCTGAAGGAGCCCCAACCATTACCTGTCCTGCCGATGGCACGATCGAATGTGGGGAAGACCCCGCGGTTAATGCCGCAGATGCGATTGTCACTGTTGACTGTGGCACCCCTACCGTTTCTGTTGCTGGCCCGGTCATTGATGGTGATCCTACTGTCGCGGGTACTACCTACACCTACACCTACACGGTAACAGATTTTTGTGGCCGTATGGCTTCCTGTGAACAAGTATTCACAGTAGTTGATGATACGCCCCCAGTTATTGATTGTGCCACCGTCTTCCCCGACATCCAAATCTCTTGCCGGTCAGATTTACCTGCCGTTGACTTCAGTTTAGTTACCGATAATGTAACGGATAACTGTACTGCCGACTTTGAAAATGGTAACGGCAGTGTTAGTGCTCTAACCATCATCCCCGGAAATTCAGGATGTCCGTTGGATACGGTTAAAATTACCCGCCAATACTTTATCAATGATGGTAACGGTAATACGACCGAATGCTTCATTAACATAGACGTCGTTTCTGATGTTGCTCCCCTTATTTTCCCTCCGGCTGATAGCCTAATCGATTGTGGTGTAACGCCAGTCGTTATGCCAAATGATGCCATGGCTACTTTTGACTGCCTCTCCTACGCAGGAGCAAGTAACGGAGTTACTGTTACAGGTCCGGTATTTAACGGAGAGCCCAATGTTGCCGGAACGACCTTGACGTATACATTTACCGCAACTGACGGTTGTGGCCGCATGGCTTCTGCCGATCAGGTCTTCACCGTTCAGGATACGATTGCTCCAACGGCTGTTTGTATGGACATCACCGTTCAGCTTGACGATGCCGGTATGGTTGCCCTGGAAGGTACTCCGGATGCCTCGGAAGTTGACGGTGGCTCTTCTGATGATTGCGACAGCGACCTGACCTTCTCCGAAAGTGTTTCCGCCTTCACTTGTGATAATATTGGCGAAAACCTGGTTACCCTTACGGTAACTGACGCCTCTGGTAATATGGCCATCTGTGACGCCACGGTAACGGTAGAGGACATGATTGCTCCTGTGCTTACTTGTGCAGATGCTCTTGGTACAGTAGAGAACGGATCCTTCGAAACTGGTGACTTCACCGGTTGGACGGCTATTGATAACCCAGCTCCTTTTGTCCCTTGGGCCGTTGGAGCGAGCTCTACTACCGGAGAAGACTTCTTTGCCGCCGCAGCACCAACAGATGGTGGTTTTCTCGCTTCTAATGGATTTGACGGCGGAGTTGGCGAAGCCATTCTGTACCAAGTTGTAAATGTACCTACTGCTGGTATGCTTAGCTGGGACGAAAACGTTGACTACAACCTCACCTTCGGGGCTACGATGACCCGTATCCATATGGTGGAGGTACAGGATCTTGCTGGTACTACTTTGGAAGTTCTCCATGAAGTAATGGCCATGCCCGACGTTATTGATACTGACAACGTATGGGAATCCTTCACCGCTGATCTGTCAGCGTATGCCGGACAGCAGGTACGCATCGCCTTCAAGCAAACTATTCCGGAAGACTTTACCGGACCGGCTAAATTTGCGGTCGACAACGTCGCGCTTGTGGGCACTGGCCTGGAGGTCTTCCTTGACGACAATGGCACGTTTGACCTGAATGAAATTCTTGATCAATTTACTGCCACAGACAATTGTGGCGTAGCAACAACCTCTCTTGACCCCGACATGCTTACTTGTGATGATGTCGGTGAAGTAGAAGTTACGTTCTCCGCAACAGACGTCAACGGACTTACTTCTGATTTAGCTTGTACGGTTAGTGTATCGGACCTGGTGCCTCCCGTCATCACGGTGACGCCCCAGACGGTAGTACTGAGCGACGACGACGGTACGGCGACCCTGACGGTAGCCGACCTGGCTTCGGCCACCGATGCCTGTGGCGTTGAAAGCCTGGAAGCCAGCCAACTGCTCTTCACCTGTGAAGACATCGGCGAAGTAGAGGTGATCATCACCGCTACGGACGTTAACGGTAACGTATCTACTGCGCCGGTTACGGTGACGGTAGAATTCAACCAGCCAGAACTAGCCTGTATCGGTGAGATCAACCTGACGCTGAACGACGAATGCCAGGCGCTGGTGATTCCCCGGATGCTGCTGGTGGGCAACATCGCCTGTATCGACGTGTTCAACTGGGACATCGTAGTACAGGATGATGATCCATCGAACGGCCCGATCGTTGATGGCTGTGGTTCGTTCACTTACTCGATCCGCCCTGCGAGCAACGGTG
>JBGCFZ010000361.1:0-7223 GCA_045110355.1 Lewinella sp. | reverse complement strand
CTACTCCCCCCCCTCAGCCAGCATAAGAACGATAACTTCCACCTCCGTTCCGTTGCGGACAACCGTCAGTTTTAACTTTTCCCCAACTTTTGCCCGACCGATGAGCTCGGTGAGTTCGGGCAGGTCGCGGATGGTACGTTTACCAACGCGGACGATGAGGTCATCGACTTTGAGGCCGGCAGCGGCGGCGGAGCCGCCGGCAAAGATAGCGTCGATCACGACACCTTCGGTAAGTTTGGGCAGGCGCAGTCGCTGCCGGTCGGCCCGGGTGTAGGTCGATATCTCCACGCCGAGGAAAGCGCGGCGGTAGCTGCCGAATTCGATGATGTCGTCGGCAATACGCTGTACCAGGTTGATCGGGATGGCAAAGCTGTAGCCCTGGAACCGACCGGTCTTGGAGGCAATGGCCGTGTTGATGCCAAGCAATTTACCATCGGCGGTCACCAGCGGGCCACCACTGTTGCCGGGGTTGACGGCTGCGTCGGTTTGTAAAAAACTCTCAATGGCATCAAGGTCGTTCAGGAGGCTGATGGAGCGGCCCTTGGCACTGATGATGCCGGCGGTGACGGTACTGGTGAGGCCGAGGGGATTGCCGACGGCCAGCACCCAGCTTCCAGGCTCGGCCAGGTCGCTGTCGGCCAGTTTCAGGAAGGGCAGGTTGGTGCCCTGGATGCGGAGCACGGCCAGGTCTGATTTGGGGTCCTGACCAACCAGGCTGGCGGGAAAGACCTTTCGGTCAGCCGTGGTCACCGTGATGTCTTCGGCCCCCTCCACGACGTGGAAATTGGTGATCACGTAGCCGTTGGAGGTGTAAATAACGCCAGAGCCTTCGCCTTCCCGGGGGCCTCGCCCGGGGGCTTTATTGCTGAACAGGGCTTTGACGGCTTCGCGACGGCGGCCCTCCGTGCGGGCCTTGATGTGCACGACGGTGGGGATGGCCTGCCGGGCAGCGGCACGCAAATCGACGGGAGAGGGTAAATTTTCGGGCAAGGCAGCAGCAGGCAGGGCAGCCAGTGTGGGCGCGGGCGCAGGTGCAGAGAAGGTTGTGAGAGCAGGGGGAGGCTGCCGCCATTCGCTGGCTACGGCGAGCACCAGTAGGGCGGCCGTCAATCCGCCGCCGAGGGCGGCGGCCACTAGTTGTAATGATCGATTCATGATGGTTTACTTCGCAATTCCTGAATTGGTAATGTAAAAGGGAGGGCTTTAGTTGATGCATTGCCACCTCTCTACAACTTCCGATAGACAAGGAACGTTGTACTTTGTCAACTACAAAACCATCCACCCTTTTTACAGCGGCTTTGACTTCCACCGAACTAAAAGACTTACTTAAGCCTGAGACCTCCCTCGAAGCCAGCTTCCTGGAAGACGCTGAGTTCTGTCGTGGGTTGCAGTGGGGCGTCCCGCGCTATGGCCATCCTGAGGGAACCATCATGGCCCACATCATTGAGGTCAATGCCAACATCGATCGCCTCCCCGTTGATGCGGAAACCCGTCGCCTTCTGCGCATCGTCTGTTGGGTACACGATACCTTCAAGCACATCGAAGACAAGGGGTCGCCCCGAGACTGGACGAAGCACCACGGCGTCTACGCCCGGAATTTTCTGGCTAGGCACTACGATGATCCGCTGCTGCTGAATTTGGTGGAAATGCACGACGATGCCTACTACGCCTGGCGACTGGAGCACCTCTATCATCGCCTCGCCGAATCGGTCGAACGCATCACCGCCCTGCGCGAAGCCGTCGGTGAATACTGGCAACTCTTCTACCTGTTCTTTAAATGTGATACGTCCACCGGCGATAAAAATCCGGCACCCCTCGTCTGGTTCGAGGAGACGATGGAAGACATACAGATAACTGAATTCCTCGGGGAAACTGTTTGATTGGGTCGGTAGACGACGATTTGGGCGGGCCCGTTGCGTACGCTTTTAGTTGAGTTGGGCGTTTCAACCTTGCTAAGCGCCTGTTTGGGCTTTTTTGATCAGCGCTTCCCTGGAACTCTATTTTTAGTCCTCCCTACGGCAGGGCTAAGACATATTCCCAAATCATCGGCCCGACGGGCCACGAATGGCCTGCTACCCCAGGCTTCGAGTAACCGTCCGACCGAAGAAAAAAAGATCCCATGAAATACTACCTCCTCCCCCTGCTGATTTTGCCTGCACTTGCCCTCACCCTGCTTCCTGATCCTTCCACTGCACCTGCGGCCGCGCCCGAAAATGTGCCTGCCCCCCAAAAGGCAGTGGCCATTAATGAAGCTCCGCTGGCCGTCCTGGAGCTTTTCACCAGCCAGGGGTGCAGCAGCTGCCCGCCGGCTGATAACTTGCTGCGGGAACTCAACGAACGCTCCCTGGCCGGAGAAAACATTATCGCCCTTTCCTATCACGTTGATTACTGGAACTACCTGGGGTGGAAAGACCCCTACAGCAGCGCCTATTATTCTGCCCGGCAGAAGGACTATACCGAACGCATCGGTGCCCGCACCTACACGCCACAACTGGTGGTGAATGGCCGCGAAGAAATGATTGGGAGCCGCCGGGGCACGGTACAATCAGCCGTGGCCAAAGCCCTCCAAAATACCCAGCAAAGGGTAGCACCCATCCTGACGACCAACGTGCGCAACGGTAAAATAACCGCTGCCTACACCCTGGCGGCCGACGATTTTAAAGGACACCGGGTGACGGCGCTGCTGGCCCAGAATGTTGCTCGGTCGGCGGTCAAACGCGGAGAAAACCGGGGTAAGGAACTGCAGCACCACAATGTCGTCCGGTTAATGGAGCACCGCCCCGCCGCCCCTGCCGGTACCTTTGAACTGGCCCTGCCCGACGGGCTGTCCCCAAATGATGTAACGGTTGTTTTGCTGGTGCAAAACACCATCACCCACGCCCTTGTTGGGGCGGCACGATCTGCCATTTCGGCCAGATAACCGTTCTTTGTGGCATGGCCATTTATTTTGCTTCTGATTTTCACCTCGGCGTCGCTGCCCGCCTATCGAGCCGAGAGCGCGAAGATCAGATCGTTGCCTGGTTAGACGACTGTTGGCAAACAGACGCAGAAGCCTTTTACCTGGTGGGCGACCTGTTCGAATTCTGGTTCGAATGGGCCGAGGTGGTTCCCCGGGGCTACGTCCGCTTCTTCGGGAAACTTGCCGAGATTGCCGATGCTGGCATCCCCGTCCACGTGTTCACCGGCAACCACGATATGTGGTTCAACAACTACCTCCAGCAAGAAATCGGCGTTGTCCTCCATCGCAACCCCATTCGGGTCAGTTTACTCGGCCATCAGCTCCTGATTGGCCACGGAGACGGCCTGGGCCCGGGAGACTACGGCTATAAAAGACTAAAGCGTCTTTTTCAGGCACGTTGGGCGCGCTGGTGCTACGCCCGGCTGCACCCGAACCTGGCCATGGGACTGGCCTTTTTCTTCAGTGGCAAAAGCCGGGCAGACCAACCGGCTAAAACGGAGTTTTTGGGACCCGACCGGGAGTGGTTAGTCGCCTACAGTGAACGTAAACTCGGGGCCGATCCGGCGCTGGACTACTGCGTATTCGGCCACCGTCACCTGCCCATTGACTACACCCTGAGCAACGGCCGCTCCCGTTACCTCAACCTGGGGGAATGGCTTCATTATCAGTCTTATGCAAGGTTGGATAAATCGGGGTTTAAGCTGCTTTATTGGGGGCAAAACGATTGATTTTCAGAAATCTGGATAAATATTTCGTGCCAGTGGGTGAAAATTTTATTCCCCAAACGAGGCTAAATTCCGTTAGATAATTCGTATCTAAGGGAATGTCCGCAATTCACATAAAACGGTAAAGAATTTTCGGATAGTGAACCATCAGTTTCTTTTTACCGTATTGTCTGCGTTAAGAGAATATTATTTCGTTTCCCCTTACTTTTGTAGCAGTTTTAAGGGACTAATGAGTCCGCGTATTATTGTTTTCTGACCTGCTGATTGACAAATTGCCCCCACCCAAGAGCTTGCCTGGAACGAGATTTCCGAACGAGCTCAGATTTACGGACTAACCACCCGGCCAAATTTTCGCGGCCCGCCCGCGAGCAAACCATTGATCCATTGCAAATGCCCGAATCTGAACTACCTCTGGTTGCGAACAAAAAGCCCACGGACATCAGCTCCGAACAGGCGCTTAAGGATTACTTCATCTGCCGTAAAAGCAGGGAACTCAGCAACATCATCAGGCGTGATGTACTGACGGGCAGGGCGAAATTCGGCATCAGCGACGACGGTAAAGAATTGTATCAGGTGGCCATGGCGCGTGCCGTAGAAAACGGCGACTGGCGCGCCGACTACTACCGTGGGCATACCCTGATTATGGCGATGGGCATTGCTACGGTTGAAGACATCCTCGCTCAGCTGTACGCCGATAGCGCCCAGGACCCCTTCAGCGCCGGCCGCCAGATGGTGGGCCACCACGCCACCGCTACCATTGATGAAAACGGCAACTGGCTCGACCACACCAAAGGCTTCAACATCAGCAGTGCCACTTCGCCTACTGCCGGGCAAATGGCCCGTGGCCTCGGCCTCGCCTTCGCCTCCAAGCAATACCGGGCCAGCGACGACCTGCCGGAAGGCTTCAGTAACAACGGCAACGAAATCTCTTGGGTGGAGATCGGCGACGGCTCCACCTCTGAAGGTGTCTTTTGGGAATCAATGAACGCGGCCGGGGTGCTGCAGGTCCCCATGGTCACTACCGTAGTAGATGACGGGTACGGCATCTCCGTTCCCGTAGAAAAACAGACAGTTAAGGGGAGCATCAGTAAGGCGCTGGCGGGCTTCGAGGCCGACGAAAACCACCAGGGCTTCGCCATCTACAAAGTCAAGGGCTGGGATTACCCAGCATTGCTGGAGCTGTACCCACGGGTAGCGGCCAAAGTCCGGAAAAATCACCAACCGGCCCTTGTTCACGTCTCCGAACTGACCCAGCCCAACGGGCACAGCACCAGCGGCAGCCACGAGCGCTATAAAAAGCCCGAACGGCTGGCCTGGGAAAAAGAGTGGGATTGCCTGGTGCAGTTCCGCCACTGGCTCATCGCCACCGGTGTTGCCGAAGCCGCAGAGCTGGATCAACTGGAAAAGAAGGCAAAGAAAGAAGTAATGGCCTCACGCAAAAAGGTGTGGGACAACTTCGTTGGCCGCCTCGCTGCCCGCCGTGACGAACTGCTCGCACTCTTCCCCGCCAACGGTGCGGCCAACGGCCTGTTCGAAAAGCACCGGCAGGAGCTTTTGAAAATTGAGCTGCCCCTGCTCTCCGAACAAATCGACACCGTACGACGCCTTCGCCACGAACTCGGTGAAGTAGACCTGCCCGCCCCGCTGGATCGCTGGTTGCGGGATACCCAGAAAGAGCTGAAAAGGGCCGTTGGCAGCCACTTGCTGAGCGAAACCGAGAAGTCGCCCATTCGCGTACCACGGGTCGATCCCGTATTTACCGAAGAAAGGAAGAAGTTCCCGGCCTTCCAGATCCTGCAGCATTACTTCGACGAAAAATTCACGCGCCACTCCAAGCTCTTCGCCTTCGGGGAAGACGTTGGGGAGATCGGCGACGTCAACCAGGGCTTCGCCGGCCTGCAAGAAAAGCTAGGTACCCTCCGGGTATTCGATACCGGCATCCGGGAATGGACCATTGTGGGCCAGGCCATGGGCATGGCTATGCGTGGCCTGCGGCCGATTGCCGAAATCCAGTACCTCGACTACATCTTCTACGCCATGTCCGTCCTGACCGACGACATCGCTACCCTGCGCTGGCGTACGGGCGGCATGCAGGCCTGTCCCATCATCATCCGCACCCGGGGCCACCGCCTCGAAGGTGTTTGGCACAGCGGCAGCTACCTGGCCCCGCTGATCAACAGCCTGAATGGCATGCACCTCTGCGTTCCGCGCAACATGGTGCAGGCAGCCGGCATGTACAATACGCTGCTGGCGGGAGACGATCCGGCCGTAGTGGTGGAAGTCCTCAACGGTTACCGCCTGTACGAAGAACAGCCGGAAAACCTGGCCGACTTCACCGTTCCACTGGGCGTGCCCGAATGCCTACGGGCGGGCACCGACCTGACCATCGTTACCTACGGTGCCTGTGTGACCATCTGCCTGAAGGCCGCAGCCATGCTGGAGGCCCGTGGCGTCGACGCGGAGATCATCGACGTACAAACGCTGATGCCCTTTGACCTCGAACACCGACTGGTGCGCCACCTCAGCAAGACCAACCGGCTGCTCATCGTTGATGAGGATGCCCCCGGTGGTACCTCCGCCTTCATCCGCCAGCAGGTGCTGGAGGTGCAGGGCGGCTACCACTACCTCGACGGGGCGGTGAAGACGCTGACGGCTGCCGGGCACCGCCCCGCCTACGCCGATGAAGGCGACTATGCCAGCAAGCCCCAGGTGATGGACGTGGTGGAAGCCGCTTTGGAAGTGGTCGCTTTTTGAGGAAAGGGAAGAAAGAAGAGGCAGTACTTTTGTCGTTAGCTGGCATTGTGTTGCCCTGTTCATCAATTGTGGATACCACTTACTCCTTACGAACGCAGTGAACAAGCATGCGCGGTAGCCTTTAAATCTGCGCTTATGGGGTACGAACGTAGTGAGCAGAGATGTGCGGTAGTTCTATCAATCTACCTACTATTAATCTGTCAATCTTAAAAAGGGCGCGGCCGCAGGTGCAAGGAAAAGGTTTTAAGGAGCAAAGGAAGCAGTCGTAGTTGCCCCAACCCAGCCAGTTTTGCAGCTTAAGCAGGAGCATTTCGACGAGGTGGTAGAAAAAATCGCCTCACTTCACTAAAAAACGGTCAAGTACTTGTACAAAGATTATAGCGGCAGTATATTTGCGGCCGCTTAGGGATTCTCTCCCTCATGGTTTAGACCCATGGTGTAATTGGCAACACATCAGATTTTGGTTCTGACGTTCAAGGTTCGAGTCCTTGTGGGTCTACGTAAAAGGTCTTTCACTTCGGTGGAAGGCCTTTTTGCGTTGGCGCCTTTTTCGCCCTCAAAACAAATTCCCCATTCCGTACCACAGCGGACATAACACGAAATGCTTTTGTGCAAGTAAGCTCTTGGGTAATTTTGTATCTTTGCTGTCCTATTGCCCGCAAAAAACTGTTGATTTTACCAGACGCATGTGCGTTTTATTGTGGGTAGTCTCCTGACCTGATCCTTCGCTTGAGCGAACATCCTGGCAACAATCGACATATCATTAATTCAATCCACGGAGGCTA
>JBGCFZ010000360.1:0-4288 GCA_045110355.1 Lewinella sp. | reverse complement strand
CTGGATTCGTGGCTCAGGTAACCATCGAGGTAATGAATGTAGGTTCCGAAACCGTATTTCTGGCTTAGCCAGCGAAGCAAATCGAAGGCACCAAGCCTCGTAAAGGTGGCGTTGCTGGCAGCAATTACGCTTGGTCGCCAGCTTTTCTTTTCCTCCTTATCTGCTTTCTGCAGGAAGATCTGCAAGCGGCGGCTGAACTGAAAAATTACGCCCTGGAAGATCAACGCCATGCTCCGCTTATCCGGGTTCGCGTAGGCGATGTAGAGGTAAAGGATGCCGATCAGGGCAATGGCCATCGCTGCATAGGTGGAGTTCATGAAAAACATGAGTCCGAAACAGGCCAGGGCGCCAAACAGAGAAACGAACCATTTGGAACGGAACGTGGGCCGGTAGCTGGGGTCGGCAGCGAAGTGGTTCAGGAAACTGATGAGACAAAGTGATCCGTAGGTGACCATAAAGAACATGGAAATGATCTCAGCCACACTATCAAGTGCCCCCAACATGATAAAGAACGCTGCGAGTAAGACGGTAATCAGGCTCGCATTATAGGGTTCTGCATTGGGGCCTTTACCCCGGGCGATCCAGGTATTGATGGCTGGTGCGGGGAAGATCTTATCGGCGGCGATGGCCTGCAGCGTACGGGGAGCTACCAGGATGGAGCCGAGTGCGGAGCTGATCGTCGCGGCAGCCAGGCCCAGCGGGATGATCCACCAGCCTTGCCAGGCAATGTCGGCCATCACCAATCGGCTGGTGTCCGCCAGTGCCTCGGGTGGGGCCGAGGCGGCCAGTTTCCAGGCCATGAAAAAGTAGATAACCATGCCACCGATGGTGGCTGCCAGGGTTCCCATCGGGATGCTTCGCCCTGGGTCTTTGAGATCGCCGCTGAGGCCAACGCCCGCCGTCATCCCGGTAAAAGCCGGGAAGATGATGGCAAATACCGTGAAGAAGCTGATCTTCGGAATATCTGGAGCGGGGGTTGGTGGAGGAGCTGGCTGAGCAATGACCTCATCCCTACCGAGGACGACCGTATCCGGAGGCAGGTTCTCTTCCGTCAATCCTTCTAAAACGGTTGAAGTGGCCTCCAGGTCCGCACTGTAACTGTTGAAAAAATCTACCGAGTTGTTCGCGGCGTACTCCGTATTTCCCAGAAAAAAGGCGACCAAGGCCAGGCCCAGGGTGGCCACTACGGTATATAAAACTTTTACCCCGAGATCAGCGCCCTTGGTCAGGATAAGTAGCGTAAGCAACAGCAGCGCAGGAATGCCGATGGTCTGCGGACGAGACAACAAGTACTCTGCCCAGGGCAACAGCGGATAACTCTCGATGATCCACGCCACCAGGGGCTTAAACGCCTCGGTAAAGGCCATGATGTAAAAGGCTACGGAGATGGCCTGAGACATGTACAGGGCTATGCCAATAGTAGAGCCAATCACCAGCCCAAAACTGCGGGAAATGATGTAGTATTCTCCTCCACCTTCCACCTTTTGGTTGGTCGCAATTTCGGCGATGGCCATGGCCGTTGGGATGGTTACGGCGTGACCGATCAGGATAATGGCCATAGTTCCCGCCAGTCCGACCATGCCCACGGCAAAGCCAAAACGGAGGAACATAATGGCACCAAGGATGGTGCTGATGGCCGTAAAGAAAACGGGGGCAGTACCGAATTTTTGTTTGCTCATGTAGCGGAAAGCTGAAAAGACTAAGGCGAAGGTACGGGAGAAAAAGTAGTCAGGGAGTCAAATAGTCAACGAGTCTGCGCGACGCTTTGACTACTTGACTAATGAGGCGCGGCCGCAGGTGCAAAGGAACGTTTGTAAAACAAGGAAAGCCCTCCACCTTCCCAAAAGCCGTAACTTGGAAGCAGAAATAGCCTCCTCTCCATGTTAGCCAAGCGCATCCTTAGTAAACGTCCCGAAAAACAACGCCCCTGGTTTTGGGCAGTTCTGCTTGAAATATTCATCATCATTGTAGGCATCCTACTTTCTTTCTGGATCAGTAAAGGGTTTGAAAACCGACGGGATGCCAAATTAGAACAGGAGTATCTCGCTCAATTGAAAGGAGACCTGACCACCGATCTTGTCCAGCTGTCCCAAGATTACCGTCTGCGCAGTGAGCAACTTGAAGCCACCAGTAACCTGATGAGAGGAATATCCCTTCCTCCCGGAGAAGAGGGCACACAGATCATCATCAGTAGTTTCAGGAAATTATTACTCTCCGTGCGCTACAGTTCTACCAACGCTACCTTCCGGATGCTGGAAAGCACTGGCCACCTCAAGCTCATCTCCAATGACTCCATCGTCAGTGAAGCCATCGGGCTTTACGGGAACAGTTATGAATTCATCCACCACAACAATGATGACATCTCTAAATTTCGGGATAATTTTTTGCTTCCGTATGCCATCCAACACCTAAACTTCAGTGAAGCACTGAAACCGCCGGGGACAGACAGAGTCCCCGTTGTGTTCGACGATGCCCAGCGGCTGATGAACCAGTCCATTTATTTGAGGATCAGCCTGTCATCTGCCGTAGCAACGTATGCTGAAGTAATGACCCAAGTAGAAGCCCTGCTTGACCAAGTGGAAAGGTCCTTGGATTGAAATCGGTAGATTTTCATCACAACTTCTGCTCTTTTATCCATTCCCCCGCACCTGCGGCCGCGCCACAAAGTCCTGCCACCAATCGTTTATTAACCCTTTTTTAAGATTCAACTTTATGCGTTAAATCTTTCTATCGCATCTATTAGCCGAAAGGACAACACATTTCATCCCAAAGACCGTTGTTAACTTACGGACGGAAACCATCTATTATGCGACACTTACTGCTGGCCTTGCTGCTGGCCCTTACCACCGGATTAATGAGTCAGGATTACAAAACGGAATACGATAAAATAACGGCTGCCCAAAAAGACGGCAAACCTCGAACTGCCCTAACGGCAGCCGAAGAATTATTCGCTAAAGCCGCTAGTGCCAACGATGAAGACCAGATGGTCAAAGCCCTGGCCTGGCGTGCTTCATTTACCGGACAAATTGAGGAGGATGGCCTTGATGCCGCCATCAAGTTATTACAACAGGAATTAGCTGCTAATAAAGACCGCGAAGTCGTCGCACCGGTCCTGCATTATATGCTTGGTGCTTCCTATTATCGTTTTGCGCAGCAAAACTCGTGGCGGCTCCGCAATGCCACCGCAACGACCAACGACGCTCTGCCCGCTAATGAACGCCCGCTGGCCGACTGGAACCTGCAACAACTGGCTGAGGCAGCGGACCAGCATCTGTTCCAGGCATTAGAACTGGCAGAAGCGCGCAGGACGGAGCTAGCAGCCATTCCCGCCATTATTACCGGAGACAAAGAACGCTATGCCGAAAAACCAACGCTTTATGATCTCCTGGCCCGCGAAGCATTTACCATGCTTGGCAGCCCCTTGCTTAGCGTCGCCGACCCCGAAGTCCCTAACCCCGAACAATACCTAGGAAGTGCAGCCTCATTCGTCCAGCTGCCCCTGGAGATGGATTCCTCAACCGGCACCTACCGCAAGCTTAAGATACTGCAGTCGCTTACCAATTTTCACCTGGGCCTACCTACCCCCGCCTTGCTCGCCGTAAACGTGATGCGCCTGCAATACGTCCGCCAATTCGGCATTGCTGACGCAGCCTACGCAGAAGCCGTGGGCCGTATGCACGAGCGTTTTGCCACTATGCCAGGAGGAGACTACCTGCTTGTACTCCAAGCTGAAGTCTTCGCCAAGGGTGGTGCTGAAGACATGGGAGAAAAGCCCAAAGCCAAAGCCTTACAACTACTTGACCGCGTCAAGGACAAGTCCGCTTTTGTAGCTAACCGGGCAGAAGCTTTACGGCGGCAGATCATGGCCAAATCGCTCCAAACACAAGTACAAACGGCTTACGGCAAAACGGACAACCTGCTCATTAGTGTCAATTACCGAAACATTGAGCGGGTCTACCATCGCTTGTATGCCGCCCCGAAACTCGCCCCCTCTGATGATTTCTCCCGCTGGAACCTGAAAGAAGAAGCGCTTAAGAAATTGCTGGCTAAACGTCCTTTGGAACGGGCGAACTTCCGCTTGGCGGAGAATGATGATTATGAAAGCCACCAGACGGAAACCTGGCTCAAGCAAAAACCGGCTGGCCGTTACTACCTGGTGTCTAGCGACAACAAAGACTTTGACCAGAAAAAAGGTATGGTCGCCATTGCTGATTTCCAGGTCAGCGACCTGGCCGTTATGCGGTATTTTGATAACGACCAGTACTTCTTCGAGGTGGTAGACCGAACC
>JBGCFZ010000359.1:0-9514 GCA_045110355.1 Lewinella sp. | reverse complement strand
TTACCCGAAAATCGTACCCTCAACCTTTCCTACACCTCGCGTATTCGCCGGCCACCTTACCAATCGTTGAATCCAAATTTGATTTATCAGGACCCCTATACTTCTATCCAGGGAAACCCCGAATTGATCCCGGAGAAGATTCACGCTGTCGAACTGGTAGGAAAGTCTGGCCCCACCACCTTGAAGCTGGGATACAGCTTTACCCAAGACCCACTTTCGGGCGGCGCGATCCGTGGAGATGACCCACGCAGCTATGTCCTTAAGCGCCTGAACTTTTCTCAGGATGTGGCTTGGTATGCTTCCGCTAGTCATACCATTCAAAATGGGTGGTGGACGTCCAACAATACCGCAAGTGTGTCTTATTCCAAAGCCTCAGCCTTTGAGCTGGATTATGCCTTCGTGGAACCCAAACCACAACCTTATTTCTTCTCCGATAATCGGTTTCGTGTTGGCCAGCAGTTACATATGGAAGTGTTGTTTTGGTATGTAGGAACGCTCTACGAGGGCACTTTCAATCGCTATGACAGTGCCAACCTGACGCTGTCGGCCGAAAAAAGTTTCTTTAACGGTGCCCTGAAAGCCCGTCTGATCGCTTCCGATATTTTCAATACCGTTCGGGCTTCCGGCGAGTACGCCATTGGCGAAACTGATATTTACTTCGACAACAAGTGGAGGTCCAGTTATCTCCGGCTGGCCCTTACTTGTAATTTTGGTAAGCTGAAAAAGGGACGCTATAATAACCTGGCTACGGGAAGTTCCGAAAGTAGTCGGGTACGGTAAAGTAAAAGGAGAGGGGCCTACCAGCAATAGAATGCAGGCCTGTGATACAAAGCTTTTACTAACTGCACGAAGCCTTGATGTCGTGCGTGGTGATCATCACAGTTTTACCTGTGTTTGTGCAATTGATTATGCACGTTTCAGGATTATTGTGTGCAAGGGAACGATCCGTAAGGAGTATATTTAACCCTGAGAATATACTACTGGACTTTTTTAAAATCGGGGTTGGACGCTCACAAGACCTCATTAATTTCGCCTTCGGCTCCATTGATGAGGACGCTACGAGGTCCTGAATTGGGCCGGTCGAATCTCGTAGCGTCTCAAAACCGAAGCGGAGCGTAGAATTTTTGAGTTCTGCAAGCGTCCTGTTAAGGAATGTCCAGTAGTCTGCCCTGAGAGACTTAAAGTACTTCCCCATATGAAAAAATCACTCCTACTCCTACTGATTGGTCTGTTAATGGCTACTATATTACCAGCCCAGATCGAATTAGATCACCTGGAATATCGTAACGTTGGCCCCACCCGGGGCGGGCGGGCAACGACAGTTGCTGGCGTACGCACCCAGCCCAACGTTTTTTATATGGGGGCAACCGGAGGTGGTGTCTGGAAAACGGAAGACTACGGCACCAGCTGGGCAAATGTTTCTGATGGTTATTTCTCTACTCCTTCAATTGGTGCTATCCGAGTCGCCCAAAACGATCCGAATATTCTCTACGTGGGTACGGGGTCAGACGGGCTACGCTCCAACGTGATCACCGGAAAGGGAGTTTATAAATCTGTCGATGCCGGGAAGTCCTGGAAACACATCGGCCTGGAGAAGACCGGACAAATTGGCGCCGTTGAAATCCACCCCACCAACCATAACATTGCCTTTGTGGCGGCCATCGGAAATGCCTTCGTCCCGAACTCGGAACGGGGTGTTTTTCGAACAAAAGACGGAGGTAAGACCTGGGAAAAAGTGCTGTTTATCTCGGAGCAAACCGGTGCTGCAGACCTGGAATTTATGCCCAGTAACCCGGAGATAGTCTACGCAACGGTTTGGCGGGCCGAACGGAAACCCTGGACCATCATCAGTGGCGGAGAAGAACAAGGCATCTACAAATCCGTCGATGGCGGAGATACCTGGGCCAAACTTGAAGGGGGGCTTCCCTCCGGTATTGTTGGTAAGATCGACCTGGCCGTTAGCCCGGCCAATCCCAGCCTGCTCTATGCCCTGGTCGAAGCGCCAGATGGAAAAGGCGGCCTGTACCGTTCAAACGATCAGGGGGACAGTTTTACCCATGTCTCCAACGACAAGCGACTAGGTATTCGCCCCTTTTACTACACCAACGTCGATGTCGATCCGAAGGACCCCGAGGTGGTGTACGTAATGGCTACGCCGTATCTGAAGTCGACCGACGGCGGTAAAAGCTGGAAGCGGCTCAGTCCGCCCCACGGTGACAACCACGACATGTGGATCAACCCGGACAACCCACAGCTTTTTGTTCAGGCCAATGACGGTGGCGCAAACGTAACTCACAACGGTGGGAAAACCTGGTCAACCCAGTTAAACCAACCAACGGCGGAAATCTATACCGTAGAAGTAGACGATCAGTACCCCTACTGGCTCTACGGCGGACAGCAGGATAATTACTCCACCATTTCGGTACCCAGTTTGCCCCCTTACAGTCATCAAGCAGGTGCACTTGGGCTGGTGATGAACACCGGGGGCTGCGAAACGGGACCGGCTGTACCAAAGCCTGGGAATGCTGACATCGTTTACGCAAATTGTAAGGGGCGTTTCAGCGTGTACAATAAGAAAACGGGGCAGGAACAGAGCTACGACGTTGGTGCCGCTTATATGTATGGCCATAACCCCAAAGACCTGAAGTTTCGTTTTCAGCGGGTATCGCCTATCCATGTTTCTCCGCATAATCCGGACGTTGTTTACCACACTTCGCAGTATGTCCACAAAACTACTGATGAGGGAAAGACCTGGGAGATCATCTCTCCGGACCTCACGGCCTTTGAGGAAGATAAGCAAGTTATTTCGGGGGCTCCGATCACCCGCGACATCACCGGCGAAGAGTTTTACAGTACGATCTATGCCATCCGCGAATCCACCGTTGCCGAAGGCGTGATTTGGGTGGGTGCCAACGATGGCCCCGTACACGTTACGCGGGATGCTGGTAAGAGCTGGGCAAAAGTGACACCTAATGACCTTCCGGGAGGTGGCCGGATTGACTGCGTCGAACCCTCGCCCCACCAGGCAGGGAAAGCTTACTTCACGTCATTGCGTTTCCAGCTTGGGGACTGGAAGCCCTACGTCTATAAAACGACGGACTACGGAAAAAGCTGGCAATTACTAACCAATGGCAAAAACGGTATTCCGGCGGATTACCCCGTGCGCGTAGTACGGGAAGACCCCGACCGTGAAGGTCTGCTTTACGCCGGAACCGAGTTCGGTATGTTCCTATCCTTTGATGATGGAATGAACTGGAAACCCTTCCAGCAGAACCTGCCGGTTACGCCCATCAACGACATAAAAGTACACCGAAAAGACCTGGTGCTGGCCACGATGGGACGCTCCTTCTGGGTTCTGGACAACCTGTCCAGCTTGCACCAGAACGCTGAGCAGACGGAGGTGTCAGCCCCGAAGCTTTTTCAACCACGTGATCACATCCGTTACCGCTACCGGGGTCGGAGTGGAAGTGAATTTGTTGATTACCCTTTACCGGGAGTTGATATTGAATACTACCTCCCGACGGGAGTCACGGAACCCATTACCGTGGAGTTTCTGGATGCTTCCGGAGAGTTGGTGCGTACCCTGGTGAGTGGAAGTAAGGACAGCGTTTCCAATAAAGTCGTACGTGATATGGCCACGAATGATGTGGCTTACAGCCTGAGCAGCCGCCTTAGTACAAAGCCAGGATTGCATCGTTTCCGCTGGGATATGCGGCATCACGGCAGTTGGGATGCCACAAAGAGCAAGAGATATTCCGGTGGGCCAATGGTAAGCCCGGGAACCTACACCGTTCGGCTTACCGTTGATGGCAAGCGCATGGAGCAATCTTTTGCGCTGAAGCTCGACCCCAAAGTGGCGGCTGGTGGCGTCACCCTGGCCAATGTGCGGGAACAGGAAGCCGTTGCGCTTGAGATCACTAATTTGCTCACTGATCTGAAAAAGATGGCGCAACGCATCGAAGACAAAAAAGAGGCATTGGAAGGGGAACCAACACTAACTCCGGGCCAGCAAAAGCAATTAGATCAGCTCAAATACCTGAAGGAGATGTTGGTTACGGCGGAGGGTACGTATCAGCAGCCCATGCTAATTTCTCAGGTAAATTACCTGTTTGGTATTACCCGTCGGGCCGACCAAGTCCTGGGCCAGGATGTTTACGAACGATTGAAAACGCTGAAGGCGGAGAAGGCGGAGCTTGAAGCTATGATGAGTAAGAGATAAGCTTGTTGGTCTATTGGTACTGTTGGTCCCAACAGACCAATAGCACCAATAGACCAACAAAATGCCGCAGGCATTTCTAGTCCCGTCCCCACTTGAGGACCACAGCACCCCAGGTAAACCCAGCGCCGAAGGCTGCCAGAACGACGTTGTCGCCCTTTTTGACCTTGCCTTCATCGCGTGCTTCACTCAGCGCGATCGGAATAGAGGCTGCGGTAGTATTACCGTAGCGCATGATGTTGTTGTACACCTGGTCTTCGGTGAGGCGCATCGTCTTGGCGACGAACTGGTTGATGCGTAGATTGGCCTGGTGTGGAATCAACATATCGAGGTCATTCACCTGCATGCCCGCCTTGGTAAGGGTTTCCATGATGACTTCAGGGAACTTCCGCACGGCCATTTTGAACACCGCCTGGCCCTCCATGTGGGGGTAGATACGGTTCTGGTCGATCATGTTCTGGTTGAAGAAGTAACCGCCGTGGCCCTCTTCGTTGAGTTTGTCGGAGTAGTCTACGTCGAAACCTTCAATGGCATACTTCTCCAGGAAGTAGCCGCCGTGAGCACCAGGGTACATGTAGCTCAGCTTCTCGGCGTAGGTACCGTCAGAGTGCATGCTCGTTGCCTGGATGGCAACGTCTTTGTCTTCTGTTGCTTCAACGATCACGGCACCTGCACCGTCACCAAAAATAACGGAGACATTGCGGCCGCGCGTTGTGAAGTCAAGTCCAACGGAGTGGACTTCAGCACCTACCACGAGGATTTTCTTGTACATGCCAGATTTAATGTACTGGTCCGCAGTCGTAAGGCCATAAACGAAACCGGAACACTGGGCGCGGATATCGAGCGCAGCAATTTCTGTTTTCGCGATACCTAATTCACGTTGCAGCAGTACACCAGCTCCTGGAAAGTAATAGTCGGGGCTGAGGGTACAAAAGACGATGAAGTCAATGTCTTCCTTATCTATGCCAGCGTCGGCAATGGCCTTTAGGCTGGCTTCCAGGGCTAGAGTCGTGGTGGTTTCTTTTCCCTTGGTGATGTAACGGCGTTCTTCGATGCCGGTCCGCTCGCGGATCCATTCATCGCTGGTTTCCATGACCTTGGTGAGGTCCTGGTTGGTGACAACGTTTTTGGGCACGTAATGGCCGATTCCGGTGATCGTACTGTAAGGCATAATCTGGCTTTAATGCTTGTTTGAGCGGCTAAGGTATGACTTTTGATTAAAGTTGGCGAAAATTCGCTGTTTCCTGAGCAAAGACTGACCGAAATGCTGGTAAGAAAACCTGCAGGATGTACATTATTAGGCGAGGTCGCAGGTGCAAAAAAGGGTGAAGGGCAGGGAGGGTGAATTTGTCGCTTAGGGCGGTTAATCGGCGGAGGTAATGCTGAAAACCTGCATTAAGCCCGTTAGAAAAGGTTGATCTTGTGGGTCATTTAAGGTGCCGTCAGGGAAGAATAAATGGACTGTCTGCTTAATTAATAGTCCGTAGCTTTGCGCCCGAATTTATCCACATTCCCGGCACTTTTACGACAATGACGAAATCTACAAATTCAAGTACCCCCAACTGGGTTCTGGTAACTGGTGGCAGCCACGGCATTGGCCGGGCACTTTCTCTGGAATGCGTAAAGCGTGGATTAGGCGTAGCCATCGTCGCTTTGCCCAACGCCGACCTTCGGCATATGGAGGAGGAATTGGCCGGTATCTCCGGAGCGGCCTACCTCACCCTTGGGCTCAACCTCGTTGAAGAGGGCGCTATTGCAAAAATTTTGGATTGGCTTAGCGAGGCGAGCGTAATGCCAAAATACCTCATTAATAATGCGGGCTTTGGCCGCGGCGGCTTGTTCGAGAATACCTCGTGGGGGGAATACCGCACGATGATGCAACTCAACAACCAGGTAATGGTGGAGCTGACGTATGCATTGCTGCCGGTCCTTAAGAAAACAAAGGGCGGTGTACTCAATATGAGTAGTGTAGAAGCTACTTTGCCGCTGCCATACAAGACGGTATACACAGGAACAAAGGCTTTCGTCTACAACTATTCCCTGGCACTCCGGGAAGAGTTTCGCTATTACGACATAAGTGTTTCCGTGCTGTGTCCCGGTCCCGTCATCACTAATGAGGACGGCCTCAAGCGCGTAAAAGCGATGGGTACCTTGGCCAAGATCGCCGTGACGATGCCCGAAGACTTAGCTCCCGAAGCCATTAGCGGTATGCTCAATGGTAAAGCTGTAATCCGCCCCGGGTTCCTGGTTAAGCTGATGGCTTTTCTGGGCAAGTTGTTCCCCCGGCCCATCAAGCTTCGCTTGCTGGAAAAGATGTTCTCGAAGTACCGGGAAGAAGAGCCCTCGGAAGCCGAACCAGTGGAGTAACAAACAAGTATTATGCAAGTCAGGGTAGGCGTCATCCAGGATAGTCCGGTTTTCTTTGATAAGGAGGCTACGCTGGTCAAGACGGAAGCATTGGTGGCCCGCCACGCTAAGGATTGTGACCTGTTGGTCTTTCCTGAATCGTTCATCCCGGGCTATCCCCGTGGCTTTGATTTTGGAGCGGTGGTGGGTAGTAGATCCGATGAAGGCCGCCAATTGTACGCAGACTATCTGAACTGTAGCATTGATTTGGCTACCGATGATCGTGCTCGTTTGGAAGCCATGGCCAGGGAACACGAAGTGTACCTCGTCATTGGTGTGACGGAGCGGGTAGGCGGTACGCTGTACTGCTCCATGTTGTATGTATCTCCGACGGATGGCCTGCTAGCCACGCACCGCAAAATCAAGCCAACGGGCACCGAGCGTGTTTTTTGGGGCGAGGCCGCAGGTGAAAGCCTGGTTGTAGTGCAAACCGGGATCGGCCGACTGGGAGGCTTGATCTGCTGGGAAAACTACCTCCCGTTGGCCAGGATGGCCATGTACCAAAAAGGCGTCCAAATTTATCTGGCACCTACCGCTGATTCCCGGGAAGTATGGACCTCAACCATGCGCCATATTGCCCTTGAAGGCCGTTGCTTTGTACTGGGGTGCAACCAATACTTCACCAAGTCTATGTACACCGAACAGCACCAGGCACTGGTGCTCAATGAACCGGAAGACATGTGCCCTGGCGGTAGCGTGATCGTGTCTCCACTCGGGGAGATCATCGCTGGCCCGCTTTTTGGCCAAGCTGGTGTCCTCAAAGCCAAGCTGGACCTGGAAGACATCTCCCGCGCACAAATGGATTTTGACGTGATGGGGCACTACGGACGGCCAGACATTTTTTCTTTGGAGGTTGCGGGACAACCGAGCCTTATTAAGGAGACAACCAGGGATTGATCAGCCATTAGGTACTTTACCTCCAGGTTCCAGGTCAGGTGTCATTCCCAACAAGAGCGGTCTTATAATACGATAGTGGACTGCATCAGGAAGGCCGGATACTCAACCCAACAAATAACACCGTCCCCCCGCCAGGTCTTCCAGCGAAAGCGTCCCTTCCGCTATTGTCAGCAACTCATGTTCTTGCCCATCCGTTGCAAAAAGCAGATCGGCACTGGTCCATTTCTCGCCTGCGAAGACGGCGATGTCTTTAAGGGGCGTTGGTGAGAAGGAAACGACGAATAAGTACGCGCCTTCACCGTCGGTAGCCGGGCGAACCCAGTAGAGGACCCTGCCTTTATCAACTTCCGCTGCACCTGCGTCCGCGCCTAAAAAATGTGGAGGGACCACCTTCTCCGGTGTAGGAAACTCCGTTGTCCCCAGGTGCGGTAACACGCCCGACACAAAGCGGTGCAGGTCCGTCAATTTACCGAATAGGTCCAGATTGGCACCCCACTGAAAAGGGCCGCTTACGGCCTTGTCTCCCCGGTCTTCCTGAAATACGTACAGCTTGGAGTATACCTCGTTCGCTGCCCGTTCAAAGTGCCGGTCCCGTTGCTCGAAACCAAGGCTGAAATACATCGGCAGAACGCCGAGTAGTAGCCCCGTAAACATCCGTGCTACTTCGCCGTGGTGGTGGAAGTGATCGAAACGGGGATCGTCCTTGTCTCCGGTAATGACGGTCCACGCCGGCGTGACGGACCGCGACGCTGCGACGTGCATATAGTGGTCGGCCATCTCCCAGAAATCCTCCGCATTGGGTACGGTTGATTGCAGGTTACCAAGGGTAACTTCTGCCTCGCTGCGTTCCAGGTGCTCCACTTCGTCGCCATAGGCCATGTATCCTGGCTCCGCCAGGAAAGATTCGGCGAAGTAGGCAAAATGTGGTGTTGTTTCCTGAATTTTACGTTTCACCGCCCGCAAGGGATCGTACCATTCATCCGCCGTTTCCGGTACGCCACCTGGCCGCATCTGTACGTGGCTCATATCGCCGCGCATGAAGTCGAAATTGTAGCGCGCTTGTTGTTCAGCGTACTTACTCGTCAGGTAGGCCCAAACGTCCGTTCTTGGCTGGTCAAAATCGATGGCCCAGTCCTGGTTTTCGTCTTTCCGTCCGTAGAGCTTGAAGCGGGTCAGCGGGCCGAAGGCCCGGCTCATTTCCGTCGGTTCGGTGAATTTGTAATCCCGCCATACCCGTCCGGCATAATCTACGGTCTTCGCAGAAGGGTCGGGGTCAACCACCAGACCCCGATAGGGTGGGGCCATGGTGGCCGGTACGGGCTCGAGGCCCCGGTGATAGAGCCAGTCGACCAGATCAATGCGGCGGCCTTGCCGCCCGCCGTAGTCTTCCGGCAGGCCGAAGAGCAAATGACGGCGTTTGTCGGCAGGAAGTTGCCAGAAAGGGCCGACGGTGGCGTAGGCCGGCTGCGCCGGTCCGCGCCGCTGTAGCCATTCCAGAATGGCCGATTCCGCCTCCTCGTGCAGGTGTTCCCGATGGTCGGCTATGAGAAGGTCGTCCCGGATCAACCACTCGAAGTACGACGGGTTAAGGAGTACCATCTCACTGTATCGATCGGTGTGCGGGATAACGTCCATCCCAACGACCTTACCCATGGCATGGAGGAAGTTGACGACTACGGTTAGCTGATCTTCTATTCGGTAAAGGCCGGGAAACATCCGACGCATCTCCGAGCTCAGGAACTCCGGATTGAGCTCCCAACTGGCCATGCCGTAGAGGCTGCCCACTACCCCCGGCTCCCATATAGGGAGGAGATGGACGCCCCTGATGTGGTCTGGCAAAGTGATGGCGTAGTGCAGAACCTTCCAGAAATCGCCGATCGTCCGTACGTTGACGCCAACGGTGTGGCAATGCTTTAACCATTCACCATCTTGCTGCCCAACCAGGGGAGAAGGGACGGTGACTTCCGGATCAAGGCAGGCATTAAAAGTATCAGT
>JBGCFZ010000358.1:0-5601 GCA_045110355.1 Lewinella sp. | reverse complement strand
AACTGCTGCGACGATGTTGTCATTCTGTGCAAGGTAGTCTGCTTCTGTTTCGAGTTGAAAGTCTTTGGGGACAGTAAATTCCTGAGCAGAGAGGGACGTGGAGAAAAGGGCAATAGCCAGTATCAGACAATACTTCATAATTGGGTGATTGTAAGAGGTGATTAATCGTCAGATGTTAAGTTAGGGCATTTTGGCGCGGCCGCAGGTGCAAAAACAGGATTAGGAGCAGGAAGGGTAGGGTTAAAGCGGTGTCATATTAACTGCCACCGGGAGCCAGCTAAGGGTACAGCAAGTACGGCGCTCTCAGTTGGGTAAAGGCGGCGGTATTATCTACCATACTGGCCAGGATTTGGTCCAGCTCGTTGCCGTTTTTAATCATGGTCCGCAGTTCGGGGCCTCCGGCCAGCAGGTCAAAGTGATCCGGACGGGTAAAGAACTTGATGCCCTGATCGGTTAGGTCCCGGTAGGCCCGAAGTAGATGTTCCAGCTGCCATTCGGTCTTGTAGAGCTCATCAAGACTCATCTTACTTAGGTCGACGCCCCGGCAAAGCTCTCCGTTCAGTTTAGGGTCGGCACTTCCTGGGCCCGGCGTGGGGGTGAAGCGGATGTCTCCATACCGAAGTTTTGGGTGTCCGTACAGCTGAAATTGCTTGCGGGTTCCCCGACCCGCCGAGACGGCGGTTCCTTCAAAAAAACAAAGGCTGGGGTAGAGGTAAATGCTGTGCTGGTTAGGTAGGTTCGGGGAAGGTGGAATCGGTAACTCATAGGCCTGGTGATGGTCATAGCCAGGCATGGAAATTACCTCCAGTTTGGACCGGACGCCTCCGGCCAGCCAGCCTTCACCGTTTACCATTCGGGCAAACTCACCCACCGTCATTCCGTGTACTACGGGGATGGGCGCAATACCGATGAAACTTTGAGCACTGGGGAAGTTCAGCGTCCGGCCGGCGGTATAATGTCCGTTTGGGTTTGGCCGGTCGAGGACCATCACGGTTTTTCCTTGCTCGGCGGCAGCTTCCATGACATAGAAGAGGGTCGATATATAGGTATAGAATCGGGCACCAACGTCCTGAATATCGAAGATGATCACATCGACATCAGCAAGGTTAGCAACAGAAGGCTTTTTGTTCTTACCATGGAGTGATTTAATCGGAAGACCGGAGCGGACATCAATGCCATCATGGATGGTGGCGCCAGCGTCTGCACCTCCCCGGAAACCATGCTCGGGGGCAAAGATTTTTTTAATATCCAACCCAAGACTTTGCAGACTGTCCACCAAGTGTGTACCTCCGATGGTGGAGGTTTGATTGACGACCAACGCGACGCGCTTGCCCCTCAGCTGGGGGACGTAGGTCTTCGTCTCCCAAGCGGCCGGCCGGGCCGGCGGCGTAGCCGAAGTTGGAGGGGAGCTTGTCCCGGCTGGCTCCTCTGTCTTTTCTCCTTGCACCTGCGTCCGCGCCTGATCAGAGATAGTGGAGTTACTACAATTTGCGGTAATTGCAAGTAGAAAACAAAAAAATATACCTACCTTGGCCATTGTATTAGTATTTAGTAAGTAAGTAGTCGGTGGATGTCGCATAAAGATTACTACCGGTCTTACGTCAATTATTTCTGACTTCCCACTACCTACTAATGTAGTCACTCAAAATGAAAAACAAAGAATACGCAATCATCGACGTGGAAACCACGGGCGGCAAAGCCAGCCGCTGCCGGATCACCGAGATCGGAATTGTGATCTTTGACGGGGAAAAGGTAACTGAAACCTACGAGACGCTCCTCAATCCGGAAACATATATCCCGGCTGGGATCACGGAATTAACCGGAATAACGATGGATATGGTGAAGGATGCACCAAAATTCCATGAAGTCGCCAAGCGGATTGTAGAATTGACCCAAGATCGGATTTTCGTTGCACATAACGCTCGCTTCGACTATGATTTTGTTAAGGAGGAATTCCGCCGCCTCGGTTATACGTTCACCCGCAAACAGCTCTGCACCGTTCGCCTGACGCGAAAAACCTACCCTGGCCTCAAGTCTTACAGCCTCGGCAACCTGGTGAAACATTTCGGCATCCGGCTGGAGAACCATCACCGGGCCCTGGCGGATGCTACTGCTACCACGGAGTTACTACAATTTTGTCTCGCCGGGCCGGACTCCGCAGAACAGATTTCGTTACTGGTTAACCAAGGCATCAGCGAGACGAAATTACCAAAGCAAATGAAGCTGGCGCAAATTGAAAATTTGCCAGACGAATGCGGAGTTTACTATTTTCATGATGATACCGGCCGGGTAATCTATGTGGGTAAAAGCAAAAACATTCGTTCTCGCGTCGCTCAACATTTCAACGATCGGTCGGGAAAGGGGAAACTGATTGCCAGCCAGGTGGCAGAGATTACTTTCGAGCTGACGGGGTCCGAGTTGGTCGCTCTTCTTCACGAAAGTGAAGAGATTAAACGATTGCAACCCGGAATCAATCGTGCGTTACGACGTACGAAATTCGCGTATGCCATCATCTCAAAACTTAACGAAGGCGGCTATCGGTGTTTCGATATCGTGAAGAATACGGCCCAGGTGCGTAAGGAAGAAGATGTTATCAGTGAGTTTCCAACCCTTACCCGGGCTAAGGGACGGTTGGATTTCGTCCGCAAACAGCAAGAACTCTGCGGTATACTGACCAAGCAACAAAGCGGTAACATTTGTTTTTACTTTCACCTGAAGCAGTGCCGGGGGGCTTGTCATGGTGTTGAAAGTCCTGCAGAATACAACCTTAGGGCGGAAGAGGCTCGTCTTCACCTTCGCAACGTCTTTGACTACGACTTCCTGCTCTTTGATCGTGGAAGAACGCACGACGAAGAAGCAGTGGTCTTAGTCCAGAACGGTAAATACCGGGGCTTTACCTACGTGAATAAGGAGGAAGCGCACGACGCAGCATCCATCGTCGAAGACATAAAATACTTAGAGAGTCACCCGGACACTGCGCGGATTATCCAGCGATTTGTTGCTGAGAAGGGAGGGCGGTTGGTGGATCTGGCTACGGGGAAACGGAGGAGTTTAGTCTAGTAGCCAAATAGGCAGGGAGTCAAACAGTCAAACAGTCAGATAGTCAGATAGTGCTGACGCAAAAGAGGCTTGCTGTGCTAATTAATATAGATAGGCATTTTTTTGAAAAAGCTGCCCGAAATTTGGCAATGTAGCCTGGCAAAATTTACTTGACTACTTGACTACTTGACTACTTGACTACTTGACTACTTGACTACTTGACTACTTGACTACTTGACTACTTGACTACCTCCGAATAGCCACCACGGGATCGAGCCCCGCAGCTTTACGGGCAGGATAGGTACCGAAAATAACACCAATCAGAAGGGCTACTGCAGATACGATAAATAGCGTATTTAGGGAGAAAATGGCACGGAACTCCAGGTCTTCGACAAAATAATTGAGGATAGGCGCCGCAATTAAAGCTACCGCCATGCCCAGGAAAACGCCGAAAAAGCAGCCAATTGCTGAAATGGCAACGGATTCTGATAAAAACTGAGTAATGATGTTCCCTCGGTTGGCGCCCACTGCCTTGCGAACGCCGATTTCCGGAGTACGTTCCGAAATAGACATCAGTAGTACATTCATGACGCCCACACCGCCAACCACTACGGCAATACCGATGAGGAAGCCCATTACCATACGAAATACCAGAAGGCCTTGCGCCAGCTGTTCAAGATAGCCCGTACGGGTAAAGCTTTCGACCGGATCGGCAATGTCAACAAACTGCCTTTTCATCCAACCATCGGTGAATTCTTGGGCGGCGAGTACTTCATTAACGTCGTCGAGGGCAATATTAAGGGTAGGGTAGGGCGTAGGTGCGTCGGTGAGACGATTCAGGGAGGAAAGGAGCATTCCAATGGATAGTCGTTCCGGATCATCGGCTTTAATGATTCCGGCCACGGCCAGGGAGTCGCCCAGTAAATAAATATGTTGACCGATGGCTTGATCGATTGACCCTACATCCCCAACAATCCGTCCAGCTACGGTTTCATCTACGAGGGCAAGCCGTTTATCGGCATCGGCTTCGGTGAGAAAACGACCATGCAGTAGAAAACTATCGGGTAGTGGGGCAAGGCTAGGTAGCGTATAGGCTTGGTATCGGAGGCCCATCTTCGTACTGTCTGCGGTATAACCTATGGTGGAATTATTATAGGTGAGCTGCATGGTTGCTGCGTAGGGAAGAGAGTCCGCTAGTCGGGAGACCAGTGCTTCGTCGATGGTTGCAATGGTATCCCGGTTAGTATAAATCCCATCGATTCGTGTACCGGTGTTGGCCCTGACGAGCAGGTTCTCGAGCGAACTGCCTTCTGAAATTTGTTCTTTAGCGTAGGCCTCCAGCCCATCAATCATGGCCAGCATAGCCACCAGCGCCCCAACACCAATGATGATGCCCAGAACGGAAAGAAAGGTTTGGAAAAAATTGGTGCGTAGGTTGCGGAAGGTCTCGGCGAAGGCACGGGAAAAGGCTGACATCATAGCTGGTTGAACTGTTGACAGCAAGGTAAAAAACGGTTTTTGTGGAAGAACATTTCTTCTACGAGTAATGGGTTTTAGCGGGTGAAAGGCTTTTTTGGCGGGGCCGCAGGTGCAAATACCGGTAAGGAGCAGGCTTTTTGGACAAACTGGCGACTGCAGATGTTTGCTTCCATAACTTTTTTTGCACCTGCGGCCGCGCCACCTTATGCACTTTTGAAAAGTCTTGCATCAATGGACTAACCACCGTGGGTAAGGTCCTCTTTCCTGTCGTGTCACCGACGGGTACCGTCGATTGTAATGACCGAAACGTTGTGTGAAGACGTTTCCCTGTTGAATAACCGTTATCTTCCCGATATGCGTTGGTTTGTACCAAGTAAGAACCAGCAGCCCGATTTCTCCGTTATCTCCGCAGCGTAGGTAACTTACCCCTCAGCTTTAAAACCGGACCCAATGGCCAAACGGATACTTTTTGTGCTTCCCCTGCTACTGCTGGGCTTCCTGATGCAGGGCCAGCAATTTGCTCAATACAGTATGCCCTGGCAGGATCCCGTACAGTTTAATCCTGCTTATGCGGGGCTTGACAATTCACTTAGCATAACGGGAGCTTACCGAACCCAATGGGCGGGCCTGGAAGGCCAACCGGTGGGCCAGCGGCTGAGCGCGCACCTGCCGATCTATTACTTGAGTAGCGGCTTTGGTATTGAGGTCGAAAGAGACCAACTTGGTGCACGTCAGCTGAACAGTTTTGGTGTCTCCTATAACTATCAGTTGGTAAGAGGGGCTTCGGTTTGGTCAGTCGGGCTATCGGCCAGAATGTTGCAACTTGGTCTGGATGGCAGCATTTTAAGGACCCCTGACGGCACTTACGAAGACCCGAATACGATTATCCATAACGATGATTTGCTGCCAACCGGAGCGGTGGACAACAGTTCCCTTTCACTGGGAGCGGGAATCTTTTACCAGTCGGATCAAATAGAAGGAGGCCTGTCTGCCCGAAACCTTAATGCAGCAGTCATTGCCTTCCCCGGAGTGGATTATGTCCTTAATCGGGAATACCATGCCTACCTGCGGCTAAAATTTGAC
>JBGCFZ010000357.1:0-3602 GCA_045110355.1 Lewinella sp. | reverse complement strand
GAAGCGGTCTTTGCGGATGATGACCTCTCCACGAACTTCTACTTTATGCAAGCCGTATTTACTGAATTCGGCCGACAGCGGAATGGACCGGATCACGCGGGCGTTGTGGGTCATCTCTTCTCCCAGGACGCCGTTGCCCCGCGTGGCTGCGCGTACCAATTGGTCATTTTCGTAGACCAGGACGATGGTGCCGCCATCATACTTTGGCTCTACGGCATAGGCCAGTGGAGCCGTTTCTTCCATGTTCAGCATCCGCTTTACCTGCTTGTCGAATTCTCCCAGGTCCTCGGCGTTATAGCTGTTGCCGAGGGAGAGCATGGGGACGAGGTGGGCGACGCTTACGGCGTCGCCAGTCAGGTCGGAGCCGACGCGCTGCGTCGGGCTGTCGGGCGTCACCAGGCCGGGGTCCGCAGCTTCGAGGGCTTCAAGCTGCTTGTAGAGGGTATCGTATTCGAAGTCGCTCAGCACGGGGTCGTCCTGTACGTAATACCGCCACTCGTGGTAGCGGAGGAGGTCACGAAGTTCTTCGGCCTGCTCCTGCGGAGCAGCGGTTACTTCGTTGGCCAGGTAAGCTTTGGAGCGGGCGTAGTTTTGGGCTGGGGTGGGCATGGGGCTAAGGTAGGAAAGGCTCGTGAAACCTGAACAGCTCTTCTCCATAGTTTGGAGAAGAGCTGTTCGGTATTTGAAGAGAGGTGGATGTTTATTTTACTACAGCGTCATCACATCCTTCTCCTTATTCTCTACGGTCTGGTCTACTTTCTTATTGTAGCCATTGACCCAGCCCTGGACTTCCTCCTCCTTACGCTTGCCAGCGTCTTCGGGGTAGCCGTTTTTGACTTCGTCTTTGACCGCCTTCATGGCGTCCTGCCGGGCGTTGCGAATGGAAATTTTAGCCGTTTCACCTTCGGCTTTCACTTGCTTGGCGAGTTGCTTCCTGCGTTCGGTCGTCAGCGGTGGGATATTGATGCGGATCATCTCGCCGTCGTTCATGGGCGTTACGCCCAGGTTGGCCTCAAAGATGGCACGCTCAATGTCTCCCATGGCAGATTTGTCGAAAGGCTTGATGGTAAGCGTTCGGGCATCGGCAGTACCGACACTGGCCACCTGTTGAATCGGAGTTTTAGTACCATAATAACTTACCAACAGACCATTGAGCATAGCCGGGCTGGCCGTGCCGGTACGGATCTTTAGCAGTTCACGTTCGAGGTGCTCGATGGCTTCGTCCATCAGCATTTTGGCTTCTTCTAGCTGTTCGCCTAATAATTCGTCCATCGTTGGAGGTGTTGTTGGTTGTTTAGTTGGTATCCTTGGAATGCCGGGAAAACGTGGCTGTTCATTAACCCGACTTTGCACCTGCGGCCGCGCCCGAAAAGTCAGCTGATATTAAATGGCCATTCAGGTGCGGGCCAAAAATAAAGAATTAGTCGAACAAAATTTTGATTACCTACGGTTCTGAGACTGCAGCACCAGCCAGATGAGCACCGTTAGGGCGGAAAGTGCCGAAACAACGTAAGTCATCGCTGCCCACCAAAGTGCATCTTTTGCACCCTCGTGCTGTATGCCGGTGGCTACGCCCGTTTCATCAAGCCAGGCTAGTGCGCGCTTACTTGCGTCAAACTCTACGGGTAAGGTGACGAGCGCAAATAGGGTGGTGATGAGGAAGGCAGCCACGGTGATCTGAAACAGAACACCGCCAAAACCGGAGGCCAGCCCACCAAAAGCAAACATGAGCAGGAAACCCTGGGCCCGGCCAGCCAACTGGACTACCGGCACCATCTTGCTGCGAAAAGTCAGCCAGGTATACGCCTCGGCGTGTTGTATCACGTGGCCACATTCGTGCGCAGCAACGGCCGCTGCTGATACGCTGCGGCCCTGATAAACATCTGGGCTCAGGCTCACTGTTTTCGTCGTCGGGTTGTAATGATCGGATAAGAAACCCTTACCCTGAACGATCTTCACGTCACGGATTTTGTAGTAATCCAGCATCTTTTGTGCTACCTCAACCCCACTCATTTGATTGGTCATGGGTACTTTGGCGTACTGCTTGAATTTACTTTTGAGGCGATTGCTGACCAACATACCGATGCCACCAAAAACCATGGTGATGATGATATAAATGGCGTAGGGACCGGAGAACATGTATGTAGTATTTTTAGTCTGTTACTTTTTGGACGAACTGTTCTGCCATCAAGTCACACCCGATCGGATTATTTACGAACGAGTTTGCTCATGCCTAGATAGCGATGGAGTACTTCCGGCAAGATAACACCATCCTCCGTCTGGTTGTTTTCTAGCAGGGCAGCGATGATGCGTGGCAGGGCCAGGGCACTACCGTTGAGGGTGTGTGCCAGTTCGGTACCTTTCTCTGCCCGATACCGCAGTTTGAGGCGGTTGCTCTGGAAGGTCTCGAAACAGCTGACACTGCTGACCTCGAGCCACCGCTCCTGAGCAGCACTCCATACCTCGAAGTCGAAAGTCATGGCGCTTGTAAACCCGAGGTCGCCACCACAAAGACGGAGAATTCTGAACGGCAGGCCCAGTTCGTCGAGCAGGTTGCCAACGTGTGCCACCATCTCATCAAGTAATGCATAGCTGTTATCGGGGTGGGCCAACTGAACAATCTCGACCTTGTCGAATTGGTGGACACGGTTGAGGCCACGTACGTGGGCACCATAGCTGCCTGCTTCCCTACGGAAACAAGGGGTGTACCCCGTCATTTTAATTGGGAACTCGTCTGCATCGAGGATAACGTCGCGGTAAAGATTGGTTAAGGGAACCTCGGCCGTGGGGATCAGGTAGAAATCATCCTCCGTGCAGTGGTACATCTGTCCTTCTTTATCGGGCAACTGACCAGTGGCGCGGGCACTGGCTTCATTGACCAACAGCGGTGGTTGGAACTCCGTATAACCAGCTGCTGTATTTTTATCGAGGAAGTAATTGACCAGTCCCCTGGCCAGGCGGGCTCCCTGGCCGGTGAAGACGGGAAACCCGGCACCGGTGGTTTTTACCCCTAGTTCCAGGTCGAAAATACCGTACTCGTCAGCCAGCTCCCAGTGGGGCTTTGCGCCGGCGGGCAGGGTGGGAAGATCGCCGGCGAAGGGCTTGAAAATTTCGTTGTCCTCTTCAGTTACGCCAGCAGGGACCAGTTGATGAGGGACGTTGGGCAGGCTGAGCAGCGCCTCCTCCATTTTAGCCTTCACGACTTTCATCTCCTCTTCTCCGGCAGTTGCCTCCTCTTTGATGGCGTTTACTTTCTCCCGCATAGCGTTGCCCTCTTCGCGCTTGCCTGCTTTCATCAGGGCACCAATTTCTCCGCTCAGTTTATTACGTTCGGCCAACAGGCCATCAGTACTGGTTTGTAGTGCTTTGCGTTGGTCATCGAGGGCAATAATCAGGTCAACGGTGGCTTCAGCGTCGGCGACCTGGCGTTTGGCCAGTCCGGCAAGGACACGGTCTTTTTCGGTGCGAAGGGTGTGGAGAAGTAACATATGTGTGGTAAGACTTTTAATTTATCAGGACCAAAGCCAATTGGGGCGCGGCCGCAGGTGCAAGGAGAGGTTTGGGTGCAGTATTCAGTTTCCAGGGGTCAGTTATCAGGCTTT
>JBGCFZ010000356.1:0-11376 GCA_045110355.1 Lewinella sp. | reverse complement strand
ATTGTTCTGAATGAGGCGCAAAGAGGGAGCTTGGCCATAGCCAAGTGACCGATGCAGCAACGAAATGCAGGACGATATTTAGCTTCGCTGCTACTACGTGGTGGCGCAGGTAGCCCAAAGTGTTAAATTTAGACATGCTCTAACTCCGTAGGAGTCTACCCTGAATAACCCCAGAGGTAGGCACGCATAGCAGCCTGTATCCGATCCGGGGTGAATGACTACTCCCTAAATATTAACCCCAAAAAGATACCCCACCAACGCAGTCAACCCCATAGCCACCGTCCCCCAAAACGTAATCCTGATGATGGGTCTAAAGGCAGGAGTTCCTCCGGTAGTGGCGGCTGCGTAGCCGAGCAGGGCCAAGGCGAGGATGGCGGCAACATATTGTGCCGGGACCATCCATTCCAGTGGAGAAAAAAAGGAAACAAGTACGGGTAAGATGCCACCCGCAAGGAAAGCACCGGCCGAGGCCAGGGCTGCTTGCAACGGGTTGGCTTCAGTAAGATCACTGATCCCCAATTCATCACGTGCGTGGGCCAGCAGTGCATCGTGATCGGTTAATTGCTGGGCAACTTCCAGGGCCGTAGCTGGTCGTAGGCCCCGTTCTACATAAATTTGAGCCAGCTCTTGCAGTTCTTCTTCCGGCATGGTTTCCAGTTCTTTCTTCTCCCGCTCAAGGTCACTTTTTTCGAGGTCAGACTGGGAACTGACCGAGACGTACTCTCCGGCGGCCATAGACAGTGCGCCGGCCACCAGAGCGGCAACCGACGCCAGAATAACGGGTTCTCTTGTAACACTGGCTGCAGCTACACCAACCGCAACACTGGCAGTTGAAAGGATGCCGTCATTAGCTCCCAAGACAGCGGCGCGCAGCCAATTACTGCGCTTTACGTAATGGTCTTCCTGAATTCTTTCCTCCATAATAATAGCTGGTTTGCCTCGTGAAAGTAGTATTTGTTAGGGAATGTGTCTTACCTAAAGTATCCGTGTGATCAGCATCACATACTTCTCTTTTTCTTCTCATGACTTTTGCGACTACAAAAGAGATAGGCATGAGTGAGTCAGGTGTTGCTCGTCGGATAACGACAACTTTGCACTGGGCAAACTTACAACTGTCCTTACTAATCGATTGTTTTCTCTGTTTATACCCCCTTGCTCCAAAATGAATACAATACATTATTATCTATCCACCAGCTGGCACTGGTCCATCAGTGGAGCCTTGATTGCGCTTACGATGTTCCTGTTGTTATACGCTGGTAAGACCTTCGGGGTCTCCTCCAATCTACGTACAATGTGTACAATTGCTGGTGCAGGTAACCGTTACGATTTTTTCAAGATTGACTGGAAGGCCCAGCGCTGGAACCTGCTATTCGTAGGCGGTGCGGTACTAGGCGGATTCCTGGCTTTTTTTGTTTTCCCCAACCCTGATCCCGTGGAGATCTCAACGGCGACCGCCACCTGGCTGGAGGGCCTTGGGATCACACCTCCTGCTGCTACCGGTACCTCCTCAAGTTATGTCCCGCCAGAGCTTTTTGCGACGGATCAGATATTCACTTTTCGCGGACTCGTCTCCCTGGTTGGTGGTGGCTTACTGATTGGTTTTGGCACCCGCTGGGCGGGTGGCTGTACTTCCGGACACGCCATCAGTGGCCTGTCTAACCTACAACTACCTTCCCTCATCGCCGTCGTCGGGTTTTTCCTGGGTGGCTTGATGATGAGTTGGATTTTTCTCCCCTTCATTCTCAGCCTCTAAAAACCAATCGATATGAGACTCTTCTATTACCTCCTTCTTGGTACTTTTTTTGGCTTTGTAATGACCAAATCCGAGGCCATCTCCTGGTACCGCATTCAAGAAATGTTCCGTTTTGAAAGCTTCCATATGTATGGCATCATTGGTACTGCCGTTGTACTTGGCGCCATCGGAGTGGCGCTGATGAAACGGTTTGATTTCAAGACCTATAAGGGAACAGACTTGCACCTAAATAATAAGGACTTTAGCATACCACGTTATTTGTTTGGTGGCACCATATTCGGCCTGGGGTGGGCTTTAACCGGTGCTTGCCCGGGGCCAATGTTTACCCTGCTGGGACAAGGAATTTGGGCCATCGGTATCGTTATCCTTAGTGCAACACTGGGCACCTATCTGTATGGGGCCGTTCGGCACCGGCTACCGCATTAAGTGGGTTCCTCCGCACTTGTCATGAGATTGGTTGGATGGTTCCGCACAAGTGTTGATGGACCTAACTGAAAAACAGTAACTTTAGGAACTTTCCTTAACCAGAATCAACTCCAATGGAACTTGGTGCTTTCTCCATCAGCCTCAGTGTAAAAGACCTGATGGCCTCTAAAGAATTCTACGAAAAAATGGGCTTTAAGGCCTTTGCCGGTGAGGCCGCAAAGAACTACCTGATTATGAAGAACGGTAAAGCCCTGGTCGGTTTGTTTCAGGGAATGTTTGAAGGCAATATTCTAACGTTTAATCCTGGCTGGGATGAAAACGCCGCCACCGTTCCCGGTTTCGACGATGTTCGTACCATTCAACAAGATCTGAAGGCCAAGGGCCTGGCCTTAATGACTGAAGCCGACGAAACCACCTCCGGCCCGGCCAGCCTTATGGTAGCGGACCCAGATGGCAACATGATCCTGATCGATCAACACGTTTAGTCTGGTATACAAACCAACTACATTACTATCTTCGCGCCCATGCAGGATAGACATACTAATAAGCGCCGTTACTTCGACGAGCAGGTCGTCACGACCCGCCGCCATGTACTGCCCTATGTACAGGAGGTTATGTCCATTTCTCCATCGACCAGAATCTTTGAAATCGGTAGTGGTGAAGGGGGCAACCTGGTCCCTTTTCTCGAGTTGGGCTGTCCTTGTGTGGGGGTAGATTTTAATCAGGTGAAAATCGACCTGGGGCTTGGTTACATCAAGGAAATGTTGCCAGGGGCGGACATTAAGATGATCGTTCAGGATATTTATGACAGCGATGCCGAAGCACTTGGAAAGTTTGACCTGATCATATTACGCGATGTCATAGAACACATCCACGATCAGGGGCGATTCCTAAAGTTTGTCCACAAATTCTTAACGCCTACCGGACGTATCTTTTTTGGGTTTCCTCCCTGGCGTATGCCTTTTGGCGGTCACCAACAGGTGCTGCGCCATCGGTTGTTGAATAAGTTGCCGTGGTTTCACTTATTGCCCAACAGCGCCTTTGCAGGACTGTTGCGTGCTGCTGGTGAAGGAGAGGCGAAGGTAGAGGCTATGCTGGAGATCAAGGAAACCGGTATCAGCATTGATAAATTTACCCGATTAGCTGAAGAAGCAGGCTTCCGCTTCGACCGTAAGGACCTCTGGTTCATTAACCCAAACTATGAAACGAAGTTTGGGCTTACCCCACGCAAACTTCCTGGGATAGTTGATTCGGTGCCCTGGGTGAAGGATTTTTTCTCCACTTGTTGCTACGCCGTTATTAGCAGTAACCAGGCTCCTAGTTCCTAGTTTTTAGTTCCTACTACTCTCCGTTCCCGGATACGAAACACCATAGAGATCAACAGGCCGCCCATCATTGCGATGGTGCCAAACCAGAACAGGTTAATGCCGGGGAATTCGATGGCTTGCAGCGCCAGCCAGTCGGATCGTGAGCTGTTGGTGGCCACGGCTACCGGGATTTTCAAAGCACCACGGCGCGGTGCCTCAGCCACAAGAAGCGTTGCTTCGCTGGTTTCCGGATTGAGGTTGACCAGGTTGGCGAACAGCCCAAGCTCTCGTTGTTCATCACGGATACGGCTAGGGACTTTGTCTCGAATGATGAAAACAGGTTCCAGCGAACCGGTACTGCCGTCTGTCGCCTCAATCTGTAACTGAGCACTAACGGCGATGTCTCCCTCGCGAGGGGTGTAGTGATCAACTTGGGGATTTGGCTGAAAATTTTGGAAAGTGACCTGCTTGTCGCCGACGGTGAAAGATGTTCCCGGCTTTACGACGAACTCCTGATACTGCAAGTCGTCTTCCGCTACCAACAATTGATCGAATACGGATTCATCGATCTTGAGCCGGGTGCTGATCTCATTGAGTTGAGCAGGGTAGTGGTAGAGCAACCCTTCCCGAAGGACTAGGGCAATTTGTTCCCGGAACACTGTGTCGGCACCGTTGCGGGTGATGGCTACGGTAGCGCTCACGCCAATGTCGTTGGGTTCGGCAACGTAGTCGGGGTGGTCCGGCGTACGGGCAAAGGCTTCGAGGGCAATCTGGTAATTACGCACCAGGAAAGTGTCTGGCTGTCGGATTTTCAAAGTGTCCTTAAAGGCCAACTGCTCGCCTTCCAGCAGCGGAATGATCCTGTAATTCAGACTGTCTTCCTTAGCTTGCTTTTCCTTGATGCTTTGCTCTTCCAGCGGGAGGCTCATGATGACGGTGAAGATGTCCTTGTCCCAGTAATGCTTCGTACTGGGGTTCGTGATCGCAATCTTTTCAAAGGTCTTATCGTATAGCAGATTTGGTTCCAGTTGGAATTCTTCTACTACATTACCACTTTCGTCACGTCGTTTGTAGTCGACGAAGTAAGTGCGATTGAAGCCGTGGATAGAGTCTCCACGTAAGGTGAGTTCGTAGTTCTCCATCACCATCGGTTCATCTTTGATCAGGATGACGGTGGTCCGCTCCAACTCTTCATCTTCACTCAGGCCTTCCATCAGGAACTGGTTCTGGCTGATGATTCGTTTGTTGCCTCCACTTGCCAGGATACCCAAGAGCATGAGGCCGAAACCTACGTGGCTCAGGCTACTGCCAAAGACCTTGAAATCTTTGAAGGCAAAACGCACGAGGTAGTCGACGTTGGTCCACACAGCAAACCAGCCACTAAATAACATAAGCTTAAACTGCCAGGGGCCGGCGTCGATCCACTGCAACGTTGCCCAACTAAGAACCATTGCACCTGCGACCGCGCCCAAAGTATGCGTAAGGAAAGACTTCCAGTGCTTCCCAAAATCTTTCTCCCGCCATCGTAAAAAGTGAGCAATACCTGAAAGTACGCCGATGAATATCCCGATCCATATCTGGAACCGATTATGGTGTGCTTCTGGGTCCGTCAGTGTTACCCCGTCAAATAAAGGGTTAAAATATTCCATGATCTCATTGTACACCGGCAAGCTTGTAGAACCGGTGATGAGTACAGCCGACATCAGCAACACCAGGCTGCCAATGAACATCCAGAATTCGCGGCTACTAAGTGCTTCCTCTTTTTCAGGTACGGGAATTCCTTTCCACCTCCAGGCCATCAATGCCATACTGCCAAGACCGAAAAACCCAAGGAAAAACAGCAATTGTGCTTCCAGGCCCATTTCCGTAAAGGCATGCACCGAGGTGTCCCCCAGTACGCCCGAACGGGTAAGGAAGGTGCTGTAAATGATCATCACGAAGGTGAACAGGTAGAACAGGTAGGTCGCCCGAATGCCCTGCCCGGTGGCACGGCTGATCAGGTTGGTATGTAGGCCGGCCACCAGCAGCAGCCAGGGAACAAGACTGGTGTTTTCCACCGGATCCCAGGCCCAGTAGCCGCCAAAATTAAGCGCTTCATAAGCCCAGGCTGCGCCCATAAGAATGCCTATGCCCAGGATGCCAGCACTGAACAGAGACCAACGAAGTGCGGGCTTTAGCCACTCCTTATGTTGGCCCGTCCACAAACCAGCTACCGCAAAGGCGAAGGGGACTACCGTGCTGGCAAAGCCAAGAAACAGGGTGGGGGGGTGGATGGTCATCCAGTAATTCTGAAGGGAAGGATTGAGGCCATTTCCTTTCAAAAGGGCCACATAATCGGCCTGTTGGAAGATGGGGGCATTGATCGTTTCCCTGAGCAGCAGCATGGGGCTTGAACCGAGCTTGATCATCCAGTCACCGATGCCAAAGTGAACCCCCAGGATCATGGAAACAATGACAACCTGAACCGAGCAAAGCACTGCCATCACTGGCCGTTCCCACTTTCTGGCCGTTACCATCAGTACGTAACCGAGGATGACGTGCCAAAACATCCAGAGCAGAAAACTGCCTTCCTGCCCTTCCCAAAAGGCACTGAAAATATAGCGTTGTTGCAGGTCCGCACTTACGTGCGAGCTCACGTACTGGTATTCGTAGTACTGATTGAGCATGGCGTAGAAGATACATCCGATCACGGTAAATACCGCGGCACCGTGCGCCAGGAAACTCAGCTGACCGAGCCGTGCCCATTTGCCGCCACGTAGTTTTTCATCGCGGTACTGGGTCGCCAAAAAGTAGCTTACCATACTGAGGATAGCCGCAAAAAATGCGAGCAGCATAGCGAAGTGGCCGATGTGGCGGGGGCCAAGGTGTTCGTTGATGTAGGTAATCTCCTCCATTAGTCAAATAGTCAAATAGTCAGGTAGTCAAATAGTCAGGTAGTCAAATAGTCAGAGAGTCAGAGAGTCATGATCCAGTAAGAATGTATTGAGCATCCTAGTGCGGTAGCGACTCTTTGACTACCTGACTCCTTGACTGATTGACTACTCTACTAAGCCTTTAATCATAGATTCCTCATCCTTATACTTACTAGGGCACTTCAACTGAATGTCCTTAGCGATGAATTTTTCGCCTTCCATTCGGCCGGTGAGGACGATGGATTCAGACATTTCAAAGTCCTGTGGTTTTCCTTTCAGCAGGATAACCTCGCGTTCGTTGCCTTCCTGGTCTTCAAGAAAGAAACTAAATTTATTGGGGTCCTTCAGTGGCTCAAACACCATGGGCTTGTCCTTGACCAAATTACCGACGAGCTTGACGGATTCACCGGTTTCGGCGGCCTTCTCGAAGTTGGCGTAGGGGGCGACTTCACCGCCAGCGGTCAGTACTAGTCCGGTGGCAACGATGACCATGATGAGGGCTAGGATATATGTCTTTTTCATAGCACGAGGGCTTTTTTGGGCGAGGACGCGGGTGCAGGGGAAGGTTGGAAAAGCAGGGCACCCTGCAAACGACCGGATACCCGGCGAAGGTACGTTCAACCGCGGTGGGCATGGTCAGAATTGGGTCAAGGTTGACCTAGAAGCAGGCTTTGGTTACTCAGCACTTATGCTGAAGGGCCAAACTGCTCTGTACTTGTGATTAATAACCAAAGCCACACTCCTTTGGGGGGGAATGATGAAGTTACCCTGCACTAGGAGTAGGTAAGTCTACGTGTTCTGGGGGGATATGAGGCGTTTTGCTGTGCTTTGTCAGCTAAATTTATGTAATTTGCATTAACATTTATCCGCATATTCTTTTTAGATATTATTCGACCCATTCTTTTAATCTCAGAAGTAAGACGACATTATGAAGAAATTTCTACCCACCTGGGGCCGCACGGCCCTGCTCTGCCTGCTATGTTGTAGCGGGCTTTCCTTGTTGGCACAGCCGGCAAATGACGCTTGTGCGGATGCAGAAACCATTATGTTGGGCGAAACCGTTACGGGATCTACCGTTGGTGCTGCTTCAAGCTCAGGGTTTGGCTGTTTTGGGTTATTTGGTTACACCCCAAACGGTGTCTGGTATAGTTTTACGCCGGCCGCTGATGGTGACTATCGCGTAAATGCCTGTAACTCTGCTTTTGATACCCAGCTTACGGTATATACCGGCGGCTGTGGCGGTTTGACTTGTTTCACGGCCAATGATGATGGTTGTGGCAATTTTGCTGCTTCTAGTTTGGCGGCCCCCATGACGCAAGGGACGGAATATTTAATTTTCCTGACGGGTTTTAACGGAGAAACCGGCAACTTTGAAATCTCCATAGAAGAAGCTTCCATACCTGCTAACGATCGTTGTGAAGACGCACAAATGATTGCCTTGGGGGAAATGGTAACGGCCAATACCAATGACGCTACCTTCCTGGGGCACGATGTCAGTGATGATTGCCGGCTTGGGCTTGGATTTGTAGTGGCGTATGACAACGGGGTCTTTTACAACTTCGTGGCCCCCGCCGTTCCGATTAATGTAATGGTCATGTCGGGCGAAACTGCTTATGTACAAATCTTTAGTGGTCCTTGTGATGCATTGGTCTGTGAGGTTCCCGTTGGAGACGCCACCAATAACTTAACCTTCACCGAAGGAGAGACGTATACCCTATTGGTAACAGGCGAGTTCGGTGATGAAATTGAATTCATGCTAGAGGCCTGTGCCAACGAATTGGAGTGTAACGACCTCACCGTCCAACTAAACGACGACGGGCGCGATACCCTCAGCCCTATGGTGCTGGCCATGGGAACTTGTGATCAGACGGGACTTGAACTCACGGACTCCATCGTTACTTGTGCCGATGTTGGCACGTCGGTTGAATTCACCGTGACACAAGGCCAGGCTTCCTGTACTTCCTCCGTCACCGTCATAGATACCACGGTCACCATTACCTGCCCAGGGAGCGAATTGGTCAGTTGTTTCGAAGACATCATGGTTAACCCTGATGATGTCATTGCAGATTCTTGTGCCACCATCACCGTCACCGGCCCAGTAGTGGATGGTCCAGAAAATTGTATCGGAACAAACTATACCTATACCTACACGGCAACGAACCCTGATGGGCGCACGGCTACCTGTGACCAAGTATTTACGATCAACTCTTCCTCCCTCAGTATTGTCTGTAATGTGCAGGATTCTGTAGTGATGTGCCCAGCAGACATCCCTGTAGCTAGCATGGCCGATGTGAGGCTTAGCGCCAACTGTGGCATAATGCCTAATTCTGAGATAGAAGGGCCCGTGCTGAACGGAATTGATGGTTGTGACGGTACGACATATACCTTTATATACAAAGGCTTTTCTCCATGTCTTGGCGAAACTTTCGTCTCTTGTCGTAGGACCATTACCCTCAATAATGAGGCGCCAACTATTATTGCTCCGGCGGATAGTCTAATTGATTGCGGCGTTATGCCTGTCCCGGATCCGACAGATGCAATGGCAACGACCAGTTGTGGGGGTGATGTAACCGTCACCGGCCCGGTTGTGGACGGTACCCCTAATACCGCAGGAACGACCCTGACTTTTACCTATACTGCCACAGACCTCTGTGGGAGAGTGGTTTCGGATGAACAAGTCTTTACTGTCCAGGATACAATCGCACCAGTCATCATCTCCTGTGTCACCGATACGACCATCTACCTGGATGAAAATGGGACGACTTCAATTGCTCCAGGCGAATTGCTCGTAACCGAAGATGATTGTGCCGGACCTCTTACCATGGTAGGAGATCCGTTGGTTGCCTTCAGCTGTGATGATGCGGGTGAAACCTTTACTTACAATGAAACTGATACGGATGTAGCAGGTAATGTTAGTGACGTTTGTGTTGTTAACGTTATGGTGCTGGATACAATAACTCCAACCCTTGCCTGCCAGGACATCATCCTTTTCCTTGATGATAACGGAGAATCCACTATAGATGATCCTGCGGACTTGATTGCTTCGCTTTCCGATAACTGCACGGATTCCGTAGATATCGATATTGTACTTGCTGCTCGTACTTATACCTGTGATGACGTTAGCGAAACAGAAACATTGACGTTCTCTGTCGGCCCGGTAGCCGGTTCCTTGAGCGAATGGCTCAGTGGTAACGCCACCGAACCCACGGTAACTTGTGATTGTCCACCTGGTTTTGTGGCTGTTGGTTATGAAGGTCGGCAAGGACTCATCATTGACCAGATGAATCTCCTGTGCGCTGAACTGATGCCTAACGGTAGTCTGGGCACTGACCTGGTGAGTACCTGTATTTCTGGTACGAGTGCAGGCGGTGATCCTTCTGGACCTTTCAATATAGGCCCATTAGTCGGAGGAGAGGCACGAATCGGTGGTTTCCTGGATAATTTCCGGGGCTATAGCCAACCGATTGAATATATTATCAACGGAGGTGACAATTCGGTTAATGCAACGGCCGGAGCTGAAATCAATGATGGCATGGGGGGAATGAATACCGGTGTTGAGTATGTGCCCGCTGGTCACGTTGTCGTTGGCCTGGTTGGTTGGTCCAGTGCTGGAACCGGAGATACAGACGATTGGGGAACTGGTGTGCAATTGCGCTACGCCCCGATTAATGCGACGGTGATCGGAGGTGATGGCATGGCTACCGCCGGCCTTACCGCTACGGACGAAAATGGAAATTCCTCGGAATGTACGGTCAACGTTACGGTAATTGATAATATCCCCCCCGTCATCACGACTACCCCACAAACAGTGGTACTGAGTGACGACGACGGTACGGCGACCCTTACGGTAGCCGACCTGGCTTCTGCCACCGATGCCTGTGGCATCGAAAGCCTGGAAGCCAGCCAACTGCTCTTCACCTGTGAAGACATCGGCGACGTAGAGGTGATCATCACTGCTACGGACGTTAACGGTAACGTATCTACTGCCCCGGTTACGGTGACGGTAGAATTCAACCAGCCAGAACTGGCCTGTATCGGCGAGATCAACCTGACGCTGAACGACGAATGCCAGGCGCTGGTAATTCCACGGATGCTGCTGGTGGGCAACATCGCCTGTATCGATGTCTTCAACTGGGACATCGTGGTACAGGATAACGACCCAAGCAACGGCCCGATCGTTGACGGCTGTGGTTCGTTCACTTACTCGATCCGCCCTGCGAGCAACGGCGATGAGCCTACCGTTGGTTTCACCAACGAGCTTGCCGAAGAGAACTGGGAAGTGAACCAGTTCTTCGTTGCCGGCCAGACGAACACGGTGGTGTTCACGGACGAGACGCTGACGTTCACCTCCGGTGGTAGTGGCTTCGACTTCAACGATGCGATTGTTGATTACCAATTTGCCGAAACGGGAACAGTCAGCTTCGACTTTGCCTACAATGGAGTAGATCCTTTCGACGGCATCTTCGGTGACTTCGCAGTGATCGAGACTTCCTTCGAGGGAGTAGCCATCATGACTGAATTCTTCAATGACGAAGCAAGTGGTAGCCGTTCTTTCGACGTTGAAGCCGGTGCTACCCTGACGTTCGCCCTGTTGAACGACGGTCTTTTCCCCGTCGCTTCTGATGAAGACAGCGAGTTTGAGATCAGCAACTTCTTGTTCGAGCGTCCGATCTCTCCCTTCGATCTGGACTTCGAGACCTGCTGGGGTGTAGTTAACGCCGAAGACAAGACGTCTCCGGAAGCGGACTTCGTACCCGCAGACGTAACGCTGCTGTGCGTAGACTTCGCGTCTGATGCTAACAACGTATCGACCCTTCCCAACAACATCAGTCGCTGTTACCGCGTGGACGCCGAGACCGGCGCTACCATCGCTGGCAGCATGGCTCCGGCGCTGCGCGCCCGCCTGCTGGCCGGTGGCATTGCGCCACTGGTGCCGATCTTCACCGACGGCTGTGCGCAGGAACTGGAAGTATGTGTG
>JBGCFZ010000355.1:0-13013 GCA_045110355.1 Lewinella sp. | reverse complement strand
ATGACCCTAAATCAAGTAACCGTCCCTTCAGTAGACCTAAACGTTTCTATTCCATTTTATCAGAAACTGGGGTTAGAACTCATCGTTGAGGCAATGCCACATTACGCCAGGTTTGTATGCCCGGACGGAAATGCATCTTTCTCAGTGCATAAAGTGGATCACCTTCCCACCGGAGAAGGTATTTACGTTTATTTCGAATGTGCTGACCTTGACGACCGGTGCGCAAAGCTCGTGGCAGCAGGTATCACCTTTGACGAACCCCCATCAGACCGAAACTGGCTGTGGCGGGAGGCCCGCCTACGCGATCCGGACGGCAATCGGTTGATCTTATTTTGGGGTGGCGAGAACCGGTTGAATCCGCCTTGGAAGGTTGGTAAGCAGCAAGCTTAACGTTGATTAAGGCGTCTCGGGTTGATGATCACCTCCCGTACGCAACTTCCCTGCCCTGATGGAGGTGTACTGCGCCAGCATTGTTTCAACGCGGGACTTTTGCCCAGGGTCATCTATCTGGTCTCCGGCAGGAGACTCTTTTACGTTTTCCCTGAGGTTGAAAAGAGCGCTTGGGGTGAATGCTTTATTCTTGTGGTCGTACTGCATGATAAGCTTCCAATCACCATCCGAGAAATATCAACATCCAGTTCAGCCCTTGAGCGATCAGCGCTGCGGTAAATCTCCTTAGTGCCTTTCCGGAGGTAGTCTCCACCCATGTGCCATTTTCCCAGGAAGGCCGTCTGGTAGCCGGCCCCTTGCATCAACTTGCCGAGCGTCATATCGGTATCCTTGATGGGGCTTTCCTGGTAGGCGCCCCAAACGCCCCATGGGGCATAGCTGCGGTAGGTATTGTTGCCCGTCATGATGGCATAGCGGGAAGGCGCGCAGAGGGCGTTGGGAGAGTGGGCGTCGGAGAAGGAAGTGCCGGCCGCCATCAGTTTGTCCAGGTTGGGGGTTTCAACAATGATCTCTTGGCCCAGCAATCTGCGATAGCCGGAAAGGTCTCCGGGGCCAATATCGTCGGCGAGTACCACTGCCACATTTGGGAGGCTCGTCTGTGCCCGTTGGAGGGAAGGTAAAAGCAGTAAGGTGATTAGTGGCAGGTAGGAAAGAATTCTCATCGAGTAGTATTATGCGAGGTGCCTGAATAAGAGGATGAGTTAAAGGTATTGGTCTTAAACAATGGAAGGAGTGACCTGGTGGGGCAAAACACACTTTTAAACCGGGAGTGGCTCGGAAATAACAGATTGTACAAGCCGACAACCGGGTGGTGGAGGATATTTGCCTGGCGGACAAAACGTGAAGGTACATCAGCCAATGCTCCTTCCAACTTTCTTTGCACCTGCGCGCGCGCCCAGAAGTGCTTCCAATAAGCTTAACGATGTTTGTTCTTGCGGATTTTTGGGCGCGGACGCGGGATGCCATACTGGTTGAAAGGCAGGGTGGATAAGACTACTTCTCTTTGCCTCCCGCCTAAGTTGTAAACTAAAGATCAATGCCATCAACAGCTACACAATACCTTATCTTCTTGGTCCTGAGCCTTGCGGTTACCTCCTGTGGTCCGGACACTATTGAACCCGGACGGCGTGGACTTCCGGATGCTTCACCAAATGTCATTCTGATCCTGACGGACGACCAGGGCTGGGCTGACGTCGGGTTCAACGGCAGCACGGACATCCCGACGCCCAACCTGGATCGCCTCGCAGGTGAGGGCACTATCTTCTCCAACGGCTACGTCTCTCACCCGTACTGCAGCCCCTCGCGTGCGGGCCTGCTGACCGGGCGGTACCAGGCGCGGTTCGGTCACGATTGTAATATGCCTTACCACGGCAACAACGACGAAACCGTCGGGACGCCGCTCTCGGAGGTGATGATCTCCGAGGCTCTGAAAGCACAAGGCTACCGTACTGCCGCAATCGGCAAATGGCACGTCGGGGATCACCCCGCCCTGCGGCCTCCCGCTCAGGGCTTCGACCACTGGTTCGGTTTCGCTGGCGGAAGCACGAATTACTGGGGGATACCCGATACGGAGCTTCATACAATCTACCGGAACAGCGTGGCCGTAGACACTAACGAACTGACCTATCTAACGGACGACTTCTCCGACGAAGCCATCTCCTTCATCACCGATAAGGAGGCAGACGAACCTTTCTTTATCTACCTCGCCTATAATGCTCCCCACGCCCCTGATCAGGCCACGGCCAGGTACCTGGAACAAACCAAACACATTGAGTACGGTGGCCGCAGTATCTACGCCGCCATGGTCAACGCCGTCGATGCCGGCGTCGGACGTATTGACTCCACCCTGATCGCAAACGGAATGAAGGAAAATACCGTGGTGGTTTTCCTTAGTGACAACGGTGGGCGAGGGCAGTACGCCGACAACCGCCCCTTCCGGGGCTACAAAGGAATGCTATTTGAGGGCGGCATTAAGGTGCCTTTCTTTATGACCTGGCCAGCAGGCTTACCCGCCGGGAAGACCTACTCTGAAGTCGTCTCGGCGCTCGACGTGTTTCCCACCGTGCTCGAAGCGGCGGGCGGTGTGTTGGCTGAACATCCTCGTCTGGATGGAAAAGATCTTGCCCCCTACCTCCATGGAAACAATATAGAAACGCCCCACGATCAGCTTTTCTGGCGAGCCGTTGGTGGTTGGGAATACGCCGTCCGCGATGGTGATTATAAGCTCTGTCAACTCGCCCGGAAAAACAAGACGATGCTTTTCAACCTAAAGGAAGACCCCTACGAACGACGGGACCTCGCGGAGGCAAATCCTGAGCTGGTCCAAAAACTTACCGCTACCTACGAAGCCTGGGATGCTGAAAACATCGACCACGGATGGGAAGACCCCCACATCGAAGGCTCCAATAAAGCGGAACGGAAAATGGAAAACGAGCGTAAAAGAGCGCAGGGCCCAACTGCCAGCGGAGGGTAAATGGAACCCGAACCAAGTACTGCCCCCCAGGACATTCTACTACCATTCAATCTAGGATCAATGCGACATCTACTAATCCCAACCTTACTCTTTTTATCTTTTTCTTCTCTGTTTGCTCAGGCGGACTTGCTGGGCGACCACCAAAAAATCCGGATCAATAACAACTGGCACTTCCATCTGGGAGAGGTGGAAGGTGACCCAACGGCCGTGAACTTTGACGATGGAAACTGGCAAATGGTGTCCGTTCCCCACGCGCCCGAACTGGTGAGCCTGGAGATGGACAGCACCCTTAATTCCCGCCCGCAACTGGAGTATCTACGAGACGTCAGCTGGTATCGTAAACAAGTGGAGGTGCCCAATACGCCAGGCAATCGATTCATAATTGAATTTGAGGGCGTTCATCAGGTTACGGACCTTTACGTCAACGGAAAACACGTGGGGCAGTATGCCGTGGGTGGGTACACGCCCTTCCATTTTGATGTTACGGATTTTGTGAAGCCAGGCCAGCAAAACCTCATTGTCGTTAAGGCCGACAATTCGGCTAACGTGCACACGCCACCGGATCCGCATAAGACCGATTACATTAAATTCGGTGGCATTTATCGTGACGTTTACCTGGTGGTCACCAACCCGCTGCACATAACGTACAATTACGAAGCCTTCGACGCCGGGATACACATCACCACGCCTAGCGTACGGAACCACGATGCCACCATCAGTGTGAAAACGACCGTCAGGAACGAAAATGAATACAGCACCCTGGCCCGGGTTGTTACCCGGATCATTGACGCCGATGGCTTGGTCGTACAGGCCATGGAACAACGTGCACAGGTTGGCCCCGGACGTGAACATACCTTTCGGCAATCTGCCGTCATCGTTTTTGACCCCGACCTGCCGAGGGGGAAAAGGGGGAAGCGAAGCTCTGCCCTCGTGCAGTCAATCGATGTAGCTCCTACACTACTTGCCCGGGCGGGTGTCCCCATTCCGGAGAGTTTTCAGGGAGAAGACCTCGGGAAGTTGATCTACGGCGGAAAAAAAGAAGTGAGGGAGTATCTGTTCACCGAAAACCTTTGGTCCACCAAATTCGGAAACCCCCGTTGTGAATCGGTCCAGAATAAGGACTGGAAGTACATCCGGTACTATCGGAATAATACCTTTTCGGCAAGTAAACTTATTGCTACGGCAAAAGAATTAGGGATGAACGAAAACCTGATGCTGTATCCTGTGCACGACCCTGATATTGCCGTTTACCGAGATTACGTTGAAGGGCCACTTAAGGGCGAAGCACCCGTTTACGAAGAACTTTATCACCTGAAGAAAGACCCCACAGAACTACGGAACCTGGTCGCTGACCCCAAGCATAAAGCCATACTCCAAACCCTGCGGGCTGCCTGGAAACAGGAAATTACACGGGCGAGGGGAGAAGGCCTCCCACTCATTTTACGGTATACGGCGGATAATGGGGCTAAGCCGGGATAGGGGGGGCAGTTCTACCTATAAAACCACCATCTGCTAAACGGTCATCCTCAGTTTGGCAAAAAACTCAAACTGCACCTGCGGCCGCGCCTGCTCCAAAAAATGAAACGGCCCCGAAGCTGCCATGCCTGACTCCGGGACCGTAATCCATCACTAACCCAAAAGCAGTGAGGCTAAAAAGCGGAAGGTTTATTCCGTTTTTACCCCCTTAGCCCGGTGCCGCTCCTTCCGTGCCCCCTCAAACCGGCGAATGATCTGGTAGTCGTAGGACACATATTTATGCGTCAGCCCCCATTCCATGATCTTCAGCGGATCGTCCGAATCATCGTTTTCCCGCAATAGGCCAATGGCGTGCGGTGCGCCGGGGACATAGCTCTTGATCTCGAAGTTGATGCCGTCGGGCGCCCACTGGATGGTGTTCTTTTCCGGACCGTCAGTAGTAACCAGTGCCGCAATTCCACCATCATGGTGCCACACGCATATCTCGTGGCCACTGTTACTAATCGGGTTGTACTTAGACTTGACGTAAGGGCCGAGCGGGTTGTCGGCAATCGCCACGCCGTGGCGAATCTGACGGCCGCCAAAGGTGATCTCTTCTCCCATCTGTTCCCCTTTATAATAGAGGTAGAATTTATCATTGTAGGCCATCAGGCAGGGGTCGTGTACCTTGTGGCTGTCGAAATCGCCTTTCTTTTCCACCGCGAAACGGTCTTGTGCCGTTCCTTTCCAAACGCCATTATCCGCAGGGCTCAGGATGGGCTCGTCGAGCTTCGTCCATGGGCCATCGGGGTTTTCCGACCAGGCCATGCCTACTTGATTTTTAACCCTGACTTCGTAACGCCCACCAACCGTCTGGTACGTCAGGTAGTACTTCCCGTCATGCGGCAAACACTCGACGGTAAAGACCGAACGATCGTCAAATGTTCCCTTTTCTCCCCTGGCTACGGCCAGGCCTTCTTCTTTCCAGGTCCAGCCGTCTTTACTGGTTGCGTACCAGATGTCGCAGCGGTCCCAGGGGAATACCTTTTCGGTGGCGATGTCGCCACCAAAGCCCTGGCTTGGCCCGGTGCTGCGGCTGTACCAGGTATAGTAGGTGTCGCCGACTTTGATGACGGCAGAAGGGTCTCTCCGCACGACGCCTTCTTCGTAGGCGAAGTCCCCCTTTAGGTCAAAAGTCTTGTATTCAATGAACCACCTGTTACTGCGGCTCCCTTCTGGCCAGGCCAGGGCTCTCTTGGAGGCGGCACTTAGGTGTTCAGGGTCCGTAATACCAAGATAGTCGAGGGTTTCCTCATCAATGTTGGAGTAGTCTGGTTCCATTTTTGTGGTATTGTCGTTTGGCGCTCCGGAAGCGCCGGAGTCGGTTGGGGTACAACTCAGAACGATGAGGCAGAGGGCACCCAGGGTGAGAATTCGGTTAAGCATATGTGTTTTAGTTGTAGCTTCTAAGCTGGTTAGAATAAGTTCTCGTTGATTCCCGTGTTTATAACCGTAGCACGCTCGGCTTTTTTGGGCGCGGCCGCCGGTGCAGGGGAGGTTTTTTAAGGAGCAGGGTTTAACTTCGGATTTCTCAAACATTAATCATGACGCTGGACAGCCACCAACACTTCTGGAATTACGAACTACCCAAACACGATTGGATCGATGATGAGATGGCCGCCATTCGTCGCAATTTCGGCCCCGATGATCTGTTGCCAATATTGCAGGCCAATGGCGTCGATGGCTGCATCGCCGTGCAGGCCGACCAGACCACCGTGGAAACTGATTTCCTGCTGGAAATTGCCACCAACAACGACTTTGTCAAAGGTGTCGTCGGCTGGATCGACTTGCGGGCAAAAGACCTGCCCGCTCAACTGGAAAAATACACCGACCAATCATTACTGAAAGGCTTTCGACACGTCGTCCAGGGAGAGCCAGATCCCTATTTCCTGCTTCGGCCAGATTTTCTACGGGGCATAGATACCATCGGTAAACTCGGGTACACCTACGATATCCTGATCTTTCCACATCAATTGGTCAGCAGCCTAGAATTGGTAAAGCAGTTTCCTGATCATCAATTCGTCATTGATCACTTAGCTAAACCCTACGCTAAAGACAGCTATTTTACCGGCTGGGCGGCGGGAATTTCGGCCATTGCCGCTTTCCCAAACGTCTGTTGTAAACTCTCCGGCCTCGTTACCGAGGCTGATTATCACCGTTGGACTCCAGCAGCCCTTTTACCCTACCTCCGTCATGCCCTGGAGGCTTTTGGCCCCGACCGCTGTATGTTCGGTTCCGACTGGCCAGTTTGCCGCGTTGCCGCAAATTACGGCCAGGTCATCGGCCTTGTCAAAGACTTACTGACCGGTTATTCTGAAGCAGAACAGGCGGCCGTTTTTGGCGGCAATTGTGCTCGGTTTTATGGGGTTACCCCGCCAACCCATTCCCCATAGCAATCACTACAACCCCCAGCACCATGGCCGCCAGCCCGATGTAGAGGAAATTCTTTGCCTTGGAGGAAGCTTTCACCCATTCTCCGGTCACCAAACCAGTAACGATGGCTACGGCGACACAGACGGTATTAAAGATGGCATAGCCTACGGTGTTACCCGCCTTACCCAGTTGGTAGGCAGCGTAGGCAAAGGTTACAGAGGCCGCGAAGTTCAGTACGGCCATCAAAATGGTCATCAGTAGGTTCTTGCTAAAGGCCGGTGTCTTGAACTTTCCCCAAAAACCTTTCTTGCTCAGTTGGTACAGGAAATAAGGCATCACGAAGAGCGCACCGGCTACGTAGATGACGAACATCACCACCACTGCCGTCACCCACTCCGGGTTGCCCATAGCCTGGGAGGCTTCATGAATGGCGGGGCGGCCCGCCGCATTCGCATAGCTGAATCCAGTAGCTAATAAACCACCCCCAACGGCGATGAGTATTCCCGTGCTCATGGCCGACGTCGGTTGAGTAGTCGCAAGGGTTTCCTGTTCATCCTTCTGCCTGGTCATTCCCGCCTTGCCGTTGGCAATGACGCCGATCAGCACAATCACTATTCCCGCCAGAATGGTCATGAAAACATTGGTGGGTGGTAGCCCATCTTCGATGAAGGGTAGGAGAGAGCCTACCAAAATAACCGTACCGATAAAGATGGAGAAGCCTAGTGATAAGCCGATATAGTTGATGGCTTTTCCCCACAGCATAACCCCGATGCCCCACGCTAAAGCGGCTAGGCTCATTTTCAGTAGCACCTCCGTTGATAGCGATCCGAGAATGTCCCCAAAACCATTGACCAGGGCTATACCTGCGATGACTGGGACGATGAGCATATTGATGAAAAACATCAAGCCCCAGGTATTTTCGAATTCGAAGTCCTTAGTATACTTCTCGGGCAGGGCGTACAGCCCCAACATGATGCCGGCCGCAATGGCCGTAATTATTCCTAGTGTCATGATCGTTGAGTGTGTGGTTAAAAGTTTATGTGGTAGATGGTCCGGCTTTGATACAGGTCTCTGAGCTTACCTAAGGGACTTTAGGCGTTAGAAAAGGTGTTGGTTAGGATACCTGTTCATCTTTTACGGTACTTCAAACTCTTCCAGCTTCCCCCAGTCAAATTCCACCCCCGTCCCCGGCGTATCCGGCGCGACTGCGCGCGCGTTTTCAACCACGAGTGGTCGTTTAGTATACTCATCGATTGGAAAGCTGTGGACTTCCAGCCAGCCACCGTGCGGCTGGCTGGAGATCAAGCTGACGTGTAACTCCTGCATCCCGTGAGCACAGACAGGTATATTATGCTCCTTCGCCAGCGCCGCCGCCGCCAGCCAACCACTGATGCCACCACAGTTGGAAGCATCGGGCTGGATGAAGGATAATTCCGCCTGCTCGAAAGCATAGCCGAATTCGTAGATTGTATGCAGGTTCTCGCCCATAGCCAATGGGATATTGGTCGCTCGGGCAATTGCTCCGAAACCCTGGTAATCATCCGGTAGGGTAGGCTCCTCAAACCAGTAAATATCGTAAGGCTCGAAGGCCTTCGACATAGCTATCGCCTGCTCTACGGTTTGGCTGTAATTCGCATCAACCATGAAGGTGACGTCTGGCCCGATCAACTCGCGGACTGCTTTTACCCGCGCCACATCTTCGGCTAATTCCGGCCGGCCAACCTTGATCTTTACCGCAGTGTATCCCCGGGCGAGGTATCCCCGGATGTTGTTCAACAACTTCTCCAGTGGGAACATCAGGTCGATGCCGCCACAGTAAGCCTTACAAGTTCGGTCTGCTTCGCCTGCAACTTTAACCAGCGGTTCACCAGCTCGTTTACACCGGATGTCCCATAAGGCAATGTCAATGGCGCTAATAGCGAAGGAGGCAATGCCACCACGCCCCACGTAGTGAATATGCCACTCCATAAAGTCATAGAGTTTGGCAATTTCAGTACCGTCCTTACCAATCAATGCCGGGGCGAAGTCATGTCTGACCATCGCCCGGATGGCGTGGCCGCCCTTACCTCCGGTATAGGTATAGCCCGTTCCTTCACTGCCGTCCTCCAGGGTAATGGTGACCGTGACCAACTCGAAGTGGAAGTGGTCTCCGTGTTTAGCGTCGGAAAGAACTTCCGCTAGCGGAACCTTGAACAACCGGGTTCGGATTTGCTTAATTTTCGTGCTCATCAATATTTCAGGTAAGTCGTTTTCTTTTCCATGTATTGGTCCAGTCCGTACCGACCATCCTCGCCACCGGTTCCACTAAGTTTAAGCCCGTTGTGGAAACCCTGGTGTAGTTCTCCGTGCCCCCGGTTGATGTATATCTCCCCGAATTCCAACTCTTGGTGGAGGCGCATTATTTTGCTCAGATCTTTGGTGAAAACCATGGCTGCCAGTCCGAATTCACAGTCGTTGGCATAGGCCATCGCTTGGTCGAAGCCCTCGAATTTAATGACCGGAAGAACTGGTCCGAAAAGCTCATGATGGACGATGTCCATCTCCTGCGTTACGTCTTCAATTATGGTAGCTTCAAAGAAGTGTCCCTTAGCAAATGCGTCGCCTTTGGGCCGTCTGCCACCCCGCGTAATGCGTCCACCCTGTTCCATGGTTTTAGCCACGAGGTCCTCCAGGTTGGTGATGCTACGGGCTTCGGTCAGTGGGCCGATATCGGTATCTTCTTCCATCGGGTCACCAAGTTTTAACTGGTCTACTGCTGCGAGGAATTTGGCCATGAACTCATCATATACGGATGCTTCCACGTACATCCGTTCGTTGCAGGTACATACCTGGCCGAAGTTGTCGAAGCGGCTGTGCAACGCGCCAGCAACTGCCTGGTCGAGGTCAGCATCAGCAAAAACAATGCAGGGTGCTTTCCCGCCCAGTTCCAGTTGGACGTGGGTCAGGTGCTTGGCGGCTGAACGGGCAATGGCCTGTCCGGTAGGGGTACTACCGGTCATGGTAACCATCTTGGTCAGCGGGCTTTCCACCAGCGTTTTACCCGCCTCTACGTCGCCGGTGACCATATTCAGGAGGCCGTCGGGCACACCAGCTTTTTTGGCGAGATCGCAGAGTGCAAGCGTGGAGAGGGGAGCAGCGGGGGTCGGTTTAAGGACTACTGCATTCCCCGTTACCAGCGCAGGACCAATTTTTCGTCCCGCTAAAGCCAGGGGGAAGTTCCAGGCAGTGATCGCGACTACTACACCACGTGGCACCCGGTGAATGAGCAGTTGCTCGTCTGGGTTGTCACTTGGAATAATGTCTCCTTCAAGGTGTCGGGCGTGGGCGGCAGCGTATTCCATAAAGGAACAGGTCACCTCCACCTCGAATCGGGCTACTTTTAAGAGTTTACCCTGCTCACGGGTAATCAGCTGTGCCAGTTCTTCCGCGTTTGCACGTATTTCTGCGCAGAAAGCATGCAGGACTTTTGCACGTTGGATGGCGGGGAGCTTACCCCAGTCTTTTTGCGCGGTAGTAGCAACCTTCAGCATCGCCACCGCGTCGGCTGCGCCGCCGATGGGGACGGTACCAACCACTGAACCGTCGGTGGGGCTGTAAATGGTGTCGGTTTTCCCGGTGCGGGCTGCTACCCAGGTGCCGTTGCGGTATAACTTGAAATGATAGGTTTTACTCATTGGTGGTATTTAGCTACCCCAACAAAGTAAAGTCGTCTCAGGTCATCACGCTAATACCTATGTATTTTAGAATGCTACGTATGGGTAGCTGGCAGTTGTTATTGCGAAGAATAACGGATTAATGGGAGGTGGAGCAATAAGTTTTGATGATTTTTTGTGTCTAAGTAAGATGAATTGGTAGTATTCAATCCACTAGATAACCAACTGCTACTAACGCCCGCCGCGTAGCGGCTACAAATTTCTGAAACGAGGCTAATCCGTCCAATTGCTCCAGCGAAATACTGCTTGCCAGCGGTTCGTACAAATCAGCCTTATGGATGCCCCGTCGCCGCCGTTGCCCCGCGTTCGCCAGCCGAATCACCTCGTCTAGTTTCTCTTTAGGATTGGCGTAACTTTCCGGATTAGACGACAGCTGTAAATCGCGACGGTCGAGCTTCCCGCCCAGCTCCTCGAGTAGGAGGTCAATGTCCGCCAGCATCCAGGCTTCCGTCTCGCGGCTGATTAGTACTGGGACGATTAGTGGCCGCGTTACCGCTTTACCTTCGAGCTCGTCCAACGCAGGTTGAATCCGATTCGCAAAGGCATTATCAAATGCCTCCCCATCCGTATCACTGTGCGGGAAGTATAGTTGGATGCCATCCTCGTTAGCTTTGATCGCTACACTGGCAATTTCCAGGCCCTTCGCCACACCGTACCAGACTGGAGGTAAAACCTCGATCATCTGCGGACTGTCCAGCAAAAGCCGGTCCAGTACCCGTTTGATCAAAATTCCTAGAAATGCCTTGTCCGTCGGTCCTTCACCGGAATACGCCGAGAGTAGTACGTTAGGCATCCAATAGTTCTTTATTCGGTAATGATCCCCGTAAATATTCCATCGCCTGTTTGAAAGTAACCCGCGCTACAGGGTCCTTAACCTTAGAAAGCGCCACTTCGGGGTAAATCTCAAACATCCGCGTGGTTGATACACCCCCGAAATTCCGATACTTGCCGCCCGTCAGGGTAAGCTTGGTTGCCAGCAGGGCTTTAATGTTATTGCTTTTTCTCCTCTCGAGCACCAACTCAAGTAAATGAGCGGAATGGGTCGTACAAATCACCTGCCGCAACTCATCAGTTGACTCGGAGAAATCTGTCGACAAATCGAGTAGTAAGTCCAGTATCTTTCCCAGAACCCTGGGGTCAACACCGTTTTCCGGCTCCTCCAAAAGCAAGGTTTGGTCGGGTATGTCAAGCGTCAAGTACGAAGCTAGGGCAAGTACCCGCAGCGTTCCTTCCGATAAACTTTCTGCCAAAAAACGAGCGCCACGCTCATCGGTAGCCGTTACGGATGAACGGCCGAAGGGGTCTACGAAGATGTCTACTTCTACTATGTCTTTAACTATCTGCCGGACTCGCTTGCTTAGGTATTTGATGTCCTCCGGCTGATATTTTTTTAGGGTGCTGAGTAAGGATAGAATGGTGCCATTTGTACCTTTCCTGTAGCGTCCCTCGCTACCCTGATCGGAGAAATTGTCAGGAGAAATCAAATCTACCGGATTCAGGTTAGTTAATATTTCTCTTACTGCCGTTACGTGAAGATCAACATCCTGATCACGGTTGCTTAATATTGATTCTCCTAATAGTTCTTTGTGGTCATCTAAATTGAAGTGTTCACCAACGTTTATCCTGTATTCCCTTACATCATAGTTGATTATTTCCTTGGTGTCGTTTGCAGCGTACATGAAATAATTTGTAGCTGATGGGGTGCTGCTTAAGCGCGTGAAATAGTCATCTTCTGCCCGCTCTATGAACCGCAAATGCTCTGTATCCACTTCAAAATACTCAACATCTTCAGGCTTGGGTCGGGTGATGGTGATTTCATACCGCATGCGGGTGGCGGCAAGCCGCTCAACCCTTCTTTTGTGGACGATCTCCTTCGGTAACAACAACTCCACGGCTATCGTCATCTTCTCAGCCGTAGTCTTCTTACCGTACTTGGTAAACAGGTCGATCCCACTACCGCGGTTGTAGATCGTCTCTCCTAGGCTCTGTCCTTCTGCCAGCCCCTTCAGCACCCGCAACGCATCCAGTAAATTACTCTTGCCTGAGGCGTTCGCCCCCGCAATCACCGTCAGCGGAGCAAAGTCCACTGCGAAGTCGGTGAAGGATTTAAACCCGGATATTTCTATTCTCGTGATCATAGCAACGGTATAGCAGGCGTAAGATACTAACGAACCGCTTCGCCGCGAAGTTGTTAGCGACTTAAGTGACTGGAATATAGAGTAGGTCTTCGGTGCGGATCAAAAACGCAGGCTAATACAAGGGTACGAGTTGAAGCTTGTAACCCTTGTGTAGAAACAAATAAGATAGACGATCACGCCTGGCAATCCAACAGCACTTTCATGCCGTCCGGGTTGCGGTCAATATTTTCGAATACGGATTGTACGTCGGTAAGCGGTGCGATGGAAGTCACGAGCTTATCCAGTGGCAGTTCCCCGCCAGCGACCAACGATATTGCTTTTTCGTAGTCTTCCGGCTCATAGACTCTTGCC
>JBGCFZ010000354.1:0-6025 GCA_045110355.1 Lewinella sp. | reverse complement strand
AGCATCTACCGTATTGGCTACCGTTTCAATACCGACAAAGTCGAGATCGGAGTACTTCTTGGTCGCGTTACCAGCGATCATTACGTCTTCGAAGGTTGCCGAAGACCAGTCGGTCCGCCAGGTATCAACCATTACGTCCGTATAAGCGTCGCTGAATATTGAAACTACATCAGCCGCATCTTCCATTGGTGTTGGTGCAGCAACCGTTGGCTCGGTAGGTCCTCCACCACCATTTCCGTTATGGAAGTAAAGGTTGTCAAGAAATACTGTGTTGGCGCTCGTAGGTGATGCTACCAAAATAACCTGAGCGATGTTGGCACGGTTAGTAAGCCCGGTAAAATCACTAAGCAAGAAGTCATAATCAATCCAGGTGTCCTGCGCTGGCATCGGGATGTCAATTTGGTGCTCACTGTCATCACCTCCTTCGAAAGCCCCGTCAGGGCCGAAATCAACCAACTTGACGGAGAAAGAAGTGAAATCGCCTGACCATACATCCATATGTAGATTAGACATTGCAGTAGCGTCAATCTGGTTGTTGACCGTTTCAATGCCAACAAAGTTGAGGGCCGCATACTTTTTGGTAGGGTTACCAGCAATGGTTACGTCAGAAAAGACGGCCTCAGACCAGTCCGTCCGCCAGGTATCTACCGGAACGTCATCATAAGCATCGCTGAACAATGAAATAACGTCAGCGCTGTTTCTGGTTGGTGTTGGAGCCGCAACCGCTGGTTCATTACCTCCACCACCACCAGGTCCGTTACCATCGTCATAGAGGTACAGGTTGTCCATGAAGACGCTAGGAATATCTCCCGATAAGACAATTTGGGCCAGATTGGAACGAGTCGTTAAGCCTGGAAAGTCCGAAAGAGGAAGATCAATACTTACCCATTGTTCTGTTTGGAGCGTAGGCGCAGTAATTGAAATTTCATGGGAAGCATCGTCATCACCTCCGAAGGAGTTGTCCGGACCGAGGTCTACAAGTAAGAGCTTAAACTCCGCCGGAGCAGCTGTTGGGTCAGGTGTCCAGATGTCTAGATGAATCCGGTTGGCCCCCGATGCGTTGATGGTGGGAGAAGTAAACTGAATACCAACAAAATTCAGCTGACTGTATCTGATTGCTTCATCACCGTCAGCTATCTGGACGTTGGCCGATTGGGTAGTTGAAAATTCCCAGAAGCCATTGTAAAAATCAACCGGAACATCAGTGTACGCATCGCTGAAAATAGAAATAACGTCGTCTGCGGGTACTTCAGGTGTCGGTGCCGGAGTAAGTGGAAGGATAGGATCTCCGGTAGAAGTAAGATTGAGGGAGCCCACAGAGGTTTCATCTGCAAGTGTTGCGGTGATATTTGCCTCGCCTGCATTAATTACTAAAACCCGGCCATTTACGTCAACTAGCGCAACGTCCGGATTAGAAGAAGAAAAATTGAAGTAGGCAGGTGCAGCGTTAACTCGTTGGTCGATACCGCTGGGAAGGTTGAAGGTCGCGAAGCCATCCGCACTAAAGAAGGCTCCAGTTTCTACGGTTTCGACACGGTCCTCTCCGTTAAAAATGCCAGAGTTAACCGGTAGTACTGTCCCCAGGTTCTCAAATTTGACCTCATCAATCCAGAAGGTGTATCCCCGACCGTTTTCAGGGCCCTCAGAATAAAAGAGCATACCGCGCTCCTGAGTCAATTTAGAGGGGTCAGGAATTGGGATGTAGTACTTCTTCCAGTTGGTGTTGATGGCCAGGCCGGAGACAGAAGCTACGTATTCATTTCCACCCAGGTAATTGCCAAATCCAACCTGGTCAAGCGTTGCTGCCTGAGATGCTCTGGCCCAGAATGTAAGAACGTTATACCCCGACAAGTCACGTCCGGTTTCAAGAAAGAAAGCGCCACCTGCATAAGCTCCGGCTGGATCTTCAAAATCCGGAACAGAAAAACGCATAGATGTTGTACCGGAGTATTTGACTTCGGTGTCAGTGTCAAAGGCGGTCACGTCTGAACCCCCAAAGGCAGAATATTCAAGACCACCGGTGAAGCCATCAATGAATACATTGGCCCCCGCAGGAAAGGTTGCCGGCTGCAGGTCGTCAAATTCCCGTTCACAACTTGTGGAGAAAATGAGCAATCCAGCGATAAGAAGCTTACTAAAGTTGTTGAGTAACTTAGTCATCATTATTGATTTTATCCAGGGTTATTTGAAGATGTTGACGTGGAGGTAAGTACGGATTTCCCATTCATTTCCATCGTCAAATCCGATGGCTTCAGGGTTACACATTACGGTACCGTCAGCCATGGTCGTCCGCGTAGGGCAGTAGCGCGGAGAGAATTGGTCAAGCGTCCGGAAAGTGCCCATAATCCCGAGCTTTGTTTCCGGAAGCGCAAACCATTTTGGTGTACCCAAGGTGGTGGAGAGGTCCAGGGAGAGTTGAGTCGGGAAGGTTAGGTTAAAGTCCCGGTGGTAGTCAAAAGGACCCCAATCGTTGAATTTAATGGCAGAGACCAATTTCATTCGCTTGTATATCAGGCGAACATCAGTGCCGAAGCGTTGAATCTCACGCTCATCGCTACCGTTGGCCTGAGCTGTACCAGTATAAATGTTGGCAACTATACCAAGCTCAGGGCTTTGCTTTGAAACAATGCGTGCGTGTGCTTCCCAGAGGTTGGCAGCGGGGGCTCCCCCGGGGAAGGCAAAGAAGGTACGCCCATCGGGCAAAATACCAATGGCAGCATCCTGAGTGGTGGGCATATGGCGGTAAACGAAGCCTGCATTCATGGCAAACTTGGCATCTTCCGCACGGTCGTTGTCCCACTGGTACATGTAGGTGGCAGGCGTTGGGTCAAAAGTCAACAACAGCTCACCCGCAACGGTCTCCCGGTTACCACGTACAGAGAATGGGTCAGTTAGGATGTTCCTGGGGCGGCCCGGGGCCGCCACATCGCTGGCAATGGGACCTTCAATTGGGCGTTGCCAGAGGAAATTCGGAGCTATTTGCAGATCCCCCAACAGGTAAGTGAATCCAGTCAGGAAGTTGTACTGATTGCCACTACCACTGTCTTTAAGTTTCCATCCGGTGAAGGTTAAGGTTGCGTCCGCACCACCATTGGCAACCAAGCCCATTGCTGCTGCCTGGCCGTACCAGTTGATGGGCCCTTTCGAATAGGTCATCTTAATCTTGCCCCCCCAGTTGTCCGAAGATTTAATCTCATCTTGGTAAATCGTTTCATCTGCATCGTCCGGATTCGCCAATTGGAATTCACGGCCAATGAGCGGCGATCCCCCCCAAATACCCCCAAGCTGTAGGCCAAAGTGGCCCATTTCTTTTTCAATCTGCAACGTAGCCCTGCGCGTACGCGGCTGCGGGATGGCAAAAGAGCTCTCAGACTGCCCGCGCTCTTCCAAATCTTCATGGAAAATACCCGTAACTTCCATGCCCAACATCTCCCGGTGATATTTGAGCAGAACAGCAGGGTTCGCTCCCCACCAGAGTTCCGGACCCATCGCCAGGGTAAAGCCCTTAAACTCTTTCTTACCTTCGAATTCTACCCCCAATGGCGCATTGCCATTGTAGATGTCAATGTTAGGTCCATAGTTAGCCTCCGGGTAAAGGCCAAAGAAATCACCTTCATACTGCCAGTGGTAATGCCCCGTCCGGTAAAAGCCCTTCATGTCGAACTTTTCGTGATTCCAGTCAAATTCAGCCCGGTACAAGGCGATGCGGTTGGCGTCTCCCGCAGTTACCTGGCCATTGGTTGAGTTAAAGGTGACAGGCCTGCCGCGGTTTTCGTAGAAAACTTCATTGATTGGGTTCTGGGCAACATTCCCAAGGATGTTGAATTCGACATTGGCCCGCAGGCTCGGATTCGGATTGGCAGAAATACCAACGAAGAAAGATTGCATGTGATCAAAACCCTGCTGGTTGGGGAAGCTGTTGTCGTTGATGTTGTCATCTTCGGGGGTGGCCACCAGGCTTCCGCCCGTGTTAAAAGTCGTCAGCTCTGCAGATAGCCGGCTAAGTTGAATCTTTCCCGCCTTCGCACTTTCCAACGCTGCTTTATCTCCGCGCGCTTTAAGCGCTGCATCCATTATCTGGATGCCTGAGAAGTATCCTTCTACGTTTTGCGCGTTTGAGCTGCTGGCGTAAGGGTCATACCGGTGTGCTTCCTGCAGGGCGTAGTAGGCGGCACGAGGATACAGGGTGTACAAGCCTCTTTCGTTGGTAGGCCCTTTGGCCATGATGCCAAACCACTCCTCGTTCATGTTGTTTTCTCCTTCAACATAATCGTGTTCGTAACCTCCGCTTCCCCAGGAAGCGGTATTGTTGTGGATGTCCAGTTCATCGGTTTGCCCGTACTTCCACCAACCATCGCTGAACTGGAAGGTGAAACCACCAATGGAATTGCCGGCTTTTCCCATGCCCGCAGCATTGGCATAGATTTCTTTCCAGTTGTTAACCATATAGTAGGCCTGGTTAATCTGGTCTTCACTGTTGGACAGGGCGTTAAAAGCATCAGCGCCAAACTCCGTAAACATCATGGGCTTACCATATTCTGTCCGGATGCGCTCGAAAGCATCACCAAAGGAAACGCCTCGGTACATGTTTGTACCGTAGATGTCAACATCGGGGCACTCCTCAATAACAATGTCTAGGTAAAGCAAGTCACCATTACACATCGCTACTGGGTGGGAACCATCGATGGACTTCATGGCCTTAGATGCTTTGTTCATCAGCTTGTACATTGCCCGGGCGCGGATGAACGTTTTACGATCTTCCAGCGGGATGTCCTCAGTCTCGGCACCGCCCCAGGAAAGGCCGTAGTTGTTCTCGTTACCCAGCAGGTACATCAAAAGCCCCGGAGTGTTTTTGTATTGGTTTGCCAGCGTTTGTGCTTCGTTCATTAGGTAAGCATCAACTCGAGGGTCCGAATATTCGGTGTTCGCCATCCAGCCACCATCAATAGTAAGGCCGTAGCGCCCGAAGGAATGATTGAGCATGGTGTAGATGCCGTGCTTCTCATAAATGTAGGTGATCCACTTTGGCTGTACGCCGGTATACATCCGTACAGCGTTGACGCCCATGTTTTTCAACAGAGACATCTCTTCGTCCAGAGCAGCCCGGATGATGTCATCTGGTTGTTGCCAAAGACTGTAAGAGACCGTAGTACCAATTGGGAAGTAATCCCAGTTCATACCATTGATCATGAAGTCTTTACCGTTAATGGTCAATTTGTGGCCATCTGCGTTTTCCGTTACACGGACTTGTTGAGCCTGAGCAGCTAAAGTAGCAACGGACAGGAACAGCAGTAGCTGAAGTACTAAGGTTTTCATATGATCGACGAGTGTGAGAATGATATTCTAAAAGGCGAGACCATTTAGAAATAATATTTGCTTGAACGACTTAAAATTATTAGTTGATGTTGAATGTGTAGTTATATACAATGACTATACAGCGGTATGAATAAGTCACGGAAGTGGTACAGAAGGAATTGCAAATTGTTCAAAATCAGTTGGTTAACGGCGTTCCAGTTTTCATACTGTAGAGGGTTGGCAGTATAGCGATTTTATAGGTTATGGAGGGCATAAACGACGGAATAGCAGATGATTATGTTGTTGGAACAACCGTTTCTTGGTCAAGAAATGACAGGTTTTTTGGCAGGGAAATTTTTATTTTTTTTTGCACGCGCGCCGAATAAATACGGGGCGCAAGCGCAGGTGCAGAGGGAGTTGTAAAGCAAGGAGACTCTGGTGCACTGTAATATGAATTTGTTGGTGTTTAATAGGCCAGGTTTTGCGCAACGAATACACCACGGTTACCCCGGGGCGAAGCCCCGGATAACGGATCAGCTACTAGTGCAGTGTAAACTAAGTTTTATGGTGTTTCTCCGTACGGGTGGGGCTTGCCTCCACCCGTATCGGCTGCCCCATCATACGCTCCTTTTCGTTCGCTGAGCGAACGAAAAACACGATTCTTCCATACGCAGAGGGCCGGGGCAAGCTCGGCCCCTGCATGTGAAAACTTAGTTTACACTGTACTAGT
>JBGCFZ010000353.1:0-3026 GCA_045110355.1 Lewinella sp. | reverse complement strand
ACCACCGACGTTGCCAAGCAACCCAATAGTGCCAAGCTGCTAAATGCCGCAAGCGGTGCCCGGGTAGAACGATACCAATCCCTTCCCTCCACGGCACAGCCCAATCAGCAAAAATTACTCCTGGACGCCAAGGCGGACCTTACACGAGCCATTGATATCCACCCGACTTACCGCAACGCTTACCTGATTCGTGGCAACGCACAATTGCTGCTCAAAGAATACGACGCGGCCATTGCCGATTATGATAAGGCAATCGACATGTCCGACAGCTACCAGGCAGCTACGGATAACCTCGTCATTGCCCTCACCGCCGCTGGCAAAGCCGCTGGTGAGGAGCGTGGCGATCTGCAAACGGCCTTCCGCTACCTCCGCAGGGCGGAGCAAATGGCCCCCAACGATTACGAAACCCTCCGGTTACTTGGTGTCGCCTCCGGTGTGTCTGGCCAAACGGCACAAGCCCTGGACTATTTCCGACGTGCCTCCTTGGCTAGCCCTAATGATGCTGAGGCTCACTGGAATTACGGGATTGCCCTGTACAATGCCGGGCAAACGGATCTTGCTGAAACTGCGTTTCAGGAGGCGGAACGGCTGAAGCCGGGGATTCGTAGGGAGAGAGCGGGGCAGTAGTTGGTAGTCAGTAGTGGGTAGTGCTGCCGCTGGAGTGTGCTCGCTTCGCTCGTGCGGCAGCACTATCCACTACAAACTACTTACTACTGACCATCAACACCTCCAACTCATCCTCCCGCAATTCCCGCCACTCTCCCACCGGCAGATCGTCCAACCGGACGTTCATGATGCGGATGCGCTTCAGGGTGCGGACCTCAAAACCGAGGTATTCACACATCCGGCGAATCTGACGATTGAGGCCCTGGGTAAGGATGATACGGAAGCGATGCTTCCCGAGTTTTTCCACCTCACATCGCTTAGTTACGGTGTCAAGAATCGGCAGGCCGCCAGACATTCGTTTTACAAACTCCCGGTTAATGGGCTTATTCACCGTAACGATGTACTCCTTATCGTGGGCGTTTTCTACCCGCAGGATTTTATTGACGATGTCGCCATCGTTGGTCAATAAGATGAGGCCAGTCGAAGGTTTGTCCAGTCGGCCAATTGGGAAGATGCGTTCGGGGTAATTGACAAAGTCGATGATGTTTGACTTATCCCTAAGGTCTGTGGTACAAGTAATGCCCGGGGGCTTATGCAAGGCCAGGTAGACAGCGGTTGGTTTTTCGGTGAGGGATTTACCGTCAACTTTCACTTCGTCTCCATCTTCTACCCGGTTGCCCTTCCGGGCCACTTCCCCATTAAGCGTTACCCGGCCGGCATCCAGTAGTTTGTCTGCTTCCCGGCGAGAGCAAAGGCCGGTACTGGCGATGAATTTATTGATGGAGATGGAGGTATCGTTTGGCATGCGGGCGAAGGTAGGGGTTTGGGTAGATTTAGCTTATGTCGTTCCTGCACACTATAATCTGCCAACTACTGCTTCATCGCCCAATTCAAATAATCCTGGTTCAAGTCATTAATGGTGGTAGAAGCAGCATATTTCTCTTTTAGAAAACTCGTCAGTAACAAAGGCCCTTTACCATTAGCCACGTACCAAGTAGTAAGCTCTTTAACTACGTCGGCTCCGTATTGCTGCTTCATAAAATTGACAATCAAAACCATTTGGCTAAAAATTTTGCTTTCAAAGGAAAATTCTGCTGCCAGATCTAAGGAAATATATTTCCACTTCTCCGTGTAAAAATCGTCTTTCCTGGGTACAACTAAGTACCGTCTTCGAATGCCACTATAGGAAAAACTGCCAGTTTCGTAACCTTGATCTTTGTTAAAAATCGTTTTTAATGGAGACAGGTTGGCAGGCTCGACAACAAAGTCGTCTGGTAACGTCAAGCCAGCGGCATCAATGACCGAAAAATTAAGCAACCATCTTGGTTTAACTGCTGTCGACTCAGAGGATTCATTTACATCAAAATAATCATAGAAAAAATTAAGCCAAAGAAAACCCCTTAAATAGCTGTCAGCGTTGTTGTTGTTCAGCCAATAGTCTTCCATGGCGTAGCCCAACAGTTGAACTTTACTTAAATCTTTTACATAAACGATGTCCGTGTCGATGGTGTCAAGCACCATATCGGTTACCTTGACAAGTTTCTCTCCCCTATCGTTAGTTCTACCTGCAGGCTCTATTTTCCTGTTGTAAGACCCTCCCTGACGGTAGGGACTACCTAGCCGTTTCGCGGTAAGCTTTAATGAATCTCTAGGAACTATTGAAGTGGTCTCTTTATAGTTATGCTTTGGCGCGCGTTTTCCTGTGTCATAATAAAGCACCTTGCCTGAAGCATCCAACGACAGAAATTTTTCAACTCCCAACCTTTTCTTATAAGCCGCCAGTATCAGGGAAGTATCCGCCTTTGATAATACCGCAGGGGAAGCAAAAAGATAGCCTTCGGGCTTCTCCTTTAATTCAGTTGCAGGATTACGTATCAACTGAGCCGCCACATCAAGCAAAAAAAGGTCTATTCCTTGAGGGCTTTCATTCGTATAGGTTTCGAATAATTTGTTCGCTTGTAGAATCGACGCTTCTATCTCTTCACTGCTGCCCTGAGCATTCGGGTAACTACTAGATGGTGTGATTTGAATGCCTTGGCTGTTGGAACAGCTGGAGTAAACCAGGGAAAAAAGTATGATTATGGAAGCGTAACGAAAATTCATAGTTCTACCTCTTGATTGATGTATAGTTTGCTGCCTGTGGAGACAACTAAAGTGCTTTTGCTGATACTTCATCATTGTATATCTGCATTGCTGCTCTTTTTAGGGCGCGGCCGCAGGTGCAAGGAAGGGGGTAGCAAAGGCAAAGTTTATGCTGGCCCAAAACTAGTGCATTGTATACTAAGTTTTCACATGCAGGGGCCGGGCTTGCCCCGGCCCTCTGCGTATGGAAGAATCGTGTTTTTCGTTCGCTCAGCGAACGAAAAGGAGCGTTTGATGGGGCAGCCGATACGGGTGGAGGCAAGCCCCACCCGTACGGA
>JBGCFZ010000352.1:0-6012 GCA_045110355.1 Lewinella sp. | reverse complement strand
TCCAAAGACAATATGCTACCGCTCAAATACGCCGCAGAAAACCAGGAAATCCTGGAGGGATTTGGCTTGAAGGTCACGCGCTCTACGGACCAGACAGGGCATACCATCTCAGGCAAACAATTAGGTGAATTTGTGGCGTGGCTATCTGCTTTATAAGCGGAAAGCCACGCCACAAAGCCACCCATTACCCTACGGCAGCCTTAAGCTGTTGCTGCTTCCAAACCCGGTAAACCTGCAGCAGCATCACCGGCACGAAGTGAGCCAGTGCGCCGCCCATACCACCATGTTCCAGCCCAAGTAGGGCCCAGTGGGCAAAGGCCATCAAAGCGGCCAGATAAACCCAACGTTGGAGCTTTTTCCAGGCTGGCCCCATCCTCCGGACGGCGGCATCGGTGCTGGTAATAGCCAGGGGAATGAAGATAAAAAAGGCGATCCATCCGGTTAGGATGGCGAGATCGGCAAACTCATTGACGAGTTGGGCAAAGGGATACTCCAGAACGTAAAAAATCGTGTGCAGCAGGGTGTAGGCAAAGGCCGCTACCCCGAAGAAGCGGCGATTTCGGATGAGCCAGCGCGATATTCCGGCCTTAGGGAACATCAACGCGATGGGCGTGGCTACGAGACTGATGATCAGCATACGACCAGCGAATTCTCCGGTGATGTGCATAATCTGGTCGTAGCCGATGCCGCCGCTCAGGAAGTCTTTGGTGAGTAAGGTTCCGGGGATCGCGAGGATGATCCAGAGGATGTATTTCCCGGTGAAGAAGGCTTTTAATTTGTCCATAACATACATTGTAGATAGGTGAAAAAACAGCAAAGGCCAGGAGGTTGGCTCCTTGTTGCTGTAGCTTTTGACGGGAGCAACAGTACGTGGTTTAAAATCCTTGCTTTTTAATCCCTCCTTTTGCACCTGCGGCCGCGCCTAACCATGCATGTGTAGGATTTGGGCGCGGCCGCAGGTGCAGGGGGAGAACAAAAAAGCACGGTGAAGTTAGCGGGAAGCCTGTCCTTTTGCGTACTTGGCCGTCCGGTCGTCTTTGATGGCCCCGTCCCAGTTCAGGCCAAAACCGAAGTCGTAGGCATTGCCCGTAGCATCGGTGTAGGGCGTCATATCACGTGGGGTATCCTCGAATTGCTTTTCGACGGTGAGCATATCGGCCGGCATCTGGAAAGGCAGCAGCCCGGAGGGTTCCGCTTTCCCGGTGATCAGCTCCATGAGCGCCTGATCCTGCACCCCCATATGGGCCAGGATAGCGGAAGCATCCCCCTCGATCTCAGCGAAGATCATGGGCTTACTGACCTTGACCGTCACGATGACGGGCTTATCGCCCATTTTCGCTTTGGTGTCGTTGACCAGCTCCATGTCGGTCCTATTGATGGTGGTGACCGATTTCCCCCGGTAAGTCCGGTTGGTGAAGTCTTCCAGCGCGCTGCCGCCGGCCAGGCTTACTTCCCGGGCTTCGGTGGCGGTGTAGGGGCCGTACTGCAGGCTGATAGGAACGTAGCCGTTACCGCCAGCTTCCACGTCAGCCACGTCGTAGCCTACCCCACCGTTCGGGCTGGTAATGCCAACTAATGCAAAGTCTGCCTCTGCCGGATCATCTACCACCGTGAAGTATTTGGCGAGTACCTCAGGGTTAAAGGCATCTATCGTTTTTGCGGGGCTCGTCATTCCCCACCAGTTCGTGCTCGGCGCGACGTAGCGCTGGGGAGCGTAGACCTTTTTCTTCTCCGCTAACGGAAGAACACCGTCTTGGTTTTTGAGCATAATGACCGAACGCAGCTGTGCGTCGTAACCGGCTTTCATGAACTCCGGCGATCCAACCGTCGTCTTCGTTTTCTCAATGTCGAGGTAGGGGTTTTCAAAAAGTCCTACGCGGAAGATGTTCTTCAGCAGGCGAACCGCCGAGGTTTCAAACCGCTGGCGCATCTGGTCTTCACCTTGGGCTTCAACGCCCATTTTGTAGGCCGCCAACACCGGCTTCATGTCGTTGTTACCGCCGAACTGGTCCATGCCCGCCTCGATGGCGGCGTAATGGCGTTCGTCCTCGCTCAGCTCTTCTACTCCCCAGGGCTTGCCCTGGAATTTATCGATGGCGGAGACGTCGCGGGTAATGCCCCAATCGGTGCAAAGCACGCCGTCGTAGCCGTGCTCTCCCCGGAGTACATCCGTGATCAGGTATTTATTGAAGCCGTTAGCAACGGCTTCCCCGAAGCCGTCCGAAATGGTGTAATACGGCATTACGGCGGAGGCCATTTGGGTTGGCCCGTCAAGTTTGAAGACGCCCTCGGTAAAGGGCTGCATGTGGTCCGCCATTCTCTCACCGGGGTATACGGCGTAAGCTCCGTAGCCGAAGTGACCGTCGCGGCCGCCCTCTTCGGGTCCACCACCGGGCCAGTGCTTGACCATGGTATTGACGCTCGCAAAGCCCCAGTCCCCACCGTCGGTGGACTGGAAACCATCTACGTAGGCCCGGGCCAGGTCGGTCGCCAGGTCGGGGTCTTCGCCCATCGTTCCGTCGAAGCGGCTCCAGCGGGGTTCCGTCGCCAGGTCAATCTGGGGAGACAATGCCGTGGCGACACCCAGGGCGCGGTACTCTTGAGACGCAATATCGCCGAACTGTTTCATCAGTTCCGGGTCGAAACTGGCGGCGATGCCGAGAGTGCCCGGCCACTGGGAGATACTACCACCGGCTCCTTCGTTGAACTCGGCGTAAGAATCACTCCCGTGGCGTGGGTCCGAGCTGGTATTTACCGGAACACCCATACCGAGCCCTTCTACAAAGGCCTGGGCGTTATTGTTCCACTGGGCGGAAATGGCCGGTGTCTCTACGCTGGTGATGAGGACGTGGCGGAGGTTGTCTTCCGTCAAGAACTGCTTTTGGGCGTCAGACAGATCACTGGCGGGGGCGCCACTCTCCGCAAAGGGTTTTCCGCCGTAGGTAGAACCCCGCCGGCCGGCCGAAGGAATACTTTGGTGACCGCTGTACAGCATCAAACCGGCGATTTGCTCAACGGACATTTTGCTGGCCAGGTCTTTTGCCCGTTCGCCCGCGCTCAGGCGCCAGTCTTCGTAGGGGTCAAGATTTCCGTTCTGGTTGAGATCCTTGAAGGCAAAGTTGTCGGCAGTCAGGATGGCTACCCCGGATTCGGGGGAGTAGCCAAGTTCCGCACCACCGTCGTTGGTGACGACGTTGAAATCAGGACCGGTTTTTTCCGTGAACTTCGGGCCACAGGCGGTAAAAAGGAGGCCCAGCCCTAAAAAGAAGGTGAGCCGGAGAAAGGTATTGGTATGCATAAATAGGTATTGCAAAAAATGGAATAAGAAAATCAGTAGTGGTGTGCCTTAGCGGCTGGCCTTGCGGTGGAAGTCGAGGAATTTCTTATCCGGGTGGTAGCGGACCTCCCATTCAGTATCGATCATCATGGTTGCTCCTTTGTCGCTATTGTAGGCTTTCCAGGTGGGCAAGCCGGCCTGGGTGGGGTTGCCGAAGCGGGCGAAGTTCACCCAGGCGCGGCTAACGTTTTCCGCCAGGGCGTGCGCCTCGGGCGTACCGCCAGTCATGTTACGCGCACGGTCGGTGGTGTTGAACGCAAAGGGTACGTCTACGCAATGGATCGCCTTATACTTGCCTCCCATTACGGGCGACTGCCAGGTAAACAGGTACATGTACACCGGTGCCCCACCGGAAAGGTTGGCTTTCGTATCTGCCTGGGCGACCGCCCCCATCCGGAACATGACGTCAACGTCAATCAGATCCGAAGGAGTATTTATTTCCGGGTAGGCGGCCTTTACGGCAGCGACGAAATCGTCGGCCCGGTCGCCGTGCTGCCCTTTGATGCGTTCCATTACCTTATCCTCGGAAGCACCGGCGAAGGCACCATTCATAAACGGCATGAACTCGTTTTTCGCCGTTCCGATGAGCAGGGGTACGTCTTTGGCCAGTGCTAAAGCTCTGCTGTCTGATGGTTGGTAGGGGAGAATTGTTCCGTCTACGCTGGGGCCCCAGTCAAGGCCGAAGCCAGGCGCTGATTTACCGGCGGCGCGGAGTTCGCCTTCCACCGTCTTCATGGCGCGGCCGGAGGCGGCGGCGAGTTCGGCGAAAGGGAGGTCTTTGAGGGTTGCTACGTCTTTTGGCTTGAGGTCAAGCTCTTCCAAAGTTAGGGCCGCGATGCGCTGGGTGACGTCCTTGGTGAGCATACTGCCGCGGAAGGATCCACTCTGGTTGATGGCCTTATGAAAAAGACCTTTGGCGGAGGGCATTGACATCAGGTTGTTGACTTTAGCTCCCCCACCCGACTGGCCGAAGATGGTTACGTTGTCGGGGTCTCCGCCGAAGTTCTCGATGTTGTCCCGAACCCACTCCAGCGCCAGGCGAATGTCTACGATGGAATTGTTGGCTGAAGTAGCAAACTCTTCACCGTAAGCGGAAAGGTCGAGGAACCCCAGTACGTTGAGCCGGTGATTGATGGAGACCACGACGACATCGCCCGAGCGGGCCAGGTTTTCGCCGTCGTAGGAGGGCAGTTCCTGGGAGGAGCCCGTCGTGTAGCCACCGCCGTGAATCCAGAACATGACGGGGCGTTTGCGGCCGTCGGTAAGGCCGGGGCTCCATACGTTAAGGACCAGGCAGTCTTCACTGGTGTAGCCCCAGTCGTGATCAAAGACGAACTCGCTTTCGTCCCGCACGGTCGTTGTCGGCGTTATCAGCGGCGCAACGGGGCCGTAGGTGCGGGAGCTGCGGATGCCCGCCCACGGTTCTGCTTTGGTGGCGGCGGCGAACCGCTCAGCCTGGCCGTAGGGAATGCCCTTGAAGGTGTAAATTTCGTTGCTGATGTAACCCTGGACCCGGCCACTCTCCGTGGCGGTGATGGCCGCATCATTGCTCGTAATTAACTGTGCCTGCACCTGCGTTCCCGCCCAAAAAAGGAGTATGCTTAAACAAATAAAACGTATCATGATCGAAAATTTAACTGTAGGGAGGCAAATATAAGTCCTATTGTCTCAAGTCGCAACAATAGTAATTCATCATGTCCGGATTCTCGAAATTTTTTCATACTATAACGTACCTTATTAAACAGCTCAGATAATATGCAGGATGTACGCACCACGGATTTCCTTCCTCACCTCGCCTTTGATATCGTCATCTTCGGATTTTCCGGAGAAACACTAAAAATTCTTATCCTGGAATTCCACAATACCGGTTGGTTTGCCCTGCCCGGGGGCTTTGTTGGAAAAGAACAACCCCTGGACACCGCCGTAAGAAAAGGTCTGGAAGATCGGACAGGTCTCGATCAGATCCACCTGGAGCAATTTTATACGTTTGGCAGCATGCAGCGCTTTAAACCCGAGATCATGCGCGGTATTCTGAAAGCGAATGGCACCGATCCGGAAGAAGTCCCCTGGATGCTGGAGCGTTTCGTTTCCGTTGGTTATTACAGCCTGATTGACTACCGAAAGGTTAGCCCAACACCCGACGAACTGTCGGATTCCCTGGAGTGGTACCCAGTGAATGAACTGCCTCTCCTACTCTTCGACCACGAAGAAATCGTTCAAAAGGCCCTGCAAACGCTTCGTCAAAACCTGGACACTATTCTGGTCGGGGTGAACATGCTGCCCGATCGGTTCACCATCAAGGAGCTGCAAAAGGTTCACGAGGCCATCCTCGGCGAGTCGCTGAACCGCAGCAGTTTCCAGCGGCGGATATTGGCCTCCGGGCGGCTGGTGCGCCACGAGAAACATTATACGGGAGGTTCGCACAGGGCGCCTTATCTGTATAGTTTTGCTAAAGAGGTCGATCCGGACGCTGCGGATGATTGTACTTAACATTATGTCAAGTAATGTGATTTGTAAAAAAAAACACCGCTAGTGCTCTGTCAAGCCGATCTTGTCATATTAACTGCGGCGTCTTTTACCCGCTGGCTGCGTTGCTTGAATCCTCATTTAGCTACGGCTAAACTCCGGTTCAAGCGCCTTGCCAGCAGGCAAAATTCACCAACAGTTAATACGAC
>JBGCFZ010000351.1:0-14628 GCA_045110355.1 Lewinella sp. | reverse complement strand
GATTCACCACGAGTACGGAGAAAACGGGCTGAACCAGGCCAATGTATATGGTATCGGGCAATCGTCAGACGGCCGCATCTGGATTGGGGGGAGCCGGTTGTTGTACTTTGATGGCACAACTTGGAGCGCTTTACCGGATGAGCCACTAAGACAGTTTGTGAACTGTATACACAGTACGGATGATTTGCTACTCGTTGGTTCTCGGTATTATGGTGTTTTTATCTATGATGGTGAAAGCTGGAAAAATTACGGGAGTGCCGAAGGCCTTTCCGGAAATACCGTCATAAGTATTGATGCGCTATCTGATTCTATTTTTATCGTTGCCACTGAAAATGGGATCTGTAAATTTGATGGCCGAAGCTGGACCCAAAATGTTTTTCCAAAAAACCTGAACCTCGACTTTGAAGGCGGCACTATCTGCCATACCGAGAATGACATCTGGATCAACCATGTGCCCCGCAGCTGGAAAAGGAGAGCTTATCAACAAAATACCGATACGAAGGAGGGGTATGATTTTTTCACTACCCGTTATCAGCCCTCAGATAACCCCCCAGAAACCTCACTAGATTTTTACCGTAAAGAGGTTCCGGCTGATGGGAATGGGTTGATTTCTTGGGAGGGCCGGGACTATTTCTACAATAACGCTGAGGAGCATCTTTCTTATTCCTATCGGATGGACGGAGGAGACTGGTCGCTACACGACGTCTAATCAATATTCATTTGCCGGGCTATCCACGGGGGATCACGTGCTGGAGGTACGGTCCCGCAACCTTAATTTTAACGTTGACCCCACGCCCTCCAAGGTGAATTTTGAAGTGCTCCCTCCAATTTGGAAGCAAAGTTGGTTCATTGTATTGATGCTGTCTTTCTTAACCATCTTTGGCTTTTACGAGTACCGGGTGCACAGAAAGAAAAAGGAATTGGAGTCGGTTAATATTTCGCTTAAAACGGCCAATGAAAACCTGAGAGAGAAAGGTGGGCAGATTGAAAGTAAAAACCGGGAAATTCTCGCACAGCAGCGGCGTATTCTGGAGCAATCCGAGGTTCTTGCCAGCAGAAACCGTGACCTCCAGGAACGAAACGAAGAAACCGGTGAGCAGCGAGATAAACTGGAAGAAATGTTACTGCAGGTTCAGAACTTGTCGAAAGCTAAACAAGTCTTTTTTACCAATGTCTCCCACGAGCTGCGTACACCACTCTCTTTGATCTTGGGGCCAACCACCCACCTCACGGAAGAGGAGGAGGACATTTCTGCACCGGAGCGACGGCACCTTTATGGGATCATTCACCGCAACGCTTCGCGTTTACTTAAACTCATCAACCAGCTGCTGGAGATTCGGAGTATTGAGCAAACTACGCTCGAAGTCGATTTTACCGATGTTCGTATTTCTGATTTCTTGCACGAGATCGTTGGGATGTTCAAGGACCTTTCCACGCGCCGTAGCGTTGAGCTGTACTTTAGTGACCAAGGATCGTTGGACGTCATTTCAGTGGATACAGATAAGGTTGAAAAAATAGTGGTCAACCTGTTGTCTAATGCTTTTCGGCACACACCGGCCAATCAGCAAAAACGAATAGATGTGCGGCTACGGGAAGTTAATGGCCAGGAAAAGAGCTTGAACCCAAGCTATGACCGGTACTTGGAAATTACCATCTCCGATACCGGAAGTGGAATAAGCCAGGAGAACATCGAGCGCATCTTTGATCAGTTCTACACTTCAGAATCTAACTTGTCTGATCAGAAAGGAATTGGAATTGGTCTTTCTTATACAAAGGACCTGATTTATTTAATGCAAGGGGAAATAACCGTAAGTAGTGAGGTTGGTACAGGCACGATATTCAATGTTTATCTACCATTGATTCCGGTGTTAGAGACGTCGGGTAAACAAGGGAAATCGGTGTTGCCCAGCCTTAAAATTGCTGAAAAGGAATCTTTGTTATTGCTTGGCGACAGCCAGGAGCAAAATATAGCTGTTGACCTACCTAAAAGAGAACAACAGAAGGACCTTCCCGTTGTCTTGATTGTGGAGGATAACCAAGACATGTTACATTTTCTGGAAAGTCTGTTGAAAGACCAGTATTTAATTGTTAGGGCTGTCAATGGGGTAGAAGCCTTAGAAGTTGCTAGCAATGTAACGATTGACCTTATACTGAGTGACGTGATGATGCCTAAGATGGATGGACTCACGTTTTGTGAAAAAATAAAGAGTAATATTCTTTCCAGCCACATTCCTGTTATTCTTCTTACTGCGCAGGTGTTGGACGTTAGCAAAAAATCTGGTTATCAGAAAGGGGCCGATGACTACATTACGAAACCTTTTGACCCAGAATTATTAAAGCTACGCATCGCCAATATTCTGCGACAAAGAGAGCAGTTTAAAGTTGCCCTGAGCCGCGAGTTTTTATTGACGCCTGTTTCCGAAACGATTCGTTCCCCCGACGAAGAGTTTATGGAGAAGTTGGTGGGGCTGATGAATGAGAATATATCAGAGTCGGAATTCAACGTTAATGCAATGTGTAAGGCGATGCACCTGAGTCATATGCATTTCATCCGTAAAGTAAAGCAACTTACGGGGAAGAAACCAATCTCCCTACTGAAGTCATTCCGGATGAAAAAGGCGAAGGATTTATTGTCTCAAGGGAATTGCTCTATTTCAGAAGTGGCCTATAAAGTAGGGTTTGACTTACCCAATTCCTTTAGTCGGTCCTTTAAAAAAGAATTTGATTTCACGCCTTCAAGATACCTGCAAATCCTGGAACAAGAGTCGGGGGAAGTCTTTGCCGATGATAAGAGAGATTCGCTTTATGAATAACCACTAACCTGGTGTACAAAAATATATATTCCATCGTATGGGGCTATGCATCTTAGTCATATGCACTTCATTCGAAAAGTAAAAAAACTGACGGGTAAAAAAACCATCGCTTTGTTATAGTAGCGTCGGCTACACGAGGTGATTTTGCGTTCGCGGAGCGAACGCGGCCCTAACCGAGGCAGTCAGTAGGGGCGATCCCTTACGGTCGCCCCACTGGCCATTCCTGTTTTTCACCTCATGTGGCCGAGGCTAGTACAGTTGTGTTTTGTGTTGTTCATACCGTTGTTTCTGTGAGGTGTGTCAGTTATCTGTGAGGTGTTTGTGTCAATAATGCGCCGTAGTGGCGAGTTGGCAATACAAGATTTAGTACAAAAAATAAATTTTTAGTTGCTTCGCTATGCTGATCACAAAGGTTGGGGTTGGGCAATTGGTGGGCTATTCCTTTTTCATCGAAAAAGTCGCAGAATCTAACATGTTAGCCATGATTTTGAGTTGGAAACGGGCTGCTTTGGGCGGTGGCAGGTTCTTTTAGACACGCTCTTAGCCTTTCAACTTACCTTGTACCTGCGGCCTCGCCCGTTGAAAGCAAGGTGGGAATAATGCATGATATGTCAGGCGCAAACGCAGGTGCAGAGTAGGGTGGAATAGCAAGGGACGTTGAGAGCTAATCTTTAAGTAGTGCGCTATTTGATGCGGCTTTCCCAGTGGTCGAGTTCTTCATCCACCAGCTCTTCGGCCCAGTCTCCGTAAAACCGGTAGCCTACCCGGCGTTCGTTTTCAATTTCGCGTAGATCGTACCGGACAATTCCGTCGCGGCCTGTAAAAACTGGCCGGTACGTATCGAGCTCGTAAAAGCGTGCCCAGCAGGTGTGGCCTGGTTTTGGCAGTAAAACGCGGTCTTCGCCCTTTGGCTGCTTGGCGTCTTTAATAGCTTTTAGCCGGTAGCCGTCTATCCGGACCTGATCGAACCAGGCCACGCCCGCCCTGACGGCGGCTTTCACGGCTTCCGACGGTTGCTCGATTTCCATTAGAAAACGGATGATTTCCACGCTTTCACTTCCACTGAGGGAGGCGGGTTCGAACTTTCGAGCACTCGCGGGCTGCAATGTCTGGCTGTCGTGCTGGGCGCACCAGACCGTTAGCTGGCCGGATCTACTGACGAACTGGGTCCGTAAAATGCAATCGATGCCCCGCCTGACTGCAGCAGCCGCCTCTTTTTTTAACTCCTGATCCAACACCGCGTATACGCCCTTACCTTCTGCCGTTTCCTTCATGACGTGCAGCACGTCGATCATCGCATTGTCGTTATAGGTAATGTGCTGATGGTAAGATTCAGGATTGGGGTACTCCTGAGGCCAACCGCCGGCGACTCCCTGAGCGCTGAGCAAAAAGCGAAGGCCTTTTTTCGCTGCCGCCAGATAGCTGGCGTTGGCTTTTTGGCCGTTGGCCTCCAGCAGGTAGACGATCTCCCGGGTAGTTGATTGATCGTCAATGGTGCCGCGCATTTTGGCCTTGTTCTTTATTACGGTTGCACGCTCTACAGTGCTCAATTCTTTCTCATACGCAACGTCGTCACCGTGGTCCTGTGGCCATCCCCCATGATCAAGTTGATACAGCAGCATGTTTTCAGCCACGGGGTCGTTTCGATGAGGCTGATGGTTGGTTGCATTGCATCCTCCAAGCAGCAATAGCAGGAATAGTGAAGCGGCGGGAAGGTGGTGCATGGCTTTCAGCTTTTAATTTCTCGATGACCCTAAATAACGGGAAAACGTAGGTGTTTTCCCTCTAGTACCGTGTAACATAAGTTTTCACATGCAGGGGCCGGGCTTGCCCCGGCCCTCTGCGTATGGAAGAATCGTGTTTTTCGTTCGCTCAGCGAACGAAAAGGAGCGTTTGATGGGGCAGCCGATACGGGTGGAGGCAAACCCCGCCCCTAGAAAACACATGAACTTAGTTTACGCTGTAATAGCATGACGCATGTTATTTTTTGCTATTCAAATGGTAAATGTGGAATACGAGTGGTGGAGTAGGTAGGGTAGGTTTGGCTTATTGTAACAATGAGCGTGTAACAACCGTGTTTTTACGGCTAAAAACCATTTTGTCTGATGAAATACTTCCCTGTCTCCTTTTTTCTCCTCCTTTTTATTTCCTGTCAGCAAAGTACTCCGGCAGGGCAAACAGAAGCCTCCGGGGAGGCCTACGACCCCTGGGACGACGTTGGCGTAATCCTCAATCGTATCAAAGCACCTGAATTCCCCGACCGGACCTTTAACCTGGCGGAGGCCGGAGGAGTAGCGGATGGGAAAACGGATTGCCTGCCCGCCTTAACAAACCTGGTAGAGGAGTGTGCTGCTGCCGGCGGCGGAATGGTCCTGGTGCCGGCGGGGACCTACTTCGTCGACGGGCCGATCCATCTCAGGAGCAATGTAAATCTTCACTTGGCGGAAGGAGCTACCCTTAAGTTCAGTACCGATCCGGCCTCCTATCTCCCGCTGGTACTTACCCGCTGGGAGGGCGTGGAATGCTACAACTATTCCCCGCTGGTTTATGCCTTCGATCAGGAAAATATTGCTATAACTGGAAAGGGGACGTTGGACGGCGAGGCGGGCAATGACAACTGGTGGAAATGGGTTGACAAGGAGGAGTTTGGCTGGTCGGAAGGAATGCCCAGCCAGTCGGACCCAGAAAGCCGGCCTAAACTTTTTGGCTGGAATACCGACGAAGTACCGGTGGCCGAAAGAAAGCTAGGCCCCGGAGCCTATCTACGGCCTAACTTCATCCAGCCCTACAACTGCCGCAACGTACTCATCGAAGGCGTCACCATCCGCAATTCCCCGATGTGGGTGATGAATCCGGTCCTCTGTGAAAATGTAACCATCCTGAACGTGAAGGTTATCAGCCACGGACCGAATAGTGACGGTTGTGACCCGGAAGGTTGCCGCGATGTTCTCATCAAAGGCTGTTACTTCGATACCGGAGATGATTGCATCGCCCTCAAATCAGGGCGGAACCAGGACGGCCGCCGCATTGGCCGGCCCATCGAGAACGTCGTTATCCAGGATTGCGAAATGAAAGACGGTCACGGCGGCGTTGTTATCGGTAGTGAAGTCTCCGGCGGAGCCAGAAACATCTATGCTGAGAATTGCCTGATGGATAGCCCCAACCTGGACCGCGCCCTGCGGGTGAAAACCAATAAAACCCGGGGAGGAACCATCGAGAATCTCTACTTCCGCAACATCACCGTTGGCGAGGTGAAGGAAGCCGTCTTACGGGTTAATATGCTTTATCCTATCTACTCCGATACTTCGCAGTCGTTCATCCCGGTGGTGCGCAATATTTACGTCGAGAACGTCACGTCTAAAAAGAGTAAATATGGCGTCCTGCTGGAAGGCTTTAGTGCCCAGAACCCGATCCGAAACGTTCACCTGAACAACTGTAGTTTTGATGGCGTTACTGACGGCAATAAAATTGTATCGGCTGAAGACCTCCACTTTCAGGACCTGTTTGTAAACGGGAAACCAGTTGAGTAGGGGGACGCGTACTCACTGATAATTGCTAGCTTGCCACCTCCACTTATGCCTAAATTACTGCTCCTTTTGCTCCTTTTCTTAACGCTCGGATGCAAGCCAAGACCGGTCACTTCGCCCGTAATCTATCTGGTGGGAGATTCCACCATCGCAGAAAAACGGGCTGATAAACGGCCGGAAACGGGTTGGGGTGAAAAGCTGAAGCAATACTTCAATGATAACGTCATTGTAAAGAATCATGCTGTGAACGGCCGCAGCTCGAAATCATTCCGTGATGAAGGTCGCTGGAGAACCGTAATCGATGCGGTTCACCCGGGTGATTTTGTCCTGATCGGTTTTGGACATAACGACGGTAAGCCCGACTCCGCCCGCTTTTCCTCCCCGCCCGTTTTTCAGAAAAACATGGAAGACTACGTGCGTGAGTTGAGGGTGAAGAAAGCGAACGCGATTCTTCTGACGCCGATCGTACGGCGGAAATTTGACGCGGGGGGTGAGCTGCAGCTTACTCACGGCAAGTACCCGGATGCGGCGCGTGCCGCCGCCGCCAGTACGAAAACGCCCCTGATCGACCTGACGGCGGCCAGCCGGCTAATGATTGGAAACTACGGACCCGAAAAATCAAAAGAGCTTTTTCTATGGCTAGAACCGGGAGAACACTCCAACTATCCGAAAGGCAAAAAAGACGATACCCATCTGTCTCCAGCCGGGGCAAGCCTTGTTGCAGGGATGGTGGCCAGGGAAATTGAACGCCAGGGGCTGCCGCTAAAAGAATACCTTAAACTACCGATTGTCTTTGACTAACCTTAAGGCGAGTCCAGTTTTACCGGGGCGAGGAGTTTTTCCTTAAAGACCAGGCCCGGGCGACCGATTCCTTCCGGGATGCCAGGGAGGAATGTGATGGGTCTCCAGAAGCAGTAGTGGCCCTGGTAGGATAAGGTACTTGGCTGGGAACGGGCGTGGAACCGCTCCATTACCACTGTTGCCGGACTGCGGGGACTCCTCATAGACTACCTGCTGAGAATGAAGGAAGGAGAGATGGCTGTTGTCTTGAAAAAAGCCCTGGGACGGCAACAGCCGACCATAGAATGCACCGGATTCCGCTCACCTTGCTCCGTCAACCTTCCTTGCACCTGCGTCCGCGCCGTATGAACATATAAGGATGGGCGCGAACGCAGGTGCAGGGTGAGGTTAAAAGCTTGGTGTAGAAGCTGTATTTATGGTAGATGTTTCTTTATGCTAGTTAATTGGTAAATGTGGAATAAGAACTCAAGTGCGACCAAACTAATTTTGGACTACTCTCAGGGCTTCCTTGCCGACGGAGGCATACTATTCCTTAGCGAACCAGCTTTTAATTTTCGATCATGACCAATTTATTTAACGTCCTTCTTCTAACTTTCTTCTCGCTCGCCCTCGGTGCACAAGATGGTCCCATGGGATGGGCGAGCCTGAACGGAGGTACTACCGGAGGAGAAGGTGGCGAGGTTATAGAAATCAACACCCGCGCGCAATTACGTGCCAATGTTACGGGGGATGACCCTAAAATACTGATCATCAATGACACCATCGAGCTTACCCTTTACGAGCGGGTGAGGGTTGACGGCAACAAGACCATCGTCGGAAGCAGCCCCGCAGCAATGATCCGTTTTGGCGGGCTGGAAATCCTGGGGGATAATGTCATTGTCCAGAACCTAGCGATAGGAGACTTTTACGACGGTGATCCTACCGGTACAACCAACAGCACGGATTGTTTGACCATCTATGGAGAGAACGTTTGGGTTGATCATTGCTTTCTGTGGTCAGCTGCGGATGGCCTGCTCGACGTGCGCAGTGGAAATGGCTCCATTGCAGATTACGTAACGGTTTCTTATACCAGGTTCAGTGACCATAATAAAGTTACTCTGGTTGGTAGCAGTAACAATAGCACTGTTGATCGGGACCACTTGCGCGTCACTTTTCACCACTGCTGGTACGACGGCACGACCGGAAAACCCCTGGCTCAACGAATGCCAAGGGTGCGTTTTGGTGATGTACACATTTTTAATAACTACTACGAAGAAACGGCTTCCTACTGTGTCGCTGCCCGCATTGAATCGGACGTAGTTGTAGAAAGCACCTATTTCAGGAATCTTAAAAACCCACACATCATCGATGACCAGGGCATTGGTTTGGAGGATCCCGACCTGGTCAGTATCGATAATATCTACGAGGGCGTAACTGGCTCCCGCTCCACCAACGGTGTTGCCTTCTTACCGGAAAACTTTTACAGCTATACTGTAACGCCAACCAATGACGTACCAGCCTTGGTTATGAACGAAGCGGGACCGTTCAACTATCCGGATAATATTGCTCCGGTAGCTATACCGGATTCCGTCGATTATTCTTCGCATACGGGAGCGGTGATCGTAGACGCAACGCAAAACGACAGGGATACCGACGGTGGTGATCTGCGTATTGCTCAGCTGGCGAATGATCCTCCCGGTCAGGTACTCATCAGAAATAACGCAATCACCTACTCTCCTCCCAACGATGCTACTGGTGTAGATACTCTGTTGTACATTCTGGTTGATACTCAGGGAGGTGTCGATACAGGGCGGGTGCTTTTCTATTTCGAAGGCCTGCCCACCAGCACCGTACCAGTGTATGGTGAATCAGAGTTGATAAGCATCTCTCCAAACCCGGTAAGCGGTATTGCCCGCATCGAATTAGCCCCCTCAATTGCGCGGGGAACCATTCAAATCGTCAGTGTTGCGGGGCAGCGCTTACCAACCGATGTGCTAATACGCTTTAGTGGGGAGGCTCAGTTTCAGCTGGATTCGGGGGGGCTTCCTAGGGGGGTGTACATTCTTTCGGTAGCTACGAATAAGGGGGTCTTTACCAAGAGACTAGTCATAACGAATACTTAGGCTACACTGTCCGAGTACAGTGTAGCCTAGAGTCTGGATCTTTATTGAGCCCGTTTAAACTTTCGTTTCCAACCAGCCTACTAATGCCCCCTTGTACGCGAATATTTCGGGGGTGAAATGAACGATTCTTGCTCAGATTGGGGAAAAATAAGCGATTTTTTTGCAGAATAATGAATCGATTTTACGCCTATTTTGGAATTATGTATGGTGTAGTCGGTTTTGTGTGACATAAATGTTGCGAAAGTACCAAGGTTAATTAATGAATGCTTTTTGTGAAATATTGCACTTTGCGTGCTGGCTAAAAGCTCAATATTTGGCCTATTGTTTCAAGGAAACGAAATAATTCAGGATGATATTAATCTTTATGCATAGATCTAAAAATATAATTTTGCTATTAGCCCTTCTTGTATTGGGGGCTGGCGAACTGCTTTCTCAAGTATCTGGAGTTGTTACATCTAGTGATAGCGGGGAGACATTGATAGGTGTCTCGATCGTGAAAGAAGGAACAAGTTCAGGGACAATCAGTGATATTGATGGGTCCTATTCAGTGGAGGCAGAAGAAGGAGACGTTCTGATATTCTCCTACACAGGGTTCTCAGATCAAAAGATAACTGTAGGCCCAGAAAGGGTCATCAACGTAGCCCTGGATACAGAATCAGCGCTCCTGGACGAGATTGTCGTAGTCGGCTACGGTGCCATGAAAAAGAGCGATGTTACGGGTTCAATTATATCCGTAAGGGGCGATGCGCTGACTGATATAAGATCCGGTAACGTAATGGAGTCTTTACAAGGTCGGGTAGCTGGCCTTGATATTTCAAGGGGCAGTGGAAGAGCAGGCTCAGGCGTAGACCTACTTGTAAGAGGTGAACGATCGCTTCGAGCTACGAACGCACCTTTGATTCTGGTAGATGGGGTGCCATACGGTAGTAATATTGATATTCCCACTGAGGATATCGAGTCTATAGAAATACTAAAGGATGCTTCTTCCACGGCAATTTATGGTTCTAAGGGGGCTAATGGTGTGATCCTTATAACGACCAAAAGAGGTAAGTCTGGCAAGTCGAATATTTCTGTGAACACTTACTATGGTATTGCGGATCCATTCCAGAAAGTACCAGTATATGACAGAGATGGGTACATACGGGCTAAGATCGATGCCAGGCGAGATATTAACAACTGGGAAGTTGAGCCTAATATTAATAACGCTTTCCTGGGGGACGAAGTCGCCGGGGTGGAGAATGGTGTTTCTACCGATTGGCAAGATTTGATCTCTAAGCAAGGGAGCCAAAGAAACCTGCACATCGGATTTGATGGGGGCACTGAAAAGCTCACTTACAGCACCTCCCTCAGTTACTACGGTGAGGAAGGAGTCGTTATACAAGATGAATTCGAAAGATTCACTTTCAGGCTAAATCTGGATGCACAGCTCAATGATTTTTTGAAAGTAGGCACCTCAACTATTATTGCTAACAAACAAAGAAATGGAAATGGGCCTAACTTTACCAATGCGATCCGGATGTCTCCGATTGTAGAAGCCTACGATAGTCTGGGGAATTATATTTTTCAACCCAACTTTGCTAACCCAAGAAAGAGTCCCTTAGCTACAGTTGATGATGTACGGGAGGAAACCGATACCAGAATATTTACCACATTCTATGGCCAGGCGCAACTGCTGAAAAATCTCACTTACAGAACGAACTTTAATGTTGATCTCAATAATGGGAAGCTAGGTTACATGTTTCCCCAGAAAGTACCGGACGAAGGGATTACTACTTCGGGAGTAGATGTTGATGATAACGTAGGATATCTCTGGAATAATATCCTGAATTACAACCTCGACATAAACGAAAGTAACAGGTTAGCACTGACTGCTGTCCATGAAGTCCAATATGATAGAAGTGAATTTTATGGAGTTGCTGGGCAAGATCAGCAGTTTACTCGGTCACTGTGGTATAATCTGGGTACTAATCAGAATGTGACCAGCGTAAGTAGCCTTCGGGAAACGGCACTTGTTTCCTTTTTAGGAAGAGCGAACTATACGCTTAACAATAAATATATTGTAAGTGTCTCAGGCCGGTATGATGGTGCTTCACAATTAAGCCCAGGCAACAAGTGGAGCTTCTTTCCGGCGGCAAGTCTTGCGTGGAGAGTTAAGCAAGAAAAATTCCTGATCGATAATAATTTGATTTCTGATCTTAAATTGAGATTGGGCTTTGGTGTGACGGGTAATGCTTCCATAGATCCTTATTCTACAGCAGCAAGTCTTAATGCTAATCCTCTTTTCTACGAGTTCGGAGAGCCAGGAGCAGAAAGCCCGGCCTTTGGATTCCGACCCGTTGCTTTAGCTAGTGAAGGGCTACAGTGGGAAAGAACCAGTCAAAGAAATATTGGAATAGATTTCGGTATTTTCAATAACCGGATATCGGGTAGTGTGGATGTTTTTCAGGCCAGTACGGACAAGCTGCTTTTGCAAGATCAATTGCCTCCGACCTCAGGTTTTGACAATGTATTTGTTAATGCAGGCGAAACCAAATCGTGGGGTTGGGAAGTATTTCTTCAGACAGTCAATATTGATAAAGGAGGTTTCAAATGGAATACTGTACTATCCTATTTCGGTTCTCGGGAGGAGATTGTTTCTCTGACATCAGGCTTACTTGAAGATGAAGCTAACCAGTGGTTTGTGGGAGAGCCCATCAGTGTGCAATATGATTTCAATAAAATTGGTATCTGGCAGCTGGGAGAGGAAGATGATCCATTGTTTACTGGCTTGGGTGAGATCAAAGTAGAAGATATTAATAATGATGGCGTCATAGATTTTGAAGACAGGAAAGTACTTGGTACGCCACGCCCGGATTGGAGCGGTAGTTTGATTAATTCTTTCAGCTACGGAGGTTTTGATATGACGATTAATATTTTCGCAAGAATGGGTGGGCTGGTGAGAGCGGGAGCATATGCCTACGATCCCCGCATGTTAGACAATATGATCGCTGTGGATTATTGGACGCCAGAGAATCCTACCAATTCGTATCCGCGTTATGATGCTACAAGAGCAGAGCTTCCTTTTGAAAGCACTTTACAATATGTAGATGGCTCGTTCATCAAGTTGAAAAATGTAACTTTTGGTTATTCATTGCCTAAGTCCTTACTCTCTAAAGCTTCGGTACAGAAAGTGAGGGTTTATGTAAGTGGAAAAAACACCGCAATACTACATTCTAAGATGTTTGACGGATTGGACCCCGAAAGGAGAGGGAGTATTTCATACCCATTAGCAAGATTATGGCTATTTGGACTTGAAGTAGGGTTTTAAATAATTGCATTAAGAATCATTAATAAGATATAAGAATGAAGAATTTACTATTATTTATTGCTGTAATATTCCTTTTCGTAAGTTGCGAATCCTATCTTGAAGAAGACTTCAGAAGTGGAGAAAACTCTGTTTCTATTTTGTCCTCTCAAGAGACTTTTGAGACACTTGTGAATGCGTGCTATGTTTCTCTTAGAGCCTGGTATGGTAAAGAGAATAGTTGGGACCTTACGGAGGCCGGAACGGACATTTATACATGGGGACTCGACAATCGGTCTAAAGGTTTCACCACCTATGAAACTTTTACCACAAATGAAGAGCAAGAAAGAGTAGGCGCTTTGTGGAGAGAATTTTATAAAGCACTCAATAATTGTAATCTTTCTTTGTCCGGCATAGATCAGGTTCCATTTGATTCTGAAGTAACACGTGAAACAAGAAGAGCAGAACTTCTCTTTCTAAGAGCACATTACCTGTGGCTTATCACCGAAATATGGGGTGACGTCCATTTTACTACCGAGCCATCTTCGGGGCCGACTCGTGAAGCGAATCGAACGTCAAAGGCTACATTTTATGCACAAATAATTGATGATTTGGAGCAAGCCGCTGCGGCCCTGCCGACTGAATTGGTTTCCTCTGATTATGGCCGAGCGACGAAGCCTGCTGCGGAAGCGATGTTGGCAAGAGTGCACTTGTATAATGAAGACTATGAACAGGCGAGCACTTATGCTCAATCTGTCATCGACAATTATGATTTTCAGTTGCTAGATAATTGGGATGAGATATGGGATATAGAAAATATTAAAAACGATGAAATCGTATGGGCGGTAAACTATTCTGACGACCCCTTCTTTACGAATGCTCAGTTAACTGATGGCTCGGGTAACGTGTACAATACCAGCGGGCTTATTCAGAGAGAAGGGGGGAGTCAAGGCCACCTTATGTATGAGATACGCTATGAAAATTTGGCATGGGGAATGCTTAGGGACTTAGAGAACGGGAGAGGATTTCAGCGATGGGGCCCGACCAGATTTTTTTTAGATCTGTATGACGAAAATATAGACGAAAGGTTCTACGGTAGCTTTAAGACGACCTGGCTTAGCAACAGTGAAGATGGCCGACCAAAGTGGTTTCCGTTTCATTGGATAGATGGACAAAGAGTTGACATAGAAAGAGACCTTTGGACAACCCCAATGTTTGAAGTAGGGGACACCGCTATTGTGTTCTCTAAGACACCTGTTCCCGCTACAGAAAAGGCTCGTCAAAGGCGGGACGATTTATTCGCCTATCAGCCGGAAAAAGGCTATATAATTATAGATATTAATGATATGTATCTTCCAGATGGAAGAATGAATGATGGGGTGATTAACAGACAGTTCTACTTCCCGATAACCAAAAAGTATCAAGACCCAACACGACCTCAGTTAGCCAGTGCCTTTAGCAAGAGAGATGCCTATGTATTCAGGATATCTGAATTATATCTTATTGCTGCAGAAGCAGAGTTAATGCAAAGCAATAGTGCCGGAGCTGCAGAATTTATCAATACCCTAAGGGTTGCTCGTTCCGTAGAAGGAAGAGAAGAAGAGATGATGGTCGATCCATCCGTTCTGGATATAGATTTTATTCTGGACGAGCGAGCGCGAGAGCTGGCTACAGAGTATCAAAGATTTTTTGATCTCAAGCGTACTGGAAAACTTGTGGAGAGGGTGACTGCCCATAACCCAGATGCTGCACCTTTCATACAAGACTTTCACCAATTAAGATTTATCCCTCAGATTCAGGTAGATGCACTTGTAGATGGAGCTAGTTATCAGAATCCAGGCTATTAACAAGCATTAAAAATAAGTTGATCATTACTGCTGGTTTTCACGTTGTCGGAAAAGCTAACAGTATATTTTTCTCACTATATAAAATAGAATAATGAAACGAATATTACTTTATTCTTTTTTCGTAATCCTTTCTCTAGGTCTATTCGGCCAGGACTTTGAGGCTAGCGATTATAAGATAGCTTTTCTAACCAAGGACGTAGACGCCGATGGCAATCTGGATGAGCAAGCTACAATAGATGACTTGAGGTCCAGAGG
>JBGCFZ010000350.1:0-6347 GCA_045110355.1 Lewinella sp. | reverse complement strand
ACCCATCCCCGGTGTCACGAGTCGTTCGATCTTCGGAAAAATGAACTCAAAGAATCGCCGATTAATATCAGACGAACAGCTGCTGGTCGTCACCGCGGAACTTGCAGACGGGGTACTGCTGTTATTGGGCGCCGGTGATATTGATGCACTGGTACCTCAAATTGTTGCTCAACACCAAAATTCCCTCACCCATGGCTAAGAAACAACCTAATAAGCTGGTCGCATTGGCCCTTAGCTTCGTAATGGGCGTACGTGCTTACGGATGGATTGCCATCGCGATTGCCATCGGGGTATTAGCGATCTCCGCCATCTCCGCAAGGGAAGCTTCTCACGTGGAAACGGTCGCCCCGGTCATTCTTCCCCTGGAGGACGGTGAGGCATTGGTAACCGAGCAGGAATTGCTTGACCGGCTTGCCGCCAGCTTCACCAAGCCGATGGCAGAGCTGAGCCTCAGCGATATTGATGTGGAACGGGTAGAGACCGTATTGGAGGGCCAGGCATTCGTAGCCGACGCCGATGCTTACATCGATGATGACCTACAGCTCAACATCACCATAACGCAACGCATCCCCCTTCTTCGGATCATTGCCGAAAGTGGCCAGAATTATTACCTCGACGAAAGCGGTGCCCGGATGCCGTTGAGCGAAAGTTACACCGCGCGGGTACCGGTGGCAACGGGTAACATCGTCTTGTGGTCTGACGACTTTATGAACGATGAAGACCACCAACTCCGCCAACTGGTGGAATTGACACAATACCTGCGGGCGGACGATTTCCTCAGCGCGTTGGTAGAACAAATTTACGTAAACACAAAGGGCGAGCTGGTGCTTGCTCCTAAAGTTGGCGATCAGGTAATCTACCTCGGTCGCTACCACGAAACAAAGACGTTGGAACGCCTGCGTCGATTAAAAACTTTCTATCGTGAAGGGCTTCCCTATGAAGGGTGGCGTAAGTACAAAAGCTTTGACTTACGCTTCTCCGATCAGGTTATTGCTCGGAAGCGATAGGGAGCGAGTTGGTGATTCACTGAGTCACCGAGTTGCTGCCGCTGTTACCACTCATTGCGCTACGCTTATTCGCCCCAGGTGAGCAAGCGCAGCGCCGCGAACGGTACCTGCGGCAGCCACTCAGTGACTCGCCAACTCATCAACTCACTTACCGTCTTCGGACCCGACTAATGACCCTAGTCCCGAAGTCTATTTATTAACCCTTTTTTTAATTTACCGGATGTTATTATGACTGATACCACTCAAACTCAAATTATTGCCGCATTAGATATCGGCACCACCAAAGTGTGCGCCCTCGTCGGACGGCGCGACGTACACGGCAGGTTGGAAATCCTCGGTACCGGCAAGGTCGAATCCGAGGGCGTCATGCGCGGCGTTGTCTCGAACATCGAGAAGACGGTCCGTGCCATTAGCGAAGCTCGTGCCCAGGCTGAACAGTCTTGCGACATGTCCTTCGATGTTGTCCACGTCGGCATTGCCGGCCAGCACATCAAGAGCTTGCAGCACCGCGGCATGCTGGTGCGGGACAACGCGCAGTCGGAGATCAGCCAGCGCGACATTGATCGATTGATCAGTGATATGCATAAGCTGGTACTGCCTCCCGGCGACAAAATTCTCCACGTAATCCCCCAGGAATATACTGTGGACAGCGAACAAGGGATTGTGGATCCCATCGGCATGTCAGGCTCTCGCCTGGAGGCTAACTTCCACATCATTACCGGCCAGATCACGGCCAGTAACAATATTCACCGTTGTGTAGAGCGGGCCGGCCTTGAAATGGCAGGCGTGACGCTTGAGCCAATTGCCAGCGCGGCTTCCGTCTTATACGAAGACGAAAAGCAGGCGGGGGTAGCACTGGTCGACATCGGCGGTGGTACGACAGACATTACCATCTTCCAGGACGGCATCATCCGCCACACGGCCGTGATCCCATTTGGAGGTAACGTCTTTACCAAAGACATTAAAGCAGGGTGTACCGTAATGGAACACCACGCTGAGAAACTGAAAGTCAACTACGGCGCGGCCCTGGCCAGCGAAGTGTTTGAGAATCGCCTCATCGTGATTCCTGGCCTGCGTGGTCGTGACCCAAAGGAGATCAGCGAGAAGAACCTCGCCCTCATCATCCAGGCGCGGGCCGAGGAGATCCTTGACCACGTTATGTGGGAGATCCGCCGGGCGGGCTTCGAAGGGCAACAACTCATTGGCGGCATTGTGCTGACCGGTGGTGGTGCTTTGCTGAAGGACCTCGACAAATTGACCGCACTACACACTGGCATGACCGCCCGTGTTGGGACGCCGATTGAGCACCTTGCTCATGGGTACCAGGAGCGGCTCACCAGCCCGATCTACGCCACCGGCGTTGGTCTGTTGCTGCAGGGCTTTGCTGACCTGGATGCCGGAAAGGTATTCCCTTCCATTGCGAAGAGAAAAGCGGAGGCAGAAGCGAAAGCCAAGGCAGCAGCTGAAGCAGCAGAGGAGGCGCGGACGCAGGAGCAAGCAAAGGAGCAAGAGGCAGTGGCTGCTGGCTCCAGCTGGTTCGAAAGCGCGTTCAAGAAAACCAAGGAATGGTTTGAGGCGGAGCCGGACTCCGACTTCTAGCGCTTCGCGCTAGTGGGAGGGGGCAAGCCCCTCCCTTGCGAAAAGACGCGTACTGTAAGCAGGGCAAGCCCCTTCCTTATGGAAAGACGTGGATAGCAGCTTACGGGCAGGGTTCGCCCCTTCCCACCTTTGCTCCTCCAAAACCATTCTTTGCATCCTGCGGCCGCGCCTAAAAGCGTTTCCGCAAGTAACTTTCAATCAAATTAACAATTACGAAGTTTCGACTTCGCTTTAGCCCGACAAACATCCGAACAAAAGGGGTTTCCAGAGGTGTGAACCTTGCTGAGGATACAGCGCGACGGGCGTAACCGCAAGCTGTAAGTGACGGCGGGGCGGACAAAAGAAAAAATAAAGGAGCCTAAGCGACGACTTTTTTCTTTTGGCCGTCTTCAACCGCCGGCAGGCACAGATTGCCAATAAACAGGATAATTATGAAAATCGATTTCCCACAGGGAGAATCTCCCATCATCAAAGTAATCGGCGTCGGTGGCGGCGGCTCAAATGCCGTGAACCACATGTACAGCCAGGGCATCATCGGCGTAGATTTTGCCATCTGTAATACGGACCACCAGGCCATGGAATTGAGCCCGGTACCCACCAAAATGCAACTCGGCCCTAACCTAACGGAAGGCCGCGGAGCCGGCTCAAAGCCGAACGTTGGCGCCATGGCCTGCGAAGAAAGCATCGAAGAGGTGCGCAAGTACCTCAACAACAACTGCCGCATGCTTTTTGTCACCGCCGGAATGGGTGGTGGTACAGGAACGGGTGCTGCACCGATCATCGCCAAGACTGCCCGCGAAATGGGTATTCTGACCGTCGGTATCGTAACGCTTCCCTTCACTTTCGAAGGTCGCCGTCGTGCCACCAATGGCATGGAAGGCTTGAACGAGCTGAAGGAAAACGTTGATACGCTGATCATTGTCTCCAACGACAAGCTTCGCCAGATCCACGGTAACCTGAACCTGAGCGAAGCCTTCGCCAAGGCCGACGACATTCTGACGACTGCCGCCAAAGGCATCGCCGAGATCATCACCGTTGCCGGTTACGTCAACGTTGACTTCGAAGATGTGAATACCGTCATGCGCGAAAGTGGTGTTGCCATCATGGGGACGGCCAGTGCCGATGGTGACGACCGCGCACGCCAGGCGGTAGACCAAGCCCTTCACAGCCCACTGCTGGAGGACAACGATATCCGTGGCGCCCGCCATATCCTGCTGAACATCACCAGCGGTACCAAAGAAGTAACGATGGACGAGATCTTTGAGATCACGGAATTCGTACAGGAAGAAGCCGGTTATGGCACCGACCTCATCTGGGGTAACTGCTACGACGAGAGCCTGGGCGAAAAGCTGAGTGTGACGGTAATTGCCACCGGGTTTGGTGAAAAGAAATCCATCTACACCGCCAGTGGAACGGATCGCAAAGTGGTTCACCTCGACGAGGACAAGATCAAGCAGGACGATAAGCCACAAGCGCGCGTCAGCCTGGAAGACATCACCGGCGAGAACGATCCAGTAGGCTATAACCGCGATAATAAGGACACGACTACCTTCGAATTTGAAGACCTGGAAGAGGCCAAGGCGCGCCTGCGCCCGCGTACCCGTAACGATGAACGAAGTTTCACGAACAGCTTCCTCCAGAACGAGGAAGAAGCACGCCGAGAGGCTCAGCGCCGTGACCTGGAAGCCCGCGACGCGGAGCGCCGCGCTGCCCTGCGGAACCGTACGGAACTGCCGAAACTGAGCAACCCAAAGGTGGTGAACGAACTGGAAAGCCAGCCAGCTTACCTGCGCCGGAACATCCAGCTGGACAACGTCGCCCCGAGCGATCAGATGGAGATGAGCCGCTGGAGCATCAGCGATGATGAAGAGATGCCGCTGCGCCGGGATAACCGGTATCTCCACGACAATGTCGACTGAGTTAGTGGGTTATTGAGTCACTGAGTTGCTGCCGCCGTTACCGCTTATTTCGCTACGCTCATTCGCCTTGGATGAGCAAGCGCAGCGCTGCGAACGGTACTTGCGGTAGCAACTCAGTGACTCACCAACTCGCCAACTCACTTTATACATCCGATAAGAAATTTATGATTTAACTGTGCTAAGTCTGGCGCCCGATTAGGCCCCAGCCTCAGCAATCACACCTTTTTAGCTTTGGTCGCGCATGCCGGGGGGTCAATCCTGGCGTGCGCTTTTTTGTGTTCTAATTACGACCTTTTACTCTTATTAATTATTTGATGTAGATATTGACGTTTAGCAAAAATACTTCATCATGACTACCACCGACTACATCGGCGCCATCGGCGTTTCCCTCATCCTTCTTGCCTTTTTCCTGAACCTACGCAAGGTAGTGGATACCCAAAACATGCTTTACCTGTCCCTGAATTTTGTGGGTGCAGGTCTGGCTTGTTCAGCATCAATGATGATGCAGTACGTACCGTTCATTGTGCTGGAAGGGACCTGGATGATGATGACCGGTGTGGCGCTTTTTCGGCGGTATCTGGAATGGCGTGGTGAGGGGCGTGATGCACTTCAGCGTCAGTTGGCATAAGGTTGACGTTGACTATACTATCATTCATGTTGTATTGTCTTGGCAGGAAGACTATCCTTAACGATGGCTTTGATCAGGACAACGGACAAAAAGACAATTCCGACGAGGCCTCCTATCATTAGAAGAAGGGCCAGCCCTCCCGCACCGGAACAGGCTAAAGAACAGGACAGTGCCGTTATCAACAAGCCTGCAAATGCAGCTCCGACAACTACGAGTAAGATTAACAGGATTTCTCCTAAGTCACCTCCCTTTTTCTTGCCTTTACGCGATTTCTTCCAGGTTTTAATACTGGCTTTCAATTCCTTGATCTGGCTCCTCCTGGCTTTACGTACCTCAGCCTTGGTAGGTGTAGGTAATACATTGGCATCATTGGACTGACCAATGGCTGACCACTGAACGGTAGGCTGTAATGTCTCATTTAGTCCCAAAAAATCAGCGGTCGGTGTAGACAGATAATTATTTACACTGAAGGCAAGGAACAATGCACCGGAAAAAACCAAGGTGAAGTCATGCCGTTTTTGCCGCCAATACTTTTGGCGGGTTAATCTGCCTTCAATTTTTGGGTAAAGTAGGTAGGTAGCGATAAAGATAAAGGCTAACAAGATGGTGGGGGCAGTCGCTGCAGGCCAGTCTCCTAAGTAGAATAAAACGCCGAGAAACAGGGCATTAGCAATGCTCAAGAGGTGCAGGATGGTAATTAGAAATCTGGATGCAATGGGGTTGCGATTTGCCCATTTTGATATAATTCTCATAGTTGATTGATTTACCTGGGTGACCACCCGAGATGGTAATAATGGTAGTTTATCCTTGGAAAACCACGCCTTGAGTAGCGGGATAAATAAACTTTAACAGCACAAAGCCATAAGGTAACGGATGAGAAAGTTGGTAAGTGCGAGGATGAATATTGAGCATCTACTGAATAATCATCCGCTTTCGCTCTCCTCCGGCTACCAAAAGATACACCCCTTTAGGCCATTCCTTGCAGTTGATCAACATCCCATCTTCATCGGGTATGGGAGCCGACAGCATGAGTTGGCCAGCAAGGGAGTAAATCTTAAGTTCTCCCGAATCTGCCTGCCCTTTAACCCAGAAGTGCCAGGTTGCCGGATTGGGGAAGATAGATATACCTGTGATACCTGAAATGTTAACCTGAATCGTTCGGGACAACACTTCGGAACCATCTAAATCAATTTG
>JBGCFZ010000349.1:0-17302 GCA_045110355.1 Lewinella sp. | reverse complement strand
CTCTTCACCACTTCGTCAGCGGCGAAGATGCGTTCTACGGAGTGCTCCATCGTTTCAAACTCGATGCCGGCATTTTCCAGTTCGGTGAGGTAGCGTGGGTTTCCAGGGCCTGCGTCAGATACGAAGACGGCATAGCCTTCCCGCTGTGCGAGGCGGGCCGCACTTGCTCCGGACTCTCCGGCTCCTAGGATGACTATGTTTTGCTTCATGGTGGTGTGTGTGTCTCTCCCCGGATTTCGCTCGTGGCTGCGCCACTTGCTGCATCCGGGGTTAAAGTGATTTGATCCCTCCGGGATCGATGGTCATTATCTGAGTTTGAGGGTGAGGATGGTAGCGACGGCGAGGAGAAGGCCGACGATCCAGAAGCGGATCACGATCTTCGTCTCTGGCATACCGGCTTTTTGAAAGTGGTGATGAAGCGGAGACATCAGGAAGATCCTGCGGCCTTCGCCGTATTTTTTTCGGGTGTATTTGAAGTAGCTGACCTGCATGACTACGGAAAGATTTTCTACGACGAAAATTCCGCAGAGCAGCGGCAGCAAAAGTTCTTTGCGGAGTAAGATGGCCAGGGCGGCGATGATGCCACCAAGCGCCAATGAGCCGGTATCGCCCATGAACACCGTGGCAGGAAAGCCATTGTACCATAGAAAGCCCAGGCAGGCCCCGAGCAGGCAGGCGCTGAAAACCACCAGTTCCTGCGTTCCCGGCAGGTGCAGGACGCCGAGGTAATTGGCGGCAATGGCGTTGGAGCTTACGTAGGCAAAAACAGCCAGCACGGCAGCAATAATGGCAGAGACACCGGTGGCCAGTCCGTCTAAACCATCCGTAAGGTTAGCCGCATTGGAGATGGCCGTAACGATGAAGACGATGAAGGGCACGAAAATGATCCAGACCAACGAAGCACCGATACTGAAGATGTTTTCGTAAGCCATTTGGCTATTCTTCACGAAGGGGACGTTCGTCAGGGTGGTGTGGTAGTTTGCACGGTTAATGATGGTACCGTTGGCGAGTACGGCTGAAGTCACCTCCCCTACCCGATCATCTTCGGTCAGGCCGATGGCGGCAGCTTCCTTCACGTCCATCCGAACGTTTACTTGCTCGCTGAACAGCATAACTAAGGCAATAAGAACACCAAGGCCAACCTGTCCGGCAATCTTGAATTTACCCGCAAGACCATCCTTGTTTTTATGCTTTATTTTCAGGTAGTCGTCGGTAAAACCAATGGCTCCCATCCAAACGGTAGCGATGAGCATTGTGATGAGGTAAACGTTCGTCAGGTGCCCCATGAGCAAGCAAGGAACCAAAATGGCCAACAGGATGATGATGCCGCCCATAGTGGGTGTGCCGGCCTTTTGGGCCTGACCATCCAGGCCAAGGTCTCGGACGGATTCCCCCATCTGCATGCGTTGCAGATAGCGGATGATTCGTCGGCCAGACACCATGCTGATCAGTAAACTGAGGATGATCGCAATACCAGCCCGTACGCTCAAAAAGTCGAGCAGGTTATTGCCGGGGAAATCTCCCAGCATGGATTCCAGCCAATTAAGTAAACTAACTAACATGGCTGCGGGCGTTAAGGGCGTTGGCTAATTCCAGCTTATCATCGAAGGCGAAGCGTTCGCCTTTAATTTCCTGGTAGGTTTCATGTCCTTTGCCAGCGACCAGGACGATGTCCTGGTTACGGGCCAGCTGAACGGCCGTTCGAATCGCACTACGACGATCAGTAATACGTAAGGTCTTAGCCACCAATTGAGGCGTATCAAGGCCTGCCTGCATATCATTGAGAATGACTTCGGGATCTTCTGAGCGCGGGTTGTCGCTGGTGAGGATGGCCTGATCGGCCATACTTGCTGCAAGCCGGGCCATTTCTGGGCGCTTGGTTTTATCACGGTCGCCGCCCGCACCTACGACACAGAGCAACCTGGCAGTTGGTGCGAGGAGACCACGGAGGGTCTCCAATACGTTTTCCAGTGCATCCGGAGTATGGGCGTAGTCTACGACTGCGGTAATACCTCCGGTAGGGTCACTGACATAATCAAGCCGGCCGGCGGCCGGCGTGAGGCTACTCAGGCTGACCAGTACTTCATCGCGATCCATTTCCAACTCTGTAGCGACGCCGAAGGCCGCCAGCAGGTTATAGGCGTTGAAACGACCAATGAAGCGCGTAAACAGTTCGGTACCGTCCAGTTCAAGTTGGAGGCCCTGCGCTGAATTAGACAGCACCCGTGCCCGGTAGTCTACCATTTTACGCAGGCTGTACCGTCGTGAGCTGGCTTTGGTGTTCTGCAACATGAAGTCGCCGTTCTTATCATCGGCATTGACCAGGGCGAAGGCCCCCTTAGGCAGCTGGTCGAAGAAGCCTTTCTTGGCATCCCGGTAAGCGGCGAAGGTTTCGTGGTAGTCCAGATGATCGTGCGACAGGTTGGTAAACACACCGCCATTGAAGTGGAGACCCTCGGTCCGTTGCTGCGCAACAGCATGGCTACTTACTTCCATAAAGACGTAGTCACATCCGGCATCCCGCATTTCGGCCAGGTTGGCGTTAATAGCCAAGGCATCCGGGGTGGTATGGGTAGCGGCAACGACCGTGCTTCCGATCCGGATTTCTACGGTGGAAAGCAAGCCAGCCTTATAGCCTAGTTTGGTGAACAGGTCATGCAACAGCGTGGCAACAGTTGTTTTTCCGTTGGTGCCAGTGATGCCGATAAGGGTAAGATCTTTGCTTGGGTTGAGGTGGTATGCTGCGGCTAGTTGGGCTAGGGCTTTGGCGGAGTCCGCTACCTGAATGTACGTTACCCTCTCCCCCGGCCCCTCTCCTCGGGAGAGGGGAGACGTGGCAGGCGTTGGAGGTGTGATAGAACTTGGAGTACCATAATATACTTCTGTGGGGTAAGGGAAAGGACGGTTTTCCCGCTTATCAAGAACAGCCTTTATTTTAGCCGCAATATCAAAGGGAGCCGCTAGGACCTCGTCGTTAGTAAAGCGAAGCACTTTATAACCAACTGCTTCAAGCTTTTGTGTACGTTCAGCATCACTCCATTCCATTTCTGGAGATTCGTGGTAACCGCCGTCTACTTCAACGATCACCCTCTTTTCCAAGAATGCAAAATCGGCAATGGAATAGCCCATTGGTCTCTGCCGATATACTTTATGCCCTAATCTGCTTGCTCGAACCCTGCTCCAAAGAACTTTTTCAGCCGGAGTTGGAGCACTTCGCATTTTCTTAGCATAACCCAGAATTACTTGGGCATGAGCTTCAGGTACGGACCAATAAATATCGGTACGTTCTCCTGCCTCTCCAACGACTGAGCCGTCTCCCCTCTCCCGAGGAGAGGGGCCGGGGGAGAGGGTTTGCTTGCTCCGCAAAACCTCCATTGCACCCGCGTCCTCGCCCACAATAACCGTTGCCCCCAACGAGATAGCCTTATCTATGTAAGCATGCCCATCCACCTGCGTCCCCTTAACGGCAACAAACAAGCAGCCGGGCACGGCATTTCTTGAATCAAAAACCACGCAGCTCACTCCACGACCGGCCAGCTCGCCGGAAACGGCAAGTGGTTGGATACGATCGATCAATTGAGTGAGCTGCATAATTGTGGTATAAAAAAATTTGAGATCAGTGAATCAGTATAAAATGGTTGCAAAAAATGAAGTAGGTATAAAATCTAATAAATGTTGAAGTAGGCGTAAACTTTAAGTAGGTTGTAAGACGTAATTGAATGTTGAAGTAGGTATAGTTTTTCGGGTTATGTCTTATGAGCAAAATTTAGTTCAGGACCAGCGTAACGTCTTTACCACGTTGGCCTCGTCCGTCTTTGTGCCATTGCTGATCGACCACTCGCCCAACCCCTTTGGGATGGACGGTATAGCCCCCATTTTCCAAAATGTAAATGGCGTCACGCAGTCGCATACCACGAACATTCGGCCATTTTTGGGCCAGCGGGTTCCAGGGTTTGATGTCCACCCTTTCATCTGCGGCATCCACCACCACCAGTTCCGTTTCCGGAAGGCTGTCCAGGTTGATGTCTACGTTGACGTAGCTGAGTACATCCGCTATTTCGCCGAGGTGGCCAGCATCCCGGTTAGGGAGTTGCCCGGCGTATAGTACGGGCCTTGGCCCTTGGTTCAGCGGATCATGGACCTCGATCATACTGTTGTAGATGTTATCGGCGATCTCCCGGAAAACCGGTCCGGCCACCTCGCCACCGTAGTAGCCACCCTGCGTTGGGTTGAAGATGACGACGACGACACTGTACTTGGGGTTATCTGCCGGAAAGTAGCCGGCGAAGCTGGCCTGGTGCTGCTTCCTCGTCCGTCGCTTTCCGTATCCCTGCTGGCTGGTTCCCGTCTTACCCGCAAACCGGTATTGGTCCGTTTTGAGTTTCTTGGCCGTACCACGTTCCACCACACCTTCCAGTAGTTGCTGCAGTTGCTCGATGGTACGCTGGCGGGCAATTTGCGGATCCACTACCGTGGGGCGGTAATCGGTCAACACTTTACCTTCTCGGCGTACTTCCTCCACGAGGTACGGCTTCATCATTTTGCCGTTATTCGCTACACTGTTGAAGAACGTCAGCATTTGTAGTGGCGTCAGCTTACTTTCATAGCCAAAGGCCAGCCAGGCATTAGAGATACCCGACCAGTAGCCCGAGCTCGTATCGTTTACAAATGGCACCCCCTCTCCGGTCAGCTCCAGGCCAGTCATTTCATTGAGGTGGAATGACTGAAGTTTGGCGGCAAATTCGTTGTCTTGGTAAAGGCTGTCGGCCAGTTTTGCCATGGCCACGTTCGATGACTGTTCGAAGGCCTGCCGAATGGTAATCATGTTCCAGCGCCTACTCAGCGGATTAGAATCTGTAATTGTCCGGTCATAGAATTCTTTCTTGCCGTTTTCTATGTCGATCTCATCATCAAGGGAGACTTTGTTGTCTTCCAGTAAGGCCATCATTGTGGCCAGCTTGAAGGTTGAGCCCGGCTCGGTAGCGTTGCCAATGGCGTAGTTGAAGTGCTCGAAGTACTTAGTTCGGTCCGTATTCTTACCAAGATTAGCGATGGCACGTATGGCACCGGTTTTCACGTCCATTACAATTGCCGCGCCCCAGTCCGGACGGTGTTTACGGGTGGCCCGATACAGCGCGTTCTCCGCAATATCCTGGATATTTACGTCAATAGTGGTATAGACATCCGCTCCGGCGGTTGGCTCAACGATCGTCAGATTGTTCGTTGGCAGCCACAGATCGAGGTCACGGTCGATGCGGAACATTTCAGCCTTACCGCTTTTCCCGGCAAGTTCTTTATTGTAGAATTCTTCTATTCCTACTTTATTGCCATCTACCTTACCAATCGTCCGCCGTGCTAACCAGCCAAACGGGCGTTTGCGCTCATCCCGCTTAGTGACGATAAGTCCTCCGCCATATTGGCCACGATTGAAGATCGGGAAGCGCTTAATCTGCTGCAACTCCCGGTAACTGACGCTTTCAGCCAGTTTGTAATAATGCTTCGCCGGCTTCGAGAAGCTATCGCGCATCGTCGTCAGACTATCCCGCCAAACGCCCGGAGTGAAATTATTATTCACGTGCAAACTAAGCAGGACCGCCAGACTGTCAATATTATCGTAATAGGCCTTGGGTGGAGCGACAAAGGGATCGAAGTGCAAACTAAAGTAGGGCACGGAAGTAGCCAGCAGGTTGTTGTTCCGACTGAAGATGTTCCCTCTTTCCGCTTTCACTTCCCTGATCTGAAAGTCTTTTGCCCCCAACTCCTGATAATACGCCTGGTTCACCACCGCGATGTCGACGGTACGCCAAACCAGGGCCAGAGCCACCGGCACCACGATCAACGCCAGGATGGCGTAGATGCGGATAAGGACTTCGTCTTTAAAGTTTACGGATGACATTGATCGTGGGTGGTTAGTAGTAGATAGTGGGTGGTGGGTAGTAAGTTGTGGGAGTAGTTAGCGTGGGTTATTCGGAGGGAGGTACTGCCAGTTTTTTGGGTTTACCGCGGTGCATTCTTAGTCCGTTGTCCCGGACATCTTCTACGACTTCGGAGCGCAGTCCGTTATACATGTTCTCACTTTGCAGCGACATGTACAGCCATCGTTTTTCTTTGATTTCGTCTTCGAGCACCTGAATGCGGCGCACATTGTACTCGGCATAATGGGCATTAGCGATATACAGCAGGGCCAGCCCGCCGAGAAAGACGAGAAAGCCCAGGTTTTCCAGAATGAAAGCGGAAGGGTCTACCCCCATTCCACTGCTGCGTTTAGCGGCCATTTTATCACACCTTAAGTCGGGTTGCAGATTACAAATTGCAGGTTGCAGGTTTCAAGCTGCAGGTTACAAGTTGCCAGCATACGTCACGCAATTCCTGTAAAGGGAAAGGGTCAATCGTTTCGTATGGAATACAAGCCCGAGAGCTAAAAAATCAATTAGGGATACTACATCAAAATCAACAATCAACAATTAATAATCAAGAATCAAGTATCCTTTCCCCTACCCTCAGCTTGGCGCTTCGGGCCCGGGAGTTGCGCTGAATCTCTTCAGCATTTGGCAATACGGGTTTCTTCGTCAGGATTTTATAGGGACGGTCAATTTTCCCGTAAAAATCCTTGTTAACGATGCCGTCCTTATTGCCGGTTTTGAGGAAGTTTTTGGTGATGCGGTCCTCCAGCGAGTGGTAAGACATGACGACGAGTCGACCTTTGTTTGGTATCAGTAAGTCGGTGGCCTGGGCCAATAAATCGTTAAGCGCGCCGATCTCGTCGTTTACTTCTATCCGTAACGCCTGAAACACTTGTGCTAGGTAGCGTGGCCGGGTACCGCGCACCCATGGATCGCAGACATCCAGAAAGTTCTGGATGCTAACGATGGGTGCTCTTTCACGGGCCTCCACTACTGCGAGGGCCAGGGATTTAGCATTCCGGACTTCACCATACTCTCCGAACACCTTCTGCAAATCGTCGGCTTCATAGTTGTTCACTATGTCAGCGGCGGTGCGGTCGGCAGCCTTACCCATGCGCATATCCAGGTCGGCGTCAAACCGGTAACTGAATCCTCGTTCGGCCTGGTTGAACTGGTGGCTGGAGACCCCCAGGTCAGCAAGCAGACCATCAATTTGGTCTACTCCGTGCAGGCGCAGGTAATTGCGCAAATGGCGAAAGTTGGCGGCTACGAAGGTGAAGCGTTCGTCGTCGAGGGCATTGCCACGTGCTTCCTCATCCTGATCAAAGCCGAACAGACGAATGTCCATATCGCCAGCTTTTTCAAGGATGAGACGGCTGTGACCGCCTCCGCCGAAGGTTACATCAACGTAAATTCCTCCAGGACGGAGATCCAAATAGTCCACGCATTCGTGGGCCAGTACGGGAATGTGATAATCTGACATTAACTGCCTCCTTTCACGGTACCCGCCGAATCACCGAACAACTCATCCGCCAGCGCTGCCATCTCTTCAGGTGACACTTCCATTAGCTTGTTGTATTCGGCTTCCGTCCAAATTTCAATTCTATCATTACGAGCGGCGAGCACGAGGTTTTTCTGGCCTGCGGCGTAGGACTGCAACCGCTTGGGCAGCTGAATCCGGTCGGCAGAATCAGGACTAATCTCGTTAGCACCGTTGTAAAAAATTTGCTTAAAGGTTTTATGCTTGGGACTCAGTTCACTGAGGGCATCCACCTCTTTCTTCACCTGTTTCCAAACAGGCCGGGGATAGAGGGTGAGGCACTTATCGAAGCCTTTATTGACGACGAATTCCAGTTCTTCACGATTACCAAGCTTCTTGAGCAAACCACTGGGAATGCGAAAGCGGCCCTTGCTGTCAAGGGTCACATCATACTCGCCAATAAGATCATACTCAAGTACCATAAGTGGTTCCGACGAGATATACGTATCTCTCCGGACTGTAAAAATACAGACGTTTACCACATTTTCCCACTTTTACCCACATTATTTCACTTTTTTCTTCACTGGGAGAAGATCAAGTGGGCCTTTTCAAGCAAAAATGTCATCATAAAGTATAAAAAACAAAAAACAAACACCAAATAAAATACACCACATGCAGCTAGTTTCAACTCCTTCCCTCCTTAGGCCCTCTTTTCAACTTCTATGACGGACTATACAAAGTGGTAAAAAGTGTACATCCTGAACTAAAAAAAGGAATTTGTAATAAAACAGATGAAACAACAGCTCAAATATAAGTCATTTTGTTGAAAAAAATTAGAACAAACCCATTCTTGTTGTTGCGTTTTGGCGTAGGCGATGGTCGTATCACATTCACTGGATCTTTGTTCCGAGCGCTTCTCAACCTCTAATTCCCTCAAGGTGTATTCTGGTAATGCTGGCCGCAAAGAATTTTACCGGGTAGCCCAAGCCTATGAACAAGCTATCTGACTACCTCTCGCCCGGCATCCAGTACATCATCATCGCTGGCCTCTTTTTTGCGGTCATGCAGATCATCATTAAAGAGTTAACCCAATTCCATCTGTTTCAGATAGTTTTTTTCCGTTCTGGCATCACTTCGCTGGTTGCCATAGTTTACCTGAAGCGCAACAACATCTCCTTACTGGGCAACAAGAAGAGGCTACTCATTCTCCGGGCGTTGTTTGGCGTAATTGCTATGACCTTATTTTTTGCCACCATCCAGCGGATTCCGCTGGGGGCCGCCGTCTCGCTGAAGTACCTCTCCCCCGTTTTTACCGCCATTTTTGCCGTGGTGTGGCTCAAAGAAAAAGTGGTTGCCATTCAGTGGGTACTCTTCGGAGTGGCTTTTGCCGGTGTTTTCATTCTCAAGGGCTTCGATTTTAGAATTGACCCTTTAAATCTGCTTTTGGGGCTCACCGGTGCCGTTTTCGCAGGCCTTGTCTACGTCACCATTCGCAAAATAGGATCGTCCGAGCATTCGATGGTCATCATTAATTACTTCATGTTCACCGCCAGTGTTTTAGCTGGCCTGGCCATGATTCCGTTTTGGCAAACGCCAAATTTGTTGGAATTGGCTGCATTATTAAGCATGGGAACCTTAGGGTACTTCGCCCAGGTGTTCATGACGCGTGCCTTACAGATTGAAGCCGCTAGTCGTGTCGCCCCTTTCAGGTATCTCGAAGTCGTTTATTCTCTGCTATTGGGTTTTCTTTTCTTCAGCGAGGGCTACACCATGCTTAGCTTTCTCGGCATAGTCCTGATTGTGGGAAGCATGGTGGTGAACGTATTTTTGAAACAGCCGGGCGCGGCCGCAGGTGCAAAGTAAGGGAATTAAGGAGCAAAGGGAAAAGGGTCGGTTTGTACCTCCGATATAGCGGGACTACCCCCTATTCCTCTTGCTCCTTTACATTGCACCTGCGGCCGCGCCAAAAAATCAACGCCGCTTACGCTTTCGCCGAGCAGCCTTTCTTTCTTCCCGCATCAATCGTTTGTGCTCAAGGAATTCCGCTAACCTGCCCCGGTCCCGGAAGTACTTTCTCCTTCCCAGCCGGAAAGCAGTCTTGGTTTTGCCATCCTTATCTGTTTCCAGTACCAAGTAAACTTTCCATCCAGAATGTGCGTAGCCAGTAGCTGCCGGTGCCTTGCCCAGCACGCCACGGCCGATATTCCGGAGCGGTACAGACACTAGAAAATCAGGCCCGGTAAGCGTATCGAATGCTCCCTCAACAAACAGTTGCAGGGGGGTAGACTGGACTTCGGTCCGGGGTATCCAAACACGTCCACTATCCAACTCAATCGTCAGGTCCAGCGGACCAAAGTGTGCCCTTTCAAATCGTTTTCTCCTTGCTTTCATTTTTCGGCCGATCTCCTTTAACTGTGGCCAATCAGTAAGTTCTAAATCCGTTAGGACCAAGTTCAGTTGCCCCTCAGTGCTGTCCATCATTACCTTCCTGCCTACCTCATCCATCATACCTCCTAACCTGCCGTCCATTGTCAGGGTACCACGCAAGTCCCCCATACTGTTCAGGGCAGGGAGGTCCATCTTACCTAAAGCCTGAGTCAACTCATCGAGGTCAAGGTCTTTCGTATTCCACTCAATAGAAAAAGGGGACTGTAGTTGCTTGTCCAATTGATAAACAGCCGAAAACACCACTTCTCCATCCCCCAACTTAAAACCAGATTCTTCCAGGATCAGTTGGGTGGAATCCTGAAGATGAATACCCGAGTGAACGTCGGTAAACTTAGTTTCCTCATCCGTCCAGAAAGTATCGATGGCTAAACTGAGTTCAGGCCGAAAGGAGTTAAAGATCCCTTCGGTAGCAGACAGAAAATATTGAGGGTCGACTCCGTTAGAGTCCACCAATGAGGCAATGTTATTCAACGATGCGGTGGGAGGCTGGATAGCGCGTCCATAAACCTCGGGGCCTTCATCTTCTTCCAGCTGTATGAAATGCTTAATGTCTGACCATAGCAAATTATGTGCTCTTGCGTCGGTCTTCAACTGGAAGGTCCGCCCCAAATCAGGATACAAGAAGGCCGTCAACCGGTCCATCGTCCCGGTTACTGAGATGGTTTTACGGGCCTCATCCGAGAACAGCTGGAGATCGTACTCCGTATGTTCATTCGTAGCATTAACCACAAATTTTTGCACGGGTAGGTAAACACCAGATGGCACATACATAACCCGGCTACTATCGATTTCCAGGCACAACGAGGAGTTTTCAACCAGTTTACTGAGGGTAGTCGGGGTGCCATCGATTTCAAGATCGATCTTGAACCTACCGGTGCCGAACAGGAAGTCTTTCGCGGCAAACAGGTAATTAACTAGTTGAGGGTCACCGCCTAATTCCAGACGAGATTTCAGCCCTTCCGGGCCGGGCACATACCTCAAGGTGCCGGAAAACAGATCGTCAGCACCATCATCAAAGAGGAGCTTTCCAATATTGAACCCTGGTTTTATGCCAACGGTATCACTGATGATTCCCCGGTGGGTAAAATCAACGTTAAGGTCTTGGGGTAAAGAGTCTAAACCGGTGGGCAGCTGTAAGCCAAAATACTCCAGGCTAGGCCGTAGTCGGTTAAGGTTCAGGTGTTCAGCGTTTACGTTTAACCGGAAAGGCGTCTCTTCCTTTCCTCCCAACCCCAGGCGAGCGCCGAAAGCGAGTTCGCTGTCTTCCCAGGCAAAGGTTGTCTGGTCCAACACCAGCGTATCCCGGTAAAAGTGTAGTCCGGTAGAAAAGTCGGTTACGGCGAAGACGTCGTAATAAGCTACGGTATCAAAATGAGCTTTAATCCGTGGCCGGAAGGTTTGCTGCAAGCCCAGCAAGGCCGTCTTCATCGATTCACTTTGTGACAGATCGCTCGTCCCTTCTCCTACATCCGCATTCTCCAGGTAGCCATCCTCTCCAAAGATGGCCAAGAAGTTCGTCCAGTCCAGTCGGGGGGCCACTAAGGCTACCTCCGTCCGGATACTGTCGGCCGGCCGGTCAAGCAGTAGCGGCAGCAAATTATCCAGGGTTCCCTCCAGGCCAAAGATGAATCCCGTACTTAACACACCACTCTGTAGTTTAAACCGAATGTCCTTCTCTTGTTTGCTCAAGGCAATAGACTTAAACGGGAAACGTAGCCCCGCTGGCCGGTAATGCACATTAAGGTTTCGAAGATACAGGCGGCCATCACTTGTAGTGATGATCTCTTCCGGAGAATTAAGTGATGCATTCACCTGGGTAGCAAGGGTGAAGTATCCTTTATTGAAAAAGAAATCCCTAGTCCCCACCTGATCGTTGATGACTGAAGTAGGGCCGCTGAATCGCAGCGGTGCTTCCAGCCAAGTATTTCCTTCTGTCCCCCGCAGAATAACGTGCGGACTCTGGATGGATAATTGCCCCAGGTACCCGCTCGTAGTGTCTAATTCTATCCGTAAGTTTTTCTTACTCCCCCGTATCCCTCCCTCCGCTTCATCAAGCCGGTTAATAAAAGTACCGGAAGTATACACGTTCTTAAAGTCGAACTTCAGCATCCGCATATCTTTCCCGGCTATGCTGAAATCAACCTTTATCTCAGGGTCCAGACCAATACGGGGTCCACCCAGTATTTCAGCCCTTACCGCAAATGGGCCTTCAACGTGGTATTGCCCCAACCGCTCCCTGAGGATTTCAGGAAGGTAGGTTCGCGTCTCTTCGTAATCCAACGCTTCATTTTCGATGAACAAATGAACATCAGTATTTCCCTTTCGGCCGATCTCTCCGGACAAGGTCAACTGCTGGCTACCAACTTGAAGTGCTGCCGGAGCCACTGACCAGGTAGCATCGTGCCGGACAATCGCTAATTGGCCGCTCAGAGGAGCGCCAGCCAGGTAAGTACCCAATTGGGTATTGAAAGCAATTCCTTTGATGTCGGCCGCTAAGTCGGTAGCAAAAGTCAGCTGCTCCAGCGAGTCCCTAAATGCTGTGGTGTGCAGCGTATCCAAGTAGACGCCCATTTCCTTAAAAAGGTCGGGGTACAAATAGCTTAAAGAAACATTGGATATCGCGACCCCTACCCCATTCCAATCAAAAGCTGGATTTAATGGACTCCGCTTTTTGGGCGCCTTGGGTGGTTTAGGCCTCAATAGGTTACCAAAGTTAAACCCGGCTTCAGCATCTCGGTGAACATAGATACCTCCATCATGCAACTCAAAACTTTTGAGCAGTAAGGTGTCCTGTAGTAGTTTCTTTACGGAAACAGTCCCTTGCAAACGGCCGGCAGCAATAACTGCTGGTTCGTTTCCCGGCCGTTTCGGGTCCCTTATCACCAGGCTGTCGACCCCAACAGAAATGTCCGGAAAGGTGGTAAATACCGTAAACTCCACTTTCCGGAGTGCGATCTCCAGGCCCGTCTTTTCAGAAAGGTCCTCCACAAACTTATCCTGGTTAGCATTTACGTACCAGATCAACGCCCCCACCGCAATGACCACCAGTAGGATCAGAACGCCAATTAGAATCAATAACCACCGGAGGATTTTCTTTAACATTGTTATACAACATCCGGGGGATGAATGTCCGGATCAGGCAGCTTTTTTGGAACAGGAATAGGGGCTGAGGAGTTCGGGCAAGGTGTAAATGCCTATTAACCACAGCTTTTTAAGCATAACAAAGCTAAGCTACTTACAGTAAAACACTGCTATAACGATAGTTAGAGGTGCTTTTTAGATTGATAGTAGGATAGATTGATAGAGCTACCGCAGGTACATGCTCGCTTCGCTCGTACGAACTGAAGTCCGGGCAACCAGCCTCTACGAGCGAAGCGAGCTGCCTTTTGCGGTAGCCTATAAATCTATCAATCCATAAAGGCCGGAGGCCAACTATAAGAAAAGGAGCGAAGCGACTTTTCGTCTATTTATCCGACGACGAAGTTCACCATCCGCTTAGGCACCACAATCACCTTACGGATCGTCTTACCTTCCAGGTACTTGGCTACGTCGGGATGCACTTTGGCTTCCGCCTCGATGTCTTCCTTAGAAGCTCCGGCGGGGAAGTCCAGCGTAACGCGCGTTTTACCGTTAAAGGCAATCGGGTAAGTGAAACTGTCTTCTACCAACCACTTCTCTTCTACCTCGGGGAAGGCCGCCAGGTGAACGCTCCCCACCCCACCAAGCGCAGCAAACAGTTCATCAGCAATGTGCGGGGCAAACGGTGCGATCAGCCGCACCATCGGCTCCAGCACCGCTCGCTTATTACATTTGCCTTTGTTCAGTTCGTTAGCGGCTACCATGAAAGCGGAGACACAAGTATTGAAGCTCAGCTTCTCAATGTCTTCAGTCACTTTCTTGATCAAGGTGTGGAGCACCTTCATCTCTTCTTTGGTTGCTTCGGCGTCGGAAACGCTCAGTTCTTCATTATCGCCAACAAACAAGTTCCAGAAGCGGCGCAGGAAACGGTACACCCCATCGATGCCACTCACACTCCAGGGCTTCGCCTGGTCGATGGGACCGAGGAACATCTCGTACATCCGGAAACAATCGGTACCGTAGCGGGCACAGATGTCGTCGGGGGTAATGACGTTGTACTTCGACTTCGACATTTTCCCCATCTGGAAGCTCAGTTCCAGGTATTGCTTCCCTTCTTTATCGGTTTCCCATAAAAAGGTATTCGCCTGTTTAAGAATGGTGCGAAAGTAAGCAGCATCCTGGGCCTCATCGGATGGCAACGCATCAATAACCGCCTTATAGATTCGGTAACTTGGCTCGTTGTCCACGCTGGTTTCTTCCACCATCCGTAACGGAATTTTTCGCACGCAGGAATCTTCATCAAAGACCAGGTGGCCTTTACCAAGTCCCTTCACCTCCAAGGGCGTATCTTCCGTTAAATGAGCACTATGCCAAACGGGATGTCGCTGGCCGTCTTCAGTCTTAAGAATGCTCTGATGGAAGCTTATGATCGGCGCACCGATCATCCCCTGGTTCAATAGTTTCTTGTATGGCTCGCGCGTGGGCACTTTGCCCAGATCGAAGAGAAATTTATGGATCAAGCGGCTGTAGAGGATATGACTAACAGCATGCTCGGCACCGCCAACGTAAAGGTCAACGTCCTGCCAGTAGTCCACCACTTCACCAGCAACGAATTCTTTATCGTTGGTCGGGTCCATGTAGCGGAGGTAGTACCAGTTGGAGCCAGCGGTAGCTGGCATAGTATCGGTTTCCCGGCGGCCAGCCGGCGTAGTGTTCCACGCTGTAGCACGCTCAAGCGGGGAGACGCCAGATTCGGCACGGAAGTCTTCCATCGGTGGCAGCTCCACGGGGAGGTCCTCCGTTGCTACCACCTGAGGGATATCGTTGGCATCATAAATGATGGGCCAGGGCTCACCCCAGTACCGCTGCCGGCTAAAGAGAAGATCGCGGATGCGGAAATTCACCTGTCCTTCTCCCCGGCCCATTTCTACCAGCTTATCGGTAGCGGCTTTGATGGCAGCAGGCACTTCCATTCCGTTCAGGAAATCGGAGTTGATCATGATACCAACTTTGTCCTTATTGGTAGCGCCGGGGTACTTACTCTTGTCGATCACGTCGATGATCTCAATGCCAAACTTGTTGGCAAAGCGCTCATCACGGTCATCATCACTTGGCACGGCCATGATGGCGCCGGTGCCGTAATCTTTGAGTACGTACTCAGAGATATAGATCGGCACCCGCTTCATCGTGAAGGGGTTGATGCAGTAGCTACCGGTAAAGGCGCCGGTCACTTTGGTTTCTGCCTGGCGATCAATCTCGCTACGCGCCCCCACGTAGGCCTGGTAATCGGCAATGTCTTTCTCCTGTTCGGGTGTTGTTAATTCCGGCACCAGATCGTGCTCGGGGGCAACAACCATGAAGGTAGTTCCAAAGATGGTATCCGGGCGGGTGGTAAATATTTCCAGTTGCTTGTCGGTGCCTTCAATGTCAAAGAAGGCCTGAGCTCCGGTAGAACGCCCAATCCAGTTGCGCTGCTGGGCCTTCAGTCCGTCGGAATAGTCGACCGTATCCAGGCCGGCGAGCAGCCGGTCGGCGTAGGCCGTGATGCGGAGTTTCCACTGCACCATCGGCTTTTGGGTGACGGGGTGGTTGCCTCGCTCTGAGCGGCCGTCCTTGACCTCGTCATTGGCCAGCACCGTTCCCAGCGCTTCACACCAGTTGACGAAACTAACGCCACGGTAGGCCATTCGGTAGTTCATCAGCACATCTGACTGTTCTTTGCCGGACATAGCATTGTACGCCTCCGCCGTTAGGTCAAGTGCTTCTGTTTGTGCGGCGGCGAGATCGCGGGTGCCGTGGGAGGATAAGTGGGCAATGAGTTCGGCAATCGGACGGGCCTTATCCGCCGCTTGATCGTACCAGCTGTCGAAGACCTGGGAAATGATCCACTGTGTCCATTTATAGTAGTTCGGGTCGGAGGTATTAACGGCGCGGTCCCAGTCAAAACTCAGGGCCAGTGATTCCATCTGCTCCTGGTAACGTTTGGTGTTTACCGCCGTAGACACACTGGGGTGTACGCCCGTGTCGATGGCATACTGTTCGGCCGGCAGGCCGAAGGAGTCAAAGCCCATCGGGTGCAATACATTAAACCCCTGCTGCCGCTTCACCCGGCTCACGATGTCAGAACCAATATAGCCAAGTGGATGCCCTACGTGCAGCCCTGCCCCTGAGGGATAGGGGAACATATCCAGGACATAAAACTTAGGCTTTGTGGTTTCAGTGGAGGTCCGGTAGGTTTTGTGCTCCTTCCAGTACTGTTGCCACTTCTTATCTATGGTGTTGACGTCGAACTTCATGGGGTATCAATCTTTGCGGGTGCAAAGGTAATGTTACTTAGGGGCTTTTAGGTTGCAAAATCCTTTTGGTTGAGCTGGTGTCCTTTCCCAAAACCTCCATGGTTAAGGGTGCCCCACACGAATCCATCCCAGGTTGAGGGTGTCCCCACCCGAACTCATACAAGATTAACAATTCGGGAGGGGACACTCTCAACCAAAGAAGTTCAACGTCTCCTTCAAAATTAGTTTGCTCCCTCCTCCCTTCCATTGCACCTGCGGCCGCGCCCAAACTTGCCCTTCCTCCTGCCGCAAAGCTTTACGGAATTCCATGTGTTGCAGGCACAAAAAGGAAATACTGACCGGACTAGTGGTCATCGAAGTTTGAAATTAGCATAATAGCATCTTGAGTTTCGGCCCGCCTCATCTGCCAGCCGGCGGCCCTCTTTTCAAGGATGAAAAGAGGAAAAAATCCCTGGCTGTGCTGGTGCCTGATCGGTTAGCGAAGCCCCAAAAGCCTAAAAGAAAAAAACTCGCGCTGATGTTGGTTACACTACAGCAATACTGTCCGATTACTGTTGCAGCACATGAAAAGCTAATTGGTCGACCGCTCAAACAGTTTTTCTTTTTTAACGGCTTTTGCGCCTCCGCTAACCGGGCACCAGCAATGCCGTCCTTCGGAAGCCGAAGCTGAGAATTCTATTCAAAGCTACTTGATTTATCGTCAAATATTAAGCTGTGGGGAAAGGTTCAAATCTTGTATTTCATGCTTGGAACCCAAGGCTTTGGCCATCCTGTTGTATTTTATTTGGCGCACTAGCCTGGTAGCTTTGCCTGAACCACCAGTCGTTCCCTGCAACCACCAGCTACGGCCTTGGCACCGGCCACGAAGCAGTGCCCTGATGGCCGAAAAAAAATGCAAGCTGTATGAGCCACCACCAGGTTGCTGCCTTGCCGAAAAGCTCCTGTGCCCGAAAAATTGAGCACAGAGCATAAGACCCAGAGGCGAGTTTTTGCATTTTCGGCCATCAGGGTGCTGCTTCGTGATCAGCCGGGGCCACAGCCAAAGGGTTTTGCTGCTTTTGCCCTTCAAAAGCAGGCCGCCGGCAGGCATGTAACGT
>JBGCFZ010000348.1:0-11565 GCA_045110355.1 Lewinella sp. | reverse complement strand
CATTGCCTGCCCTTGTGCACTCGCGCTGGCAGCCCCCTTTGCCTACGGCACACTTCAACGGTTGTTTGGTCAACAAGGCTATTATCTTCGGGGCCCTGGCGTTATTCAGGAACTTGGCCGGGTAAATGCCTTCGTCTTTGATAAAACGGGCACGCTGGTAGACAACGAAAATGAAGAAACTGTAGACTACCACACCGACGAACATACGGCCGCTAGCTATGCACCGGTGTTTTTAGCCATGGCAGAACAATCTGACCATCCACGAAGCCGGGCGATGGCCCGGGCGCTCAGGTCTACTGGGGTGCAGCCAATTACGGTTCATGGGTTGTCTGAAGAAATAGGGAAAGGCTTGGTGGTTCATCACCATGGGCAAGATTTCCGACTGGGAAAACCCATTTTTTGTGGATTGCCCGCTACCGTATCCGGCACCTACGCTGTTGTGGGCAACACACCTGTTTTCTCTCTAAAACCAGCGAGCCCGCACCTTAGGCCAGGGGGGAAGCGCTTTCTCCATGAGTTAAGTAAAAAAGGATCAACCGCACTGATCTCAGGCGACCAGCAACCCAAAACGGGGTTTTGGAAACTACTGTTTCAGCCAGAGCGCACCCACTTTGACATGTCTCCATTTGCCAAACAAGCCTACGTAGAGCAGTTGCAAAGCGATGGTCGTGAAGTACTGATGGTAGGAGATGGACTTAATGACGCAGGGGCACTAAGAACAGCCAACGTAGGCCTGGCCGTAAGTGATGACGAGGCTCGCTTCAGTCCGGCCTGTGACGGCATCCTAACCGGCGATGAGCTTCACTTGCTCCCAAGAGTACTCCAGGCAGCCGGCAACCTGAAATGGGTGCTATGGCTGACTTTTGGCATTGCTTTCTGCTATAACATCATTGGTCTCAGTTATGCCGTCTCCGGCACACTTAGCCCAATAATTGCCGCCATTTTAATGCCCCTGAGTTCCATAACAGTTGTCCTTGTAGCAACAATTGGCTCCTGGCTGGTATACAGTCATTCTTTCCGGCACACAGCTCAATGACATATATCATTCCAAGTCGAGAGATTCGTCATTTCATACCTTTTCGTGGCACCGGACCTTGCAACCATAATTGGTTCATCCATGAAAATCATCTTACTACTCATTTTACTTAGCCTGCTGGTCGCAGTTGGCTTCCTGTACGCCTTTTTCTGGGCCGTAGGGACAGGACAATATGAAGACGAAGTCACCCCATCCATTAGAATATTATTTGAGGACGCCAAACCATCCAACGATGACTAAACCATCCACTGCCCCGGAATCCACCGGATTGGAACACTTTGCTTACGATAATAAATCGGTTAAGCTGTTTGCCTATGCAACCGCCTTTTGGGGTTTGATCGGGATGACCGTCGGGTTGCTTGCGGCCCTGCAAATGATTTTCCCGTCATTCAACCTGACCGCCGAACTCACCTTCGGCCGTATTCGCCCGCTCCATACCAATGCGGTCATCTTCGCCTTTGTTGGCAACGGTATTTATATGGGTGTCTACTACAGTATGCAGCGATTATTGAAAACGAGAATGTTTTCAGACTTACTGAGTACGCTGCATTTCTATGGATGGCAGCTGATCATCCTGGCGGCGGCCATTACGCTTCCACTAGGGATTACCACCAGTAAGGAATACGCCGAACTGGAATGGCCGATCGACATTGGTATTGCGGTAGTCTGGATCATTTTTGGCATCAACATGTTTGGGACCATCCTAAAACGGCGGGAACGGCACCTCTACGTTGCCCTGTGGTTTTACATCGCCACCTGGGTTACGGTAACGGTTCTACACGTCGGAAACAGCCTGGAAGTTCCCGTTGGTCTTTGGAAAAGCTATCCACTTTTTGCTGGTGTCCAGGATGCACTGGTACAATGGTGGTACGGCCACAACGCCGTAGCCTTCTTCCTCACCACACCGTACCTCGGTTTGATGTACTACTTTTTGCCAAAAGCTGCCAACCGGCCGGTTTTCAGTTACCGCCTGTCCATCATTCACTTTTGGGCCCTGATCTTCATTTACATCTGGGCTGGTCCGCACCACTTGCTGTATACCAGTTTGCCCGACTGGGCACAGAGTCTGGGCGTCGTTTTCAGTCTTATGCTAATCGCTCCAAGTTGGGGGGGGATGCTGAATGGCTTGTTGACCCTCCGGGGTGCCTGGGATAAGGTTCGGGAAGACCCCGTCCTGAAAATGATGGTAGTAGCAATTACGGCCTACGGCATGGCTACCCTTGAGGGCCCTTTACTCTCCATTAAGAGTGTTAATGCCATCAGTCATTACACAGACTGGACCGTGGGCCACGTACACATCGGCACCCTTGGGTGGAACGGAATGCTGACCTTCGGCGTCCTTTACTACATTTTCCCCCGCCTGTTCAATACTAAGCTGTACAGTAAGGGACTTGCCAACGTACACTTCTGGATTGCGACACTTGGCACCGTTTTTTACGCCGTCCCACTTTACTGGGCTGGCTGGACACAGAGTGCCATGTGGAAGCAATTCCTACCGGAGGGTATGCTCCAGTATGGCAACTTCCTGGAAACCGTAAACGCAATCCTCCCCATGTATGCCCTGCGTGCATTTGGCGGAGCTATTTACTTAGCTGGTGTGGTACTTATGATCTATAACCTGATCAAGACAGTGCAGCAAGGCACCTTTGTGGCCGACGAACCAGCCGCAGCTCCACCACTGGCCGCCAGCCCCGGCGGACACAAAGGAGAATACTGGCACCGGTGGATCGAGCGCCGCCCCGTGCAGTTGCTCGTCGGAGCAACCGTTGTTGTACTCATTGGTGGTATGGCAGAAGTTTTCCCAATGGTCATGGTCGAAGACAACGTCCCGAAAATTGCCTCGGTACGCCCCTACACTCCATTGGAACTACAAGGACGGGATATTTACATCCGGGAGGGTTGCAACAACTGTCATAGTCAGATGATTCGCCCGTTCCGTTCGGAGACGGAACGGTATGGACAGTACTCTAAATCCGGAGAATTCATCTATGACCGTCCACACCTGTGGGGCAGTAAGCGGACGGGCCCCGATGTACATCGTGTTGGCGGTAAATATCCTGACAGTTGGCATTACCGGCATATGGAGAATCCGCAGTCCACCAGCCCGGGGAGTATTATGCCGGACTATTCCTGGCTGCTAACCCGCAAGCTTGACAATGATCAGTTACCGGCTAAAATCCGTGTTCTTCAGACCCTGGGCACGCCCTATGAAGAAGGCTACGATGAGCAAGCAGTGGCAGATGCCGAAGCACAGGCCGCCAGAATTGCCACCTCTCTGCGCAAGGATGGCATTGAAGATACCGAGCTGGAACAGAAAGAAATCGTTGCCATCATTGCCTATCTCCAACGACTAGGGACAGACATTAAAACCACTAAAAAGTAGGTAGTTGGTAGTAAGTAATGGGTCGTTCTGTAACGATAATCAGAACAGGCCTTCATTACTCACTATCTACTACTCACTACAAACTAATAAATCATGGCTAAGTATCTCCTTGCCGACTCCGGCATCAACTGGCTCGCCATCCTGGCACTGCTGACCTTCTTCTTTATTTTCAGCGTCGCGTTACTGATGGTTTTCAGGCGCGGACGCGGGTCCTATGCGGAGGTTGAAAAGCAACCATTAATTGACAGCTATCCCTTAACCAAGCAAAACAAACCATCGTGAAAGCATTCAGTATTAATTTCCTGTTACAAGCTGCACCGGACCCCGAGGCAATCACCGGTGGCCCGCTAAGTGGAATGTCCGTCCTTGAACAATTGCTGTTCACCCTCATCATGCTTGTCGTCCTTGGCGGCGGCCTGGCCATCATCAACCTCAGTTCGACAATGCTGAAGTTGCAGCAGGCCCGCTTGCTGGCTGCCACCAACCCAGAGTTTATCAAGGAAGCCGGGCTGGAAAACCTGACAAAACCTACGTCTTGGTGGCAGGAACTGATGAAAAAACTCACGGATACAGTCCCCATAGAGAAAGAGGCCAGTATTGTACTGGGCCACGACTATGATGGCGTTCGTGAACTCGACAACAACCTGCCACCATGGTGGAAAGGCGTCTTTTATGCTTCCATCATCTTCGCTCCGAATTATCTCTACTTCAACCACTTTTCTGAAACCGCTGCTTCGAGCCAGGAGCATTACGTGATGGAAATGGAGGCAGCAGAAGATGAAGTCAAGGCATTTCTTGCCACTCAGAAAAATGCCATCGATGAATCCAACGTGACGCTTCTGGCTGATGCCGACGCCCTCAGCAATGGAAACATCATTTACCAGAGTAAGTGTGCCGTTTGTCATGGCAAATTGGGAGAAGGAGGCATTGGGCCCAATATGACCGATGAGTATTGGCTACACGGTGGCTCCATCTCGGACGTCTTCAAGACCATTAAACAAGGCGTTCCTGAAAAGGGTATGATTGCCTGGAAAAATGATCTGAGACCGCGAGATATGCAAGAGGTCGCCAGCTTCATCAAAAGCCTGGCGGGTACCAACCCGCCAAACCCCAAAGAGGCCCAGGGGGAAATCTATTCTGAAAGTGAGCCCGACACTCAAGAGAGTAAGTAGGCATCAGTAGTCAGGGTTCAGGGTTTAGAGTTCAGGGGTCAGGGGTCAGGACTCAGGGGTCAGTACTCAGTGATCATGATACCTGCCCCCTGACTACTGAGTACTGACTATTGAGTACTGACTACTGAGCACTGAGTACTGACTACTGAGCACTGACTACTGAGTACTGACTACTGAGTACTGACTACTGAGTACTGTCTACTGAAAACTGAATCCTAAACAATAACCAATGCGTACCGACAGAGACAAGGATGCCTTCAGGGATACGATTGCTACCGTCAACGAAGATGGTAGTCGGAAATGGGTATACCCTAAAAAGCCGGACGGCCGTTTCTACAAGTGGCGTAGTTACCTGAGTTATGTCTTACTCGCCGTGTTGTTTGGATTGCCCTGGATAAAAGTAGGAGGTGAACCACTTTTTCTATTCAATATTCTGGAGCGAAACTTCATCCTGTTCGGGATAGCTTTCAGCCCGCAGGATTTCCACCTATTTGCCATCATGATGATTACGGGAGTGGTATTCATCGCCCTGTTTACCGTCGTTTTTGGGAGGCTATTTTGTGGTTGGGTTTGTCCGCAGACCATCTTCATGGAAATGGTATTTCGGAAAATTGAGTATTGGATTGAAGGAGACGCAAATGCTCAAAGACGACTGAATAAGGCGCCGTGGAATGGCGATAAGATCAAGAAAAAGGTCATAAAACAAAGCTTGTTTCTACTAATCTCAGTAGCGATCGCGCATACCTTCCTGGCCTACATCATTGGTACTGATGCAGTGCTGGCTACCATCTCGCAGTCACCTTTGTCCGCACCAGCCGGGTTCATCGCCATCATCATCTTCATCGGGGTTTTCTATTTCGTATTCGCCAATATGCGGGAACAGGTGTGCATCGCTATCTGCCCATATGGTCGCCTGCAAGGTGTATTATTGGTAGACGACAGCATCTCCGTGATTTATGATTATGAACGGGGGGAACCACGTGCAAAAATCCGGAAAGGCAAACCTAAGCGCAGCAGTTGTAGCGACTGCGAAAGCTGTAAAGATGGTAAGGACTCCTGTTCTGACCAGATATTGAACCGCATGCAAACGGCCCTTAAGGCAGACGGGCACCTTGCCAATCAACCTTCCAATGCACCTGCGTCCGCGCCCATATTAGCCTTTTCCACCAATGAAAATGACGTTGCGACGGTCAGTCTGCCAAAAGTTGGAGACTGCATAGAATGTGGCCTGTGCGTGCAGGTATGTCCCACCGGCATTGATATTCGTAACGGTATACAGATGGAGTGCATCAACTGCACTGCCTGTATCGATGCCTGTGATGCAGTGATGGACAAAATTGACCGGCCGCGTGGGCTGATTCGGTACGATAGTGAACGAGGCGTCCGCGATAAAACCCGCAAATTATGGACGCCGAGGGTATACGCCTACTCTACCGTTCTATTGGCTTTACTAGCCCTGAATGTAGTCTTACTTGGCGGACGGGACGGGTTAGACGTTCTACTGCTACGCACCCCGGGTATGCTGTACCAGGAAAACACTGATGGTTCCATCAACAACCTGTATAACTATCAGATCGTGAATAAGACGGGAAAAGAAATCCCCCTCAGATTCGAGGTACCTGGAGGTACTGTTCGATCCATTGGCTCTGCTCCCGTGGCAAAACCGGGAGAAGTTACCGAAGGGGCCTTATTCATTGATATGGAAGCTCAGCTCCAGACTGGTTACCCGGACGAAATAACCGTTGACGTCTGGGCAGGAGACGAAAAGTTAAAGACCATTACGACCACCTTCATCCATCCAAAAAACTGATCATGAAATTTCACTGGGGACACGGTATCGCCTTGTTCTATTCCTTGTTCGTATTAACCTTGATTCTGGTAGTAGTAAAGAGTCGCACTTTTGACAACAGTCTGGTGACAGAAGAGTATTACAACCGAGACATCAACTACCAGCAGGAGTATGACCGACGACGAAACAGCAATGACCTGCAGCAGCCCGTCCGCCTCGAAAAAGTTGCCGACCAGTACCGGGTAATTTTCCCCGAAGGCCTGGTCACAACTACTAAGGGCACCCTGCACTTCTATCGTCCGAGCAGCAAGCTTCACGATCGACTGGTAAAAATTGCCGTCGACGACGAGGGAGGGATGACGCTATCTCTTTCTGGTCTCGAACCTGGTAGGTATCGGGCTATTCTGGAGTGGTCAGCCGCGGGTAATGATTACCTGGACGAGTTCACCCTCAACGTCTAAATCAAAAATCATGGAGCTCATAGCAGCCTTTACATTGGGTCTTTTAGGCAGCTTACACTGTGTAGGTATGTGTGGCCCGCTGATGCTGACGGCAAACTCCACCAATGGTGGAAGTTGGCGGGCTCCACTTACCTATCAGGCGGGAAGGCTGACCACTTACGTAGTGCTTGGTGGCTTACTGGGAGGTCTTGGGCTTGGGATGCGTCTTTGGAATGCCCAAAGTGCAGTGGCCATACTTTCCGGCCTGCTGTTGATTGTATTTGCCGTGATGCAATGGGATCCAGGAAAATTACTTGGCCGATGGCCTGCCTACGCTCATTTTCAATTTTCCTTGCGTAGTAAAATGGCTGCCTTCATCGGCCAACGTGGACTATCTGCTCAATACACCCTTGGAGCCTGCAACGGACTAGTCCCCTGCGGACTGGTTTACCTGGCCGTCATTGGTGCAGCAAATACGAGCAGCCCGCTTTACGGTGCAGCCTTTATGCTGGCCTTTGGGATGGGAACTTTACCCTTATTAAGTGCCAGTCTTTACGCCGGTCGTAAACTTTTGACCTTCCGCCCCGATACCCTCAACCGGTGGACACCAGCCATCATGTTGGTTTCCGCCGTCCTACTCATTTGGCGGGGCTGGAACGCACACGTACCCGGCGCTTTCTTCAATTATCAGGACATGGCTTTCCCACCGCTTTGCCATTAGTGAGCCGAGCTCTGCCCTACCCTCCTAATGTCCACCAGTTTTAAAACCATCACTTTTCTTCACCAACTAAATAAATTAACTAATGAATACCTTGACTAAAATTTCAACATTGATGACCACAGAGTTGGTCAAAATCATGACTTCCACCCCCCTTGGTGAAGCAAAAGAACTGTTAGAAACCCACGGCATCCATCACTTGCCGGTAGTTGACCCAACCGGCAACCTGGTGGGGATTCTAAGCCAGTCAGACTTTCTTAAAACGCTAGACCACGACGCTACCGCCACTACGGCCGGAGAGTTGATGACTACCCACCTCGCCAAGCTCGAACCAAGCGATGATGTTCGGACTGCCGCCAATGTCTTTGCCCTGAACAAATTTCATGCGTTGCCCGTCGTGGAGGGCACCAAATTAGTGGGTATACTGACTACGCTCGACTTGATCCAATTTATGGACCAGGAGAAAGTCACACTAGGAGACTACACCTAACAAAACCCGTGGTGACAAGTATCACCGTCAGGCCTGATCTCTGTCAGTTCTTTCTCCCCGTCAGCACCCGAAATTTGTGGTACAACAAAACACAAAGACATGCGCTTCTTCGCTCTTACTTTCGACAAAGTCCTTATTCGTTTCTTCCTCATGATGGTGCTGATCGTTGGCGGCATGTTTGCCGGACAGCCCCTGGTTGCCCTGCTAGGATTACCACTTTTCCTCAGCGCCATACTTGGTATCAGCTTTATGCCTGAGACAAAAGAAACCGCCGTCATGACCATGAAAAAACCTATGGCAGTAACAAAACAGGCCGCATAGCTTCGGTCATCTAAGGGGTTTACTTACGTGCCTCCGGCTTCTCCGGAGGCACTTTTTATTACTCGTTCGCTTATCTTTAGGTCTCACCGTATGTAGCCAGGAAGATGGACGATAAAAATCAGGTCATGAGTCAGGAAGATTCCCGCAGATTGCGGGCCCTGTTCGAGATGGCTACGGATGGTATTATTACCATCGGCACCGACGGTGTTATTGAGAACCTCAATCGGGCAGCCTGTGAACTCTTTGGCTACGCAGCCAAAGAAATGAAGGGAAAAAAGGTCAATATGCTGATGGCAGAACACGACCGCACCCACCACGATCAATACCTGGGTCGTTACCACGCCACCAAAACGCCACACATCATTGGTATTGGCCGGGAGGTAATCGGCCGACGTAAGGATGGCACGGAATTTCCGCTAAGGCTCGCCGTAAGTGAGGTCAAGTTGGAAGATAAAACGATCTACACCGGTATCCTGCATGATACTTCTCAATTCCATGAGGCCAAACAGCGGGTAGAACAGCTAAATGCAGAATTGGAGAACAAAGTCAGGCAACGGACTGCCGCGCTTCAGGAAAGAGAAATTGAACTAAAACGTGCTCTCGGAAAGGAACGGGAATTGAATGAACTGAAGAGCAGGTTCCTCAGCATGGCTAGCCATGAGTTCAAGACACCTTTGAGCACGGTGCTTAGTTCTGCAGAACTCATCGAATTGTATGAGACGGAAGAACAGCAGCCCAAACGGGAGCGCCACATTACCAGGATCAAGGACGCAGTCAATCAGCTTACGGAAGTATTGAATGATTTCCTCTCCCTCTCCCAGCTCGAGCAGGGCAAAGTCGGCGTCAAAAAACGCCTGGTTGATCTGCAAGCACTAATCTCCACCAGTATTGAGAGCAGTGAAGGCCAAATGAAGGCCGGTCAACAAGTTGTTATTGACCATCCTGAAGAACCGTTGAGAATCACCAGCGATCCAAAATTACTCCGCCACATTCTGGTTAATCTCATCTCCAACGCCGCGAAATACTCTTCCGAAGGAGTAGACATTACCATTAAAAGTCGGATGGAAGATGAGGTATGTAAGATCAGTATCATTGATCAGGGAATCGGTATTCCCGAGGAAGACCACCCTTATTTGTTCGACCGTTTTTTCCGGGCCAGCAATGTGGAAAATATTAAGGGTACGGGGCTTGGGCTAAATATTGTTGCTCATTACGCCAACCTTCTTGGTGGCCATATCGATTTCACCAGCGAGATGGGTAAAGGGTCTCAGTTCACCATAGCTTTACCCCTTACCTAACCCAAGAAAATGCCCATGGACAAGCAACGTTTGCTCATCATTGAAGACAACGAGGATGTCAGGGAAAACCTGTCGGAAATCCTAGAGCTGTATGGCTATCAAACTGCCACAGCAGCAAATGGCCTGGAAGGTGTAAAAGCCTGCATCCAGGACCCACCGGACATGATCTTGTGCGACATCATGATGCCAGAACTGGATGGTTTTGGCGTCCTTAATTTGCTCTCCGAAAACGAGCGGACTGCCGGAATCCCCTTTGTTTTCATCACGGCAAAGACCGAGACCGAAGACATCCGACGGGGTATGAACCTGGGAGCCGATGATTACATCACCAAGCCGTTCTACAAGGATGAGTTGTTGCAGGTCATCAGAACCAGGTTAAAGAAAGCAGCGTTACGTAGTGGCTCTGGTGTTCCGAAAAACGAAAAACGAATGCACCTCAGTGATCCCGATGGTGGTGCAGCAGCACTAGCTAAAGCCTTCTCGGAGACTGGCCGGGAGCGGACCTTCCCACAGGGGCAATCCATCGTAAGGGAAGGTGAGTTTCCTCACTTCATATACCGGGTAAACAGCGGTAATGTACACCTGAGTAGGTCCCATGAATATGGCCGAGATTACATCATTGCGGAGTTGGGACCGGGTGAGATTTTCGGCATCCCTACCGTATTGGAACGCGCACCGTTTCACTACACTGCAAAAGCCATCACGGAGGTTAGTTGCCAGCTCCTTCCTTCCAAAACGCTTCTTGACCTGATCAATACCAACCGATCAGTTACCGAGGCGCTGATGCGACTCCTGGCTGGCAGATTAGTAGAACATAGTGAACGCCTGGTCAACCAGGCATACGATAGCGTCAGACGTCGTACTGCCCTGGTAGTTTGTGACTTGCACGAGAAATACGAGGGAAAGCCTCTGGAGCTTTCGCGGGACGAATTGGCGCAGATGGTGGGCTCGACGAAAGAAAGTGTCATTCGTGCTTTAAGTGACTTTAAACGAGAAGGGCTGCTAACAACGGAAGGGAAGACCGTTCGGGTAAAGGACGTGGCAGGACTGCGTGGGTTATTGGTCTAAACGCCTATTTACAATAAGGGCGCGGCCGCAGGATGCAAAGTGTAGTTTCTTAAAGAGCATAGCAGCCAATACCCCATCCCTAACCTCAATTTCTTACACCAAAGTTGTACCCCTGCCAGAATGTAACAAATGTCTGGCAGGCTCCGGCACTCTGCTGGCAACGTGGGTGCGGACTATTCCCCCACATAGCCACACTGGCAGCGCAAATTTCCGCGCAGTAGCAAAGACGATCGTAAGCATGTTCACTCCTCGTCTCAAGAAGCGCAACGGCAATTTCCAGGGCTACAATAGTGTCGGATAAACCTGCGTGGCAGGGCTGGGCAAAAGTCGTGCTGTCCAGGCAATGGCGACAGATACCAAGACATGCTCGGGTGTGCTGCAAGCTGACTTTAGGAGGGAAGGAGGAAGCTGCGGTCATTAGCTTTACTGGTTTGCTATAATGACTTTAGTTTTTGGAGCGCAGTTGGTCCGGCATAAAATTATTTCTGGATTTTAACAGCGCAGCAGTGAATTTTCCTCCGGTACGGGAAGGAAGAAAAAACGAAGTTATTAACCTTCATAAAAATAACCATTGGCCTTCAAAATACTCGCCGTCTAAACCATAAGCCACTACCGGCATCTAACGGAGGGATATTACCCACCATCCAATTTTAAGCATTAGATTAGCTGTTCCATAATCTTACAATATGTCAAGACTTTTTACACTCTTTTCCCTTCTGGCCTTATTCATTACCGGTCCATCTATTTCTCAGGACCTGCCGGACGCCTGGTCCATTTCCCCAGACGGGAGGATGCTGACGGCTGGAGGCGAGAATGAATCAGGGTTCTACAGCCAGGATGAGGTCCACGA
>JBGCFZ010000347.1:0-13700 GCA_045110355.1 Lewinella sp. | reverse complement strand
CATCAAGAACAGCGCAGGTTTAGACCGAACCATCGTGAACCGGACACTTAACCTGGCCGCCCGACTGCGCAAACTGGCCATCCCCGTCACTACCTTTATGATTGCCCGCGATCCGTGGCTGGTGCAGTTCGTACAGACCTTCACCGAAACCAACGGTGGTAAAGCTTACTACAGTGGTTTGCAGGGGCTGGGGGACTTTGTATTCCGGGATTATAAGAACAATAAAAAGAAGCGATGATGGAGCAGGTTACAGGTTTTAAGTTGCAAGTTCCACATTGCAAGTTTCAGGTTTCAGGCCGTCGGACGGATACTCGTCCTGCGCGAAGTGCAGGTAACGAGGTCCGTCGGGCGGCTAATACTCTGCTGTTTCTACTTTTACCCATCATACTAGCCGCACAACCCAAGCAAGATATTCCCCCGTTCCTCCAGCGCCAATCAACTTCTCAAACGGTAGAGCTGGAAGGCAAAACCTATGTATTGCCAGATTTCTCCATCGCGCCGGCTTACTCCGGAACAACTGGCCTTGAAATCATCACTAATACTCCTTTGGGCTACCTGGTTACCCAGCAGACCAGGACAGGCCTGCAAATTGACCTGCGCCGGTTCCGCGACGTTTTCCGGGTCGATGAGTTTTATCGCTCCACGCCTAATCCGCTATTGGTGACCGAAGGCCTGGGAAGAACAGCTAATGGCCCAGTCTTCGATTTTACTAAATCTGCGCCCCACCTGGCCTTTTTCTGCCGGTTGGAGATTAATGAAAAGGCTGGCTTTGTCATCCCCGCCAAATTCCGTTTGGGCGGACATACCTACTGGCAGGATAATTTGAGTAAGCGGGATTAATCTGATTGGGGGGAGCGACTGTGTCGCGACTACTCAAGTTTGAATCGCGACACAGTCGCTCGACCAAGAAGATAATATTTATCTCTTTGTTGCACCGTTTCTAGAGACTCGTCCTGTTGATGCGCCAACCAAGACCGCCGCAGATGAAATCATTACCCGAGTTAACGACCGTAAGCTTGCGATTATCAGCCCTTTCGGAAGCAGACATTCCGCTCATTGTCCACTATGCTAATAACAATTATGTTGCTAGATACACGGCCAATATCCCTCACCCCTACTCTGAAGCAGATGCTGTTTTTTGGCTAAATATGGCTAGTGAAGGGCTGAAGGAAAAGAATCATTTTATTTTCGCTTTACGAAACAAAGAGACGAATGCATTTATGGGCGGGATGGGGCTTCGGCGACACCCCGAATTTAATCGGGCCGAGCTGGGCTTCTGGCTCGGAGAACCGTTTTGGGGCCAGGGGCTGACCTCCGAAGCTGTTGCCGCCATCATCCGTTTTGGCTTTGGGGAACTGGGCCTGGACAAAATTACGGCTCGTCATATTGTTGTTAATGTTGCCTCCGGGAAGGTTATGTTGAAGAACGGCATGAAGCAGGAGGGATTGCTGCGAAAAGAGATAGTTCGGGATGGACGGCAACATGACGTGGCAGTTTATGGCCTACTAGTAGAGGATGTTGAAACTTTTCGCCATTTATAAGCCTTCTTTTCGGTATGATTCGACTACTCACGCCCGCTGACATTGAGGCCTTCGTCGCCCTACGCTACGAGGCCTTCACTACAGATCCGTTTTCCTGGGACCACGAGCCTGGTACGCCCATTGACCCCGAAGTATGGGCCCCGCGTTTGGCCGAAGTGCCGGGCCTGAAATTTGTCTTAGGCTACTTCCTGACCGAAGGTCGGGAAACACCTGTATTGGCCGGTGTCATGGGGTTTATCCGCTTTGAAAAAACGAAACGGCGGCACCGCTCCGAGCTGTGGGGTGTTTACGTCAGTCCCACCGCACGGGGGCATGGCGTAGCCACGCAGCTACTGGCAGAAACCATCCGCCGGGCCCGGGAGTTGGAAGGCCTGGAGCGCATTATCCTATCGGCTTCTCACCTGGCACCTGCCGCGCTGCACCTGTACCGGAAGGCTGGTTTCGTAGAGTTTGGGCGTGAGCCGGGCGCAGCCCGGACGGGGGACGTCCGAATGGATGAGGTACATATGCTGTTAGATTTATGATGTTGAACCTACTCGTCATACGCTCCGCCATCCCGGAAGAACTCACAAAATTCTATGCCCACTTTGGCTACGACTTCGACTACCACCAGCACGGTAAAGGGCCCTGGCATTATGCTGGCACGCTGGGCGGCCTGACCTTGGAAATCTACCCCTTGATGGACGCTCAGTCTGCGCCAGACAAATACCTGCGGCTGGGCTTTGCCGTGGTAGATGTAGACGAAACCGTGGAGCAGCTGGCGGCTGAAGTGCTGTCGCTCCCCAAAGATTCCGAGTGGGGTAGGCGTGCAGTGGTGGTGGATCCGGAGGGGCGGCGGGTGGAGATTGTGGAGACTACTCCTTCAGAACCAGGAAACGAGTAAACAGGTAGGCGCGGCCGCAGGTGCAAAGTAGCGTTCAGAAAGCAGTATTCAGGACTCAGCGGACAGCGATCAGTTTTTAGGATTCAGCATTCAAAACCAGTGCCTAACTGGACGCCTAAATACTGAACACTGAATCCTGAACACTAACCCCTGAACACTGAATCCTGAATACTAAATTCTGAACACTAAATTCTGAATCCTGAATCCTGCGCCCCACCCAAAGTCGTATTGTGACCATTTGCCGAACCAACGTCTATAAGATTCCGTAGTAGTGGAACGGAGAACATCCCCATCGAAAGTTCGCTACCCAAACAACGCCAGCAAAGCCGTACATTGTCCCTATGCCGACTACCGAACGCTCCATTACCAATCCGGATCAGACCGTAAGCACCGCGCTGAGTAAAGCCATTGCTCAGGTTGTAACCCCAGATGCTTCGTTTAGCACCGACATCAACCACCTGGCCGCCCGAACCCGAGACCTGGCGGACGCCCTGGTCGCGCGCGGCGACGCCTGTCCCCTGGGTGATGACGAAGACCCCAACGACCTCGAATGCCGGTTGACCCATTACGTTTGGGCCGACCGCGCCAAACATTTCCTGGTACTTTACCGCAACGTCCAGCTGCAACTGCAGACCGCTTCGTTGATGGAAGCTGACGGACAATCGGCCCCAAATCTGGTTGCCGATCTCCATGTTCGTTCTTCGCAAACCCTTAAGGCTGCGGAAGAAGAATGGGACCAGGAAATGCTCCAATGGCGAAAACGCCTGGAGGGAAATCCGAAAAAACGCCAGGATACCCTGGATGGCTGGCAGCAACAGCACAATCCCTGGCCGGAGTACCGTCAGCAGTTGACGGAGATTGGCCAGCAGGCAGACAGTCTTGCAGCCGAGCATTCGGTGTTACAGCAGCAGGTTGGTCTCCTCGGAGAGATCCGGGGAATTCTTAAGGCCTTTGCTACCGAGGCGCAAACGATCTTATCTGCTGCCGTCCACCGGGCCGATGAAATTACCGCATTTGTTGCAGGCAGCGCAACCGATGAGGCGGATCAACGTCCGGGTAAAATTGCTACCCGGTTGGACGAATACCTCAACGATGCCGTTCCTGGCCGTGAAATTCATGAATTCACCAATGAACTCACGGAAAAAATAGGGGAGTTGGCTGAACGGATGCGTGTAACCGTGGGAGCTGAGCACGGCTTGCTCCAATTCAAGGACGTAAACTTTCAACGCTCTACCGATCAATGGGTCTCCTCCGAGATACTGCCGCAGCTCTACGAATTGTGGGAACTAAGTGAACAGACAAAGAGTGACCTTGGGGTGGCCATTGCTAACGTGCGTAATCGCACGCTGTTGCTGTCTAACGAACTAAAGGCTGGTCGGCCAGCAGATTACGATGCAGACCAACTGAGTCAGCCGTTTTATAACTTCCTGGCCCGAACTAAAAACACCAAAGCGAATTTCTCTGACATTCTGGATCGCACCATTCAACTGGTGGAGACGGATTTACGCCTCACGTCAGTCTATCGGCCCGTACCGGGTTTTCTGCCATTACCGCTTCAGTCGGGCATTAACGAGTTTACCCGTCGGCAAGGAGAGTTCTTTACCGGTGTGAAAGCGTGGTTTGGTGCCACTTTTGCGGGTATTGAGCGCTGGCGAGCTGCTGCTGCACAGGAGGAGGAAATGAGTGTTTCGGAAAAGATTGTTCGCGTCATCAACCAACGAAAGCCTTTTCCCGGCAATGCAGCGTATACGAACATACTGATGACTAAGGGGTATATCGGAGAGTCCTTCCTGGTTGGAAGAACCACCGAAAAAGCCCACGTTACCAGGCTAATTGAAAATTGGCAACTAGGCTTTCGGGGAGCGGTTATGCTGACGGGACGTCGGCTTTCGGGTAAAACCCTGTTTGGCGAACTCGTAGCCAACCGAATCTTCTCCGGGCCGGTTATCCGCCTTCAGCCAAATACTACCATAAATGTAGGTGGGAGACGGATGACCACGACTGGAAACCTGAGCGAAGCCCTTGACTTCATTGAGAAGTACACCTTGCAACGGAAGCCAATGGTCTGGATCGATGACCTGGAAACCTGGTGGGACAAGTCGACCTCACTGGCGGAGAACGTCCGGGAATTGGCCGATCACATTGATGACTATTCCGGCCGAATCTTTTACCTGGTGGCAACGACCAATGCGGTTTACCACCACCTTGATCGGTTCATGGATATGGAACGGTTCTTTCAGGCGGAGGTCAACCTGGATGATTTTCCGATGGAAGATATGCAGCGCGCCATTCGGATTCGCCACGGGGCTACGCATAAAGCCCTGGTGGATAAGGATGGGGAACCCCTTAGCGAAACAGCCTTTAGTCGGCGCGTTAGTAAGCTGCACCGCGCTGCCGGTGGCAACGTAGGAGACACCTTGAATTACTGGGCCTGGCTGACGGAATACTACGACGAAAATCGCGTAACCCCCAGCTTACAACGGCGTTTTAAAATGCCTGCTTTCGTATCGGCAGACACGGGCATTCTGCTAACGACTATCTTTTTGGAACGACGAACCAATGAGTACCACCTGCGCAAACTGTTGGGGCCGGCCTTTGAACTACGCTACCGCAGCATCTTACGTCGTCTGCTACGGGTAGGTTTGCTCATTCGGCAGAATGATGGCTGGCTCGAAATTTGTGAAAGCGTCGTCAACGACGTCGGCCGCGCTATGGAAAACAATGGCCACCTAAACATACAAGACTGATGGAAGCGCTTATGCAACCTTACTTCAACTGGACCAACCTGATGCTGGTAGCCCTCCTGCTTTGGGGAACTTATCTGGTACTGAGTTACCTGAAACGGAGCCTGCTGGGAACCACCTTTCTGGGAAGGTATCAGCGGCGGACAATGGAAGTACTTTCAGTATTTCTGCTGCTGTTCGAGCCCATCACGGTACTTACGTTAACGATGATCTTTCTGTTCATCAATCCCTTTACGCACGGTATTTTGCTGCTGGTGGTTATTCTGGCAGCCTTTACGCGTATTCGGGATTACGTTAGTGGTCGGATCATTCAGACGTCCTCCCTGCTGGTGGAAGGCAAGCGGATGAAAACGGCAAAATCGACCGGAGTCATCTCCAGAATCGGCCGCATGGGGCTGTACCTGCAAACGGGCGAGGGGCTGCACTTCGTCAACTACAGTAAGCTCCTCACTGAGGGCTATTCCTTAGCTACTGGCAAGGAAGTTGGTGGTTACTACCAACTCCATATCCTCCCGGAGGAAATGGAGGGAGGCAGATCCATCCGGTTGCTCGAGAACAAATTCGTGAGTACACCTTATCTGGATCGAAGCTTCAGACCGGAACTGATGATCAACGAAAAGAACGACCGGGAGATCATGGCCCGGATTGCCGTTCGGGAAGATCAACACCTCCGAGAGCTCCTACAACTGATGGAAGAATGGGGCTTTCCGGCCAGAGTCGCTAGAAAATAGTTACTCTTCTTTTTTCTTTTCCTCCTTTCTCCCTTAGCCCTTACCCCCTTACTTTCCCTTTACCTACCTGAATTATGGAAAATATCGATGCATATACGCTCATCATTGAAGCTTCGCTGATCATTATTCTCTCTTTTATTTTTGGAGAAGTAGCCAAGCGTACCAATATTCCTTCGGTACTGATGCTTATCGTACTGGGCATTTTTCTGAAGTTCGGTTTGGACTACTTTGGTATGGATGATCTGAACTTCCTTCCAGTGCTCGAAATTCTGGGCATCGTCGGGCTGATCATGATCGTACTGGAAGCCGCACTGGAACTTAAATTGGAACGGGATAAATTCCTGGCCATTGGTAAGGCCTTACTTATTGCACTTGTGGGGCTGGTGGTCTCCGCCTGGGCGGCGGCCGAAATCTTAGAATATTTTGTACGTGGCATGGATACTACCACGGCCTGGCTCTACGCTACGCCTCTGTCTATCCTGTCCAGTGCCATTATTATCCCAAGTGTTGCGGGGCTCAAGGCCGATAAGAAAGAGTTTCACGTCTACGAAAGTACCTTCTCCGACATCCTGGGCATCATGTTGTTCTACTTCCTGACCAGCCAACTGCACGGCGATGCCAGCGGACCACACGGAGAAGTAGCCGAAGCCGCCGAACATTCCAATGGTGCGCTCGCCTATGGAGGGAAAATCCTGCTGACGATTGTTGTTTCACTGATCGCCAGCTACGGCATCGTCCTCATTTTTCAACGAATCAAAAGCCACGTAAAGCTCTTTTTGTTGATCGCCGTCTTGTTGTTGCTTTACGGCATCGGTAAAAAATTCCACCTCTCTTCCCTGATCATCGTCTTGATTTTTGGCCTGCTGATTGCCAATATGCGCCTGTTCTTCCGTGGCCCATTGAAGAAATTCCTAGACTACAAGCAGGCTTTACACATCTACGAGGGCCTGCATGTGGTGACGATGGAGACGGCCTTCGTGGTCCGGACTTTCTTCTTCGTGATCTTCGGCGTTACCATCTCACTCGCCTCTCTCGTTAGCGTAGACGTGGCCATCGTCAGCTTGCTCATTATTCTGAGTATTTACCTGATCCGTTACGTGATTCTCAGAATCTTCATCGGAAAGGACATCTTCCCGCAGCTTTTTGTCGCACCCCGTGGGTTGATCACCATTTTGCTCTTTTACGCCATCCCCGTCGAGGTAATTGTCCCTGGGTTCGAACCGGGTATCCTGCTGTTCATCATCATTGGTACCAGCCTGATCATGACACTGGCCATGATCGTTGATAAGAAGCGGACTTCCGCAGCACAGCGTAAGGTTGGGGATTCACCAGTCGGCTACGAGAAGTGGCGGGCACCAACCCTGGCGGAGACGGTTATTGAAAAGGAACCTGAAGGGTAGGAGCCGTGATCAGTGTTTAGGAATCAGACTTCAGGACTTAGACTCGCTCTTAGGGTTCAGACTTCAAGATAATAATGCTGATGGCTGTAATCTTAAGCATGAATGCTAAATACTTAATCCTGATTCCTGGACCCTATTTAAGGCCGCGCCTGAATCTTAAAGATAGGTTAAGAAAATTTTAGAGGGTAAGCTTGCTCCGTTTTTCGCCATCAGGGGGCAAACGGACACGATAATGTTGTCGTGGCTTAAACAATTACCTAATGAAAGTCTTATTCTTTTCCCTCCTTTGTTTTCTTCCTTTATTCGTCCTGGCTCAACGCGCTACAATTTCTTCCAAGGCACTTAAACCTGCAACTGCTCAAGCAAGCCTTGGCCCTACAGGGTGCGCGCTTGCGGTGGTCGATCAAAAATGCGGAGGAACCTCCGGCAATCAATATAGTGGGCATTACATCTCCGGTACTTTTTCTTCAGGGGATTGTACTGATAATAGTAGGATTAAGAAAGTCCGGGTGCGGTATCGTAACCTAACGGATGGCAAATCAATGCAAACCCGAACTTATGACTTCAATGGCAACTGGTACGTTCAGAACCTTGATCCTGATAAGCGCTACGAGATCCACGTAGAGGTGAAGTTTTCTCTTACGGGCTTCTTCCGCGCAGCAGGTCGTGTGACGGAATGGTCGTCCTGCAACCAAACGCAAATGACCCTAAATAATGTAGCCAGCGGGGAGATTACCGTGTGTGGCGCTAACCAGATCATTTTGGATGGTTCAGGTTCTACGGACGAAACGGGTTACGTCATTGTCATCCGCGAGCTGAACAGTAGCAACCAATTGATTGGGCCGGAGTTGATCCGGCACTTCAGCGGCAGCGCTCCATCTCGATTTGACGTACGGGTATACGCTGCCAGCCAGGGGTTTCCCTTGCAATTCGGCAAGCGCTATGCTGTTAAGTTGGTCACCAAACCTATCTGGAGAGAAAAATCGGTTTGGGTGAGCCTAAAGACGATGCGCCAATGTGCTCAGCAACCTGTTAATGAAGGTAGACAACAAGTTCGCAGGGCTTTTTAATACATCCAGCGGAAAAGTAGCGTACCGTGCATAGGAAATTTCCTGGCACGGTGCGCTGCTATTTCGGAATAATCAAAGTGCCCTGTCTTCACCACCAAAGACCAAAACCAATTCCCAGATAGCGGTACTAACCACTTCAGCGTCCAACGCAACCTGGCACTGGTCTTCGGTGATCAGGCCAGACTGGAAACCTTCCAGCGCAGCCTCCACTTTAGCGTGTGCCAACTCGAAATGCACCCGATCAATTGGGGCACCCAACCCGTACACCTTGTCGTTCGGCCTGATGGAACGGACCTGCCGCCAGCCAACGCGGACGTCCTTGGCGTGATGACTGAAGTCGGTCCACTCGAGGGCACATAGGTCGGGTTCCCCGACAATATGTTTTACCTCAATCCAGGTGATCAGGAAATCATAAATTGCTCCGATGTATAGTTCGCGTAAGGTGGCGGGGCTGGCGGCCGTAAGTTCATAGGTCGCCCGGTCAAGCTGTACCCCAGCCAATTCCAGGTTAGCTGCTTCGATGGATTCCCGGGCCTCAGCATATACCCACGCTGCCTGATCAAGGTGATAGCGAATATCTTCTGCGCGTTCGTCGCTAAGTGGCCGTTGCCAGGTAGTCCGAAGTTGGGCAAGTGTTTTGTCTAGTTGGCGGGCCGCAACTTTTGCTGCCACCGCTTCATCAGTATGGATGGCATAAAACAAATCAATGTAGGCTTGCTCGGCCTGCCGACCGCCAATACGCTGTTCGGGTGTGCAGCCATAGAACAGAAAACCGGTTAGAGACAATAGAAGGAAACGGTGGAAAGGCATAATTAGGCGAGGTTTTTATCGGCGTAAATCTTCATGGCATCTTTAGCTACACCGTCTTCGCCACCGTGCAATACCAAAATTGGTTTGTTGGAGCGAAGGACGAGGTTCTGGGTTAGGCTGGCACGTAGAAAAGCGCGCCAGTGACCGTGTAACTTATTGACAATGACCACCAGGTTGGCGGCTTCCTGATCAGCATATTCCAGCAAACCTTTGGTAATATCCTCCTTGTTTACGGTGACTACTTTGAAAGGGTACTTGGTCTGTGCCTTACTGTCCGTAAGTTTTTCCATCAGACGCCATGGGACAAACTTCAACGGGCCGTATTGATTCGGCCATTCGACGTGAACGAAATGAACGGTAGCCTGGTATTTTTTAGCAAGCTGCTCAATCTGCCATAGTGGGAAGGATTGCGCCGTTAAATGATTATTGGCAACAACAATGCGCTCAAAAGGACTGAAATTCACCTCCGGAGGCACCAGGTAAACGGGGCGACTACAGGCCTCGCTTACGGTGGTTGAGGTACTGCCCAACCACTTGTCCATAAACTTAGTCTTGCTGCGTGGTGCCATAACAACTGCTGCAATGTCACTTTCTTCGGCCCGCTCTATGATGGCGTTCGCCGTATTAAAGGTTAAGGCACTTTCATAGAAAACCTCGACGCCCCTGGGTGGTTCCACCAGGTGGTAGCCGATGCCGTCGCCACTCGGATAGGCGAAATGGCGCATACGTTGGATGTAGCTGTCATTAATACTTCCGTCTCCCGAAAAAACGAGGGGATGGTTCGGATCAATGGAGCTGGAGTAATAATGAACCAGGACTACGTTGCAGCCCATGTCTTGCGCGAGGTGTAAGCCATACCGATAGGCGTTGTGGCAAGGAAGGCTGAAGTCAACTGGAATAAGAATGTTCGACATGATGGCAAGCTTTTGGTACACTACAAAGCTCTGGTTCATGATGTTGATCCCCATTGACTTAGGTCAGTCTGAACGGTGATTTTTATCATGGGGTACTTCCTGCCTTGCCGTGATATTTGTTGTGAACCAAACCAGTTATCAATGAATCAGGTTAAATCCATCCTCGTCCCCGTAGATTTCTCCGAAATTGCGCGAAATGCTTTTCGTTATGCGTTGCAACTTGGTGAGCAGTTAGAGGCTTCGATTACCCTTTTGTACACCGTTCCTCCCGCTTCAGCAATACCGGATCACGCACCGTTTGCTGTTTCCTTTGTAGAAGATCTGCAGGCTGAGGCAGCACTCAGTATCCGTCAGTTTATGGACGATGAAGTACAAGCTCTTGGTCGCCAACTGGAGCGGGTACCTAAAGTTTCTTGTCTGGTTTCCGTAGGAGACCTGCGGCAAACCATCAGAGAAAAGGCCGAAGAAATGGGCAACGACCTCATCGTTATGGGAACGCACGGCCAGCATGATGTATGGGATAAATTATTGGGAACGAATACCACCTTTTTACTAAAGCGGTCGCCACTACCACTGCTTATTGTGCCCAATGGAGTGCACTTCACTCCCTGCAAGCTACTGTGCTACGCTACGGACCTTCAACATGCGGATGCCTTTAAAGTGGAGCGACTTCTGGACGTGTTCTCCGTCTTCCGTCCTGACCTGCATTTCTTGCACGTATTGCCGCTGGAGAAGAAGCAAACCGCCTACGATTTGGGGCTGCTCCGGGAGCTTTTCGGGAACTCAAACGCCGCCACGAAAACTACCTTTGCTACGGTAAATAACGAAGCGGTGATTGACGGCATCAACGATTACGTTTCGCGAAACCAATGTGACCTCGTCATTATGCACCGGCCTGAGCACAGTTGGTTAGAGGGACTGTTTCAACCAAGCAATACCCGGGAGGCAGCGCTTAAAGCCACCTTCCCTTTATTTGTTTTCCGCCAGGAGGACATTTAAAGGCCCTTCGCCGAGTTGACCTTAGCAATTGCGTAGCCGAAAGATAGCTGCTCGGTCGATTTATAAAAACTGCCCCTTCTCAACACAAAGTGAGAAGGGGCTGTTTGCTTTTAGTTCCCTATGCAATGTTATTAGGGTAAGTCCTCCGCCGGATAAGCCACGATCACCGCCACATAATCAAGGAAGGCTGCTTTTACCACCCCCGCAGGTTCCGTTAGAATGGTGTGATTAGCACTGCCAAGTTGTTGGCCGAAGGCCTCCAGTGCCTGCGTTAAAGCAAGTGCGTTGTACTCAGCAGAGGCACTGTTGTTGGTAAGACCAGGAAAGACAAGGTCGTTATGCAAAGGCCGCGTTTTTTGGTAAGCGCGCCATTGATCTTCCGCCCGTTCATAGATGCCTTCAAACTCTTTCCACTCCAGTAGGCACATCATTTGGTCTTCACACGTTTCACGAATTTGATCCCAGAGGTAGTTGAATTCGTACAGCTGATCCGCCGGGTGGACGATCCCATAGCGGGGGCGCAGGGTCTTTAACTGATGCTGAAGGTGCAAGATGTTGACCAATGCGTTTTTGGGCTGGTCATGCCTGAAGGAAAGCTCCAGGTTGTTGGTCCACAGGTTTACCATGGCCACCGAACGCTTCTCCGCTTCGGTCAGCGGTGCCATACGAAATTTCTGACGTAGTTTCCCCCACTTTACCTGTGCTGCCTGGTGATAATTTCGCGCGTTGGCTTCGTCACCTCGTTCCAGGGCAATCCAGACGATGAGCAGGTCGCGTTCAAGCGGTGCTACTTCCACCAGTTGGTCATTAGTGCATGACGATAGGATGGTGGCAAAAAGAATGGCTGGGAGTAAGTAAAGGTGTTTCATATGGAGGGGAAGATTTGTGAGAGTAGGACGTTCTCCGTAGTTGGCCCATTGAATGAGCAGGCGCATTTGTCTTTGTTGTTTGGAACCAACAAAGGATGGGCGATCTAATATTCTTCAATCGGTACCACCAGCACCGGTACCGCACTGCTGGAGAGTAGGGGAGCGGTGTCGGAACTGATGAAAAGACGTTTAAAGAATCCGCGTTTTCTGCGGCCCAGAACGAGTAAATCGACGTTCTCTTCCAGGGTGTAATCTGTAAGTTGGTTGGAGGCCAGACCCGGAGAGAGAACGTCGAGCTCTACGGGGTAACCCGGCCAGCTGGTGTCCATGACCACTTGCAAGAGGTCAAGTTCTACCTTAGCTTCTTTGGTCGTGTCGGTATCCTGTACGTGCACAAAACGCATCTTGGGTTGTAGGGCTTTGCGTAAAAAATCCATGCCGGCGCTGGTCTCTTGTAGCGGAGCAACTTTCTCAAAAGAAATGGAAACGACCCGGATATCGGGTTTGCCATATCCTGGAGGGATCAGGAAAACCGGGCAGGGCGCCTGCATCGCTACCGCACGGGCCACACTACCGAAAACCGGAGAAATGCGGGTCACTCTGCCGGAGCCAACACCTCCCATAACGATCAGGGCAACGCCTTCCTCCTTACTGGCAGCTATAATGGCATCTGCGGGCGAACCGACAACTTCACTAGCCCTGATCAACGGCAGGGTGTCCGTCGTGAAATCACGGCTACCAGTAAAGGTGGTAGGGTCTGTATGAAACCGGACAAACTCATCAATGGCCCGCTGGGCCTGCATCCTGGCGGCCATATTGCCCTTTTTCTCTACCAGTCTGTCCGTCTCGCCATAACCGTCGTGAATGTGTAATACTTCAAGATCAAAACCGGTAGCATCCGCCAGGTAACTAGCATAATTTAGGGCAACGCCAGAAGTTGCTGAAAAATCGGTGGGGACAATAATTCTTTGCATGATGAAATGGTATTGGTACAGCGCAAAATTGCGTGCTATCCATCTGGCAACCACTGCGTTTCATCATCGTTGGGCATGATATATGTCGTAACTAATTTGATAGAATAAGCAGAGATTTACCAAAAATAGATCAGCAATGTCGGTTAGTTATTGGTTTCTACTATTAGCGTTGCTAGCCGAGGTGTTGGGGACCATCGGTGGCTTCGGATCTTCTGTTTACTTCGTCCCGCTGGCCAATATCTACTTTGATTTTCAGACCGTACTTGGCCTGACGGCAGTTTTTCATCTGGCCAGTAATGTGAGCAAAATTGCGCTCTTCCGTAAAGGGATAGATCGTAAACTCATCATCAACCTTGGTATCCCTTCTGTGGCATTTGTGATCCTCGGTGGCCTGCTCTCTAAAGTTCTTTCTTCCGTTTGGTTGGAGGTCGCCCTTGGTGTTTTTTTAGTGTCTTTTAGTTTGCTTTTCCTGGTGAGGCGGAACCTGGAAATCGCTCCAAAGCCGGGGCCTGCAATGATCGGTGGTGCTTTGTCCGGGTTCACCGCAGGATTGCTGGGCTCCGGCGGAGCTATTCGCGGTGTAACAATGGCGGCTTTTAACTTGAAAAAGAGCACTTTCATTGCTACGTCGGCCGTCATTGACCTGGCTATTGACGCCACCCGAACGGTGGTCTATTACCAAAACGGGTACATCGGTGCCGATGCCTGGCGTTACCTTCCTTACCTGTTCGTCATCGGTTTGGTGGGTACCTGGCTGGGGAAGAT
>JBGCFZ010000346.1:0-4805 GCA_045110355.1 Lewinella sp. | reverse complement strand
CTTAACTCTATGGCCTGGTAACCCTCTACCACGCCTTCATAGATGTATTCCCGGTCTTCCCCCATGTGCCCGGTATTATGGATTTCTTCCTTGTGGTACGACCATGGTGACTCAACGTCGCTAAATACCGGCAGCCGCATGCCGTGCCCCCGATAGCCAATTCGGCCTTCCAGCCCAAGGCGATTGCCTAACTGACGGTTAAGGCCTACGTAAGCGTATATTCCACGGTCAACCTCCTGCATAAAGTTGGCCCCTCGCCAGTGGTTGGAAAGCCCCGTTCCCAACGTGATCTGCACGGTAGCAGGTCTTTTTGAGATGGTCTTAACGGGTGAGGTTGAAAAGGCCACCGGAGTAGCCAGGAGTTCAACCTCCTTAGATGGCAGGGCTTCCACTAAAACATCAACTGACTTCGAAGTTTTGGTGGGAAGTGCCACTACGGCAGGAATAATTTCATCAGACAGGAGCGGGGAATTCTCCTCTTTTTCAGCCGGAATAACTGCCGCTTGTTTTTCGGCAGTTACCGGGTTTACCAAGGGTAATTCCGTGGCTGCATTAAGGATTGATTGTTTTACAGTATTCGCGCGAATAACCCGGTCATCAGCGGGTATTGAATTGGAGCGTACCTCAGCAGGTGAGCTGGAGACCATTGGTGGTTCCTCAACGTCCTCCGAAGTAAGCGGTAAATCGGTCGTTTCCACTTGAGCTACAATCGCCTTTTCCGTCACGGTTTTGCGCTGGTATCGGTCCCATTCGCCTTTGCCGACGCTAAAGGCAATTAACCCGAGCAAAGGCAGCAAAACCAAAAGAAGCAGGTTCTCGGATACCCAATACAAGGGGCTAACTTTTTTGCGACCTCTTTCCTGTTGTTGCAGTTCCTGCAATACCTGAAAGTCCTCCGTCGGATTTCCCTGTGGGGAATAGTCTTTTAACTGCCGGCCGAGATCTAGCCAGTCTTTTTCATGCTGGTCCATGCTTATCGGTTTAGATGGTTAACGGCGGCTTGCAGCCGCAGCCGTGCCTGTCGTAAGTGGTACCTACTGTTGGTCTCTTTGATACCTAATCGCTTAGCGACGTCCCGGTGGCTCATTCCTTCTACGGCAGTAAGATTAAATACTGCCCGGGGCACCGGAGGTAATTGTTGGATGAGACCGACCAAATCTTCAAGGGCCAGCTGTTGCAAGGCCTTCGGCGATTGGAAGTCAGTTTCCGTATCTGGTAATTCTGCATAAGACTGGTTACGTTTGGTCCGTATCTGTGCAAGACAAACGTTCACGGTAATCATACGTAACCAACCGCCGATTTCCCCTTCGCCCCTGAACTGTGTTAAGGCACTAAAAGCTTTCAAAAAGCTTCTGTTTAGAAAATCTCGCGCTTGTTGCTGGTCCAGTGCATAACGGCTCGTGATGCCTAATACCAGTCGATAGTGATGGTCAAAAAACTCGCGCTGTGCGCGAGGGTCTTGCTCCACGCACCGCCTGATCAGCTCCTCAGCCGGCGTAGCCTGCACCGTGGCAGGTTTGGATTCCAAACTTATGGAGAGGCTCATCGACATGCAGGAACGGCCTAAGGTACTTATGCGTAATGAAAAGCTATTAATATTGTTTTCAAATCAGGGGTCTTAGGAAGACGAATTAAAGAAGACGCCTCAAAAGCTCATAAATTAAGCGTTAGAAGGTGGTATGATTGAGCTGATGAAGCGACCTCCTAGATAGTTTACACCTATTTGATGTGGGCGAAATGGTTAATGTGAGTAAAGAAGCTCTCTTTTTACGATTTTTATGGCCAGTCCCTACCCTGCTCTTCACCTGTTCTTCCGCAGCAACACAAAAATTACGCCACAGACTGCAAGTAAGCCCAGTACCACAAGTCCCCACTTACCCAGCCCTGCACCCTGCGTCCGCGCCGCCTCTTCCACCACCAGGAGCTGGTTGGCCGCCACGCCAGTCAGCAATTGCTGCTCGCCACCCGCCCAGGAAACGAGCAAGGAATCGGCCATTGTCTCCTGGCCAAGGCCAAAGTGTGCAATGACCGAATTTTGGGATAAATGACTGCTGCCCCCACCATCGATTTCCCGGATCATTTGCCGTCCCTTGCTGAACACCGTCACCCGGCTGCCCAGCCCCTGACTTTCGGCTTCCTTTCCTTTTAAAACCACCTTCAGCCAGTTGCCTGGTGCTGCATCATTACGCAATAATTTGGTCTTAGACGGAACCGGAAAATTAGGTAATACTGGTCGTTGGCAAACGAGAAATATATCCAGGTCGCCATCGTTTTCAAGGTCAAAGAGCACTGATCCGCGACCGATGCCATAATCACCCGTCCCGTTTTCTTTACCGATCTCCCGGAAATCGTTACCAATGTTTTCATAGTAGTAATTGGCCATCGGCACGCAGTTTGGGTTCAGGTCCCCGTTACTGACGAAAATATCCAGATCGCCGTCCTGATCGAAATCTGCCCAGTTAGCGCCCCAGCTGATGGAGACAAAATTCATGTTCAGCTCCTTGGTCATATTTTTGAAGGGCTTCCCGTTGCCTTGGTTCACCATGAAGCGGTTGAAGCGGATGTTTGTCATGTAGTAGTCCAGCCAACCATCCCCGTTATAGTCTCCTACGGCCGAGCCCATGGCATTGATTCGCAAATCGAGTTCCAGGTCTTCGCTAACGTCTTTGAATTCCTTTCGCGGATATCGATTCTCATATACCAGGCTGGGAACGGCCTTATAACCAAAGTCATTGTTTACGATCAGGTCCTGGTCTCCATCGTTATCATAATCGGTGAACACGCCACCAAAGCCAAAGCCCCGGTGGTCCAGGCCGTAGTCGTCGTAGACATTGACGAAGCCCGTTCCTTCCTCGTTCAGCAACAGGTAATCTCTGGCCGTCTGGTTGGCGCCCACGATGGTGGCATCGCTGATGACGTTGAGTTTACCCTCGTATTCGATGAAGTAGTTGCCAACGAAGAGGTCCGGCCAGCCGTCTCCGTTGAAGTCGCCGAAGCTACCACCGGTACTGAAGGAGTACAGAGGAGTGAGACCGTAGGCATCCGTAACCTCCCTGAAGGTGCCATCTGCCTGGCCAAGAAACAGCAGGTTACGGGCACGGGGAATTGTACGGGCGCTGTCCCGGGAAGTAATCGTGGTGACGAAGAGATCGACGTAGCCATCCCGGTTCACGTCTGCTCCCGCTACGCCCTGGGTAACGAAGTGGCGGGTAAACTCCATCCCCGATCCTTCAAAAACGTTGGTCATTGTACCATCCCCGTTGTTGCGCAGCAACTGATCGTCGACCGTGCCGCCGGTAACGTAGATGTCTTCGAAGCCATCCTGGTTAAAGTCAACCACGCAGGCCCCACCACCAAACATGCCTTCGAGTACGACGAACTCGTGGTCGATACCGGCGGAGTCGGTTACGTCCGTGAATTGGGCTTGGGCCTGGGAAACACTGGAAAATCCTAACCAGGCCATCATTACTAAAAACCAATAAGGTGGAGCGCACGCAACCATTCAGCTTAATTACAATGTTTCAAAAAAAGTGACGTCGAACAACGACTTAACGGGTAAGATAGCCTTCTCAACTGAATCTGTTTTAACTTCGCCGCCAGCCCAACCAAATCAATATGAGTAAAAGAATATTAACCGGCATCCAAAGCAGTGGAATTCCCCATCTGGGCAACATCCTCGGGGCCATTGAGCCAGCCATTGAACTGTCTCAACGCGCCACAGAACAGTGTTTCTATTTTATCGCGGACATGCACTCTCTGACGTCAATCAAAGAAGCACAGACAAGAATTGACAATACTTTTTCTGTGGCAGCTACCTGGCTGGCACTCGGGCTGGACATTGAAAAACACCTCTTGTATCGCCAGTCTAAAGTCCCACAGGTCAGTGAATTGTCCTGGTACCTGGGGTGTTTCATGCCTTATTCCCGGTTAGCATTGGCTCATTCCTTCAAGGATAAAGCTGATAACCTGGAGGACGTAAATGCTGGCCTGTTTACTTATCCGGTGTTGATGTGTGCCGACATTTTGTTGTACGACGCGGCCTACGTCCCTGTGGGTAAAGACCAGTTGCAACACGTTGAGTTTGCCCGGGATGTTGCCAGAAGAGTCAACAGCCATTATGGTAAGGACGTTTTCGTTGTGCCGGAGAGTAAGACAAGCGAAGAAGTGATGATCGTTCCCGGCATTGACGGCCGGAAGATGAGTAAATCGTACAACAACTTCATCGATATTTTCCTCCCGGAGAAGAAATTGAAGAAGCGCATTAACGGCATTGTTACATCATCCACTCCGGTGGAAGCGCCCAAAGACCCCGAGACCTGTAATGTGTTCAACATCTATAAGCTGATGGCTTCGCCGGATCAAACCACTGCCCTGAAGGCAAACTACCTGGCGGGTGGGTTTGGCTATGGAGCTGCGAAAAAGGAACTGTTCGAACTGATTATGGATCGGTACGCACACGCAAGAACAGCTTACACCAATTACCTGGAGGATCCTGTGGAGCTGGAAAAGTTGCTCCAACACTCCGAATTACAAGCCACAGAGTTGGCCAACCAAAAGCTTTTGGAGGTACGGAAAGTGCTGGGGTTTAAGTAGCTTAGTGTAAGCTTAGCCCTTATGCTCAAATATCTCTTTTTCTACTTACTGACCTTCCTACCTAGCATCATCGCTTGCCAGCAATTCTTTGACGTAGACCAATCGGTAAAGATGACCGCCACGGTTAGTTCCGACCCATCCGTCATAACCGTCAACTGGCAGCAAGACCCACGTACTATCGGGTATGACCTTTACCGCCGGAAGTATCAGGA
>JBGCFZ010000345.1:0-4818 GCA_045110355.1 Lewinella sp. | reverse complement strand
TTAACTGTTGGTGAATTTTGCCTGCTGGCAAGGCGCTTGAACCGGAGTTTAGCCGTAGCTAAATGAGGATTCAAGCAACGCAGCCAGCGGGTAAAAGACGCCGCAGTTAATATGACAAGATCGGCTTGACAGAGCACTAGTCCACCCCCCCATCTCCAACAACTCAATATCATCCCGCTTACGCAGTTCCCGCAAGAACCAGCCCTTGTGCCCGGCACCGTAGATGTGTCGGTCAGGTGGCCACTGTGTATGGTGCCTAGTATGAGGACTTCGTTTTTGGGCCGATCACAATCAGTGGGCGCGGTCGCAGGTGCAGGGTTACAGCTGAGGAGCAGGGTGAGGGCTGCGGTAATGGCTAAGTGACAGACGTTCATAGCTGGGTTGAGTTGCCGATGAAGGCACAATTGTCTTGGTATCTTCCGCTCAATTAAGGCTGCCGTCTCGCTAACGCTCCAGTTCCGTGATTACTCCCGCAGTCCCACGAAACAAAATCCCCTTAATCCCTACCGTAGCCGCAGCCGCCAACTTATGCGGACTGTCATCAATCAACGTCAGCTCCGCCGGAGGATAGGGGAGTTCGTTGATGAGGCGTTCAAAAAACGCTGGCTCTTTTTTCAATGTCCCGTAATCATAAGAGTAGAACTCCTGGCTGGCCCAGGAAGCGAAGTCAAAACGCTTGGCTACGTATTCAATATTCTCCCGGTAGTTGTCGCTGACGATGATGATCTTATAGCGACTTTTGAGATAGTTCACCAGCTCCGTATTCATCTCCAGGGTATCCCAGATGGCGTCCAGAAATTCTATTTCGGTAAGATGTTGGTTGGTAGCAGCATTATACTCGGCCAGGAAGATGGGGAGTCCGACGTCGCCTACGCTCATCTTCCCGCCGTATTTGTAGTTAAGCGGAGAGATCACCGACCAGTCGATGGTGGCATTTGATTGGCCGGTGGCCTGGAAGGTTACGCCACCTAGGTCCAGGAGGATGGGGGGGAGGGAGGAATTGTTATTCATTATTTGTTCACAAACTCAATGCCTTCATAAATAACCTCCATCGGCAACTGAAGGCCCAAAGTCCGCACTACTACCTCGTGGTCCGGGGTAAAGTAGGACCTAATGTGCCAAAATTCCTTCGTCTCCCGGTAAAAGGTATCGACCCGCATCCGCCGGCTATCAATCAGGATATATTCCCTAAAGCTATCCAGTTGCCGGTAGGCGGTGAACTTATCCGTTCGGTCATACTCGGCGGTGCTTTCGGATAGTACTTCAACGATCAGCGCCGGATTAGTAATTTTTGCAATGCCGCCTTCTTCGAACTCCGTTTTATGACAATTTGCCGTAAGATCAGGGAAAAAGTAGGTGTTCAGATGATCTATTGCAACGGCATTCTCGCTGTTATTCACCTCACAACTGCCTTTTTGCGACCACAGGGTGCCAAAGACGTTTCCAATGATTCTATTGTGGGCAATACTCCCACCAGACATCATCCGAACTTCTCCATCAAGAAATTCTAATTTATGAAGCGATTGCTCCAACAGGGCAAAGTATTCTTCTTTAGAATATGGCCGATGTTCTAGTTCTAAAGCTTCCATGATTACAAAACGATTGGATGGATAGTAAAGTTACGGCATAATCTAAGAATGATTGCAGTAGATAGGATCGCCCCCAAACATTCTTTGCACCTGCGGCCCCGCCCAAAAAAGGAATTTTTGGCCTTGCGAAATGGGTCAGTACAATTTGACCTACATACTATGTCCAGTCTGGCAAATGGATATTCTTCTTTCCTATCTAATACTCTGGCTTCCAAGGATGTGGACATTTAAAGTTCCTAACTGCAGTTAAGCGATATGGCCTAGAAGGGGTTTCGTAGTTAGGAAGTTCCAAATGGAGTGTATTACCGTTGGGGTGAAATTTCATCTTCAGGCTCAGGCAAGTTGGACCAACTCGTATACTCCTAAAGAGGCGACTAACTTCTCCAACTACAGGATAGAGGTTCTGTGGGTCATAATTCAGAAATACAATGTCATCACTTGTTATGTCCAAACTCTCAATCCAATCATACGCTGAGTAATCTTCATTAAGTCCGGTCTCAATAATGTCCCAATGTCCGGTCAGATTAGGCTGCCATATTCGCCATCCGAGATAAGCACTTGAGGAGATTGCCAGGCTTGCAAGAAATAAGCTGATGGAGAGTTTCATATTCACCAGATGATCGGACTGTTGTTGTTGGTGTGAAGAGATGGTATTCATGTAATTGGATATGGCGCATCCAGGATTAACATCACTACTAAGAGCCGCAGCATTCTACTCAAAACCAAGAATCAAATCACCCCTTAATCCCATACTTAACCACCGATCCCGTCTCATAAAAGAAGAAGCTCCAGACGTCGGCCTGTTGCTCAATGGTTTTGGAGATGGGTGTGCCGGCCCCGTGCCCGGCGTCGACGGCCACACGGATTAAGACGGGGTTCTCACCACCGTGCGCCTCCTGGAGGCGCGCAGCAAACTTAAAGGAGTGGGCAGGTACCACCCGGTCATCATGGTCGGCGGTAGTGACCATGGTGGAAGGATAGTTGGTGCCGTCCTTCAGGTTGTGCAGGGGGGAGTAGCCTTTCAGGTAAGCGAACATGTCCGGATCTTCGCTGCTGCCGTATTCTGGGATCCAGCCTTTCCCGACGGTAAATTTGTGGTACCTCAGCATGTCCATCACACCCACAGCCGGGAAGGCCACCGCAAAAAGGTCCGGCCGCTGGGTCATGGCTGTGCCCACCAGTAACCCACCGTTGGAGCCTCCGGCAATGGCCAGCTTTTCTTTCCTGGTGTAGCCTTTCTTGATCAGCCACTCGCCGGCGGCGATGAAGTCGTCAAATACATTCTGCTTGTTTTTCAACATGCCAGCTTTGTGCCATTCCTCGCCGTACTCGCCGCCACCACGTAGGTTGGCCATGGCGAAAACGGCCCCGTTTTCCAGCATCGGGATTCGGAAAGCGGAAAAACTCGGACTCAAACTAATGTTGAAGCCGCCGTAACCGTAGAGGTAAGTGGGGTTGTTTCCGTCCAGTTCCAGGCCTTTTTTATGCACCAGAAACATCGTCACCTGCGTGCCGTCTTTGCTGGTGTAGGTCACTTGTGATTCCTCGAAATCCGTAGGCTCAAACTTCAGGTCCGGCTGAAAGAACGGGCGGCTTTCGCCCGTTGCCACATCATATTCGAAGATGGTGTTGGGGTAGGTGAAACTGGTGAAACCGTAGTACAGCTTCGTCTCATCCTTTTCTCCGCGGAAGCCGCCGGCGTTACCAAGACCGGGTAAACCGATTTCCGTTTTCCCGGTACCGTCATAGTTTATTTTATACCAACGGTCGGTCGCCTTTTCCAGATAATTAGCAAACAGGTACCCCCCGCCGGTATTGACGCCTGCCAGCAGGTTGTCGCCTTCGGGGATGACCTCCGTCCAGTTTTCCTTTTCGGGCTTGTCTATATTGATCTTCACCAGGCGGTAGTTCGGTGCGTCCACGTCGGTAATGATCCAGAAGTCCTTGCCTTCGTTGTGGATCATGCTGCTCTTTTGTTTCGTTTCGGGGAACAGCGCTACGGGCTTGTCGGAGGGCAGGTTCTTACCGTCGAGGGGGAGGTAGTAGAGGGCAAACCCGTCGGTGCCAGGGGCGGCGTACATGATGAAGTAATCTTCCTCTTCGGTCGTGCCGCCATAGTGGTAAAAAGTCGGATTGTTCGCGTCTTCATAAATCAGTTGGTCGTCACTTTGGGGTGTGCCGAGTTGGTGATAATACACGCTGTGCATGAGGTTATTTCCCTTAAGGGCTTCACCTTCTTTGGGGGCGGGGTAGCGACTGTAGAAAAAACCGTCGTTGTACCAGCCGGTACCACCAAATTTAACCCATTCCAGTTCGTCTTTCAGGTCAGTATTGGTACGCATGTCCCGTACGTAGATCTTGCCCCAGTCGGAGCCAGCTTCACTACGGCGGTAAGCCATGTAGCGCTTGTCTTTATCGGAGCCGAGCAGGCCAATGGCGGTGGTCCCGGCCTCGTTCATGGTGTTGGGGTCCATGAAGACTTTTTCTTCCCCCTCTTCTCCTTCTTTATAATAGTAGACGGATTGGTTCTGCAGTCCGTCATTTTTGCTCCAGATGTAATAGTCGCCCACCTTGTTTGGCGCACCAATGCGAGGATAGTTGACGAGTTCGGTCATCCGAGCGGCAAAATCCTTGCGGAAGGGGATATTGTCCAGATAACCGAAAGTGGTTTCGTTTTGAGCAGTAACCCATTTTTTGGTGGCTTCGGCATTGTCATCCTCTAACCAATGAAAATCGTCCCTTACTGTTTCTTCACCATAAGTGTCGGTGTGTGCGATTTTGTCGGTGACTGGGTAAGTAACGGGAATCGTAGCGTATTCAGCGGTTTTGCTCATTTCTTCTTTTGGGGTATTCTATATAGCAGGAAAGCAAAAGTAACAGCGCAAAAATCGGTAAGTTTTCGATTTGTGTAAGGTCCTGCGATTAAGACACGAAAGACACGGAGAACGGTCGGATTGGGATTTGGAGCGGTTGGGTGAAAAGTGTTCAGGCGGGGCCGCAGGTGCAAGGAAAGGATAAAAAAGCTGCGGTGGATGGCTTCAGAGGTCTTGTCAAGTAAATGTGGCTACTATCTGGCAGGGCTCATCCCAGAGCACTAGTGCTTTGTCAGGTCGATTCTGTCGCATTAAATGCTGGTGAATTTTGCCTGCGGGCAAGGCGCTTGAACCGGAGTTTAGCCGTAGCTAAATGAGGATTCAAGCAACGCAGCCAGCGGGTAAAAGACGCCGCA
>JBGCFZ010000344.1:0-7739 GCA_045110355.1 Lewinella sp. | reverse complement strand
TGCCGGGGAGTGGCAAGAGGTACCGCCATGCTGGATGCCTGCGGAGAATGTCTGGAACTCACCAATCCCAATTTCAATCAGTCGTGTGCCGACTGTGCAGGCGTGCCGAATGGAACCTACGTTATTGATTCCTGCGGGACGTGCGTGCCAGGGTCAAGTCCTGAATTCAACGCGGCATGTACGGACTGTGCCGGCGTACTCTTTGGCAGCTCCGTTGTTGACAACTGTGGGCTGTGTTTACTGCCCGGTGATTCGCTCTTTAATCAGACTTGTTTTGACTGCTTGGGAGACACAGGGGGCTTTGCGATACTCGACTCCTGCGGAGTGTGCTTGTTACCTACGGACCCTGCCTTTAACCAATCATGTGCCGATTGTGCGGGAACACCGAATGGCTCCGCGATCCTAGACAGCTGTGGTGTTTGCCTGACGCCTGACAACCTGCTCTTCAATCAAAGTTGTGTGGAACAAAAACCGTTTTTCGTCCCAACAGTTTTTTCACCCAATGAGGACGGGACTAATGATGTTTTTCGAATATTCAAGTCGACAATAGTACGAGTCCGAGTAAAACGTTGTCGGATATACGATCGTTGGGGAGGGCTTATCGCTGAGGCTGGCCCGGTAATGTTTTCTAATGGAGCCGAACTTTGGGATGGGGCGAATGCCGGGCCTGGCGTTTACGCTTATACAATCGACCTGACTTATCAAAATGGCGCAGAGAAACAATTACAAGGTATTGTCACCTTACTAAGATAACCTATCCAACACCTTGCGCTAGTTGAACCTATCCTTGCACCTGCGGCCGCGCCCCAAAAATTGCCGTCATGATTGTGAGTGCACCAAATTCACCCTGGATGCTGACGGTAAACCAGTACTGTGCCTAACTGGCATAAAAAAGCCCTCCTACTCAAGACAGAGAAGGAGGGCTTAATCGTTAGCCGGTTATGGTACCGGTTCAGTAAGACCATTCACGATCCTTTGCCAAAGGCTTAAGGATTCTGATCTTCGGGTCCAATGTTGGGGTTGAAGTCAATTTCCCGCTGTGGGATTTTGAATACCCACCTTGGTTCTACCGAAGGCCGGTCAACCATAAAGGCGTCCTGGTAAATAACTTGAGAAGCGCCAGAACCGCCGTTAGCTGCGTGGTCGATGGGGTCATCCCAACGGATTTTATCCTGGAAAAGGAATCCTTCGCCCCACAGTTCTATTCCACGCTGGAATTTGAGGTGCTCCATGAACTCCTCCACAGTATCGAAGGCGGTTACGTCGTAAGCACTGTCACGCTCTTCCCCTAAAGGACGCAGCGCTTCCTGTGCACCGCCCAGGTCACCCATCATGAGTTTGGCTTCTGATTCAATCAGGTACATCTCGGAAGAACGCATTAGGATGATGTCATCTGGTTCAATACCTCCGGGAATTTGCTGACGAAGCTTCACGTGCATGTAAGGATGCGCATTGTGGCGGGTGGTCCAGCCCCACTGCGCTTCCAGTGCAGATCTAGCGGCATCAAATTCTTCCTGCGTAGTGTATATAGGGTTCGTATTGTTCGCAAAGCCCCCCACACCATTGGCAGCAGAGAGGTTCGTGTTTGGCGCATCAATGAGGAACATGTCCTTGCGGTAGTCCGTATCAGGAGTTGCATCAATAAGACGGCGGTCAGCTATCTTCGGGTTGTTCCGTACTTGGCTACCATTGAAGGTATTTGAAGCCAGGTAGAAGTAAGAGCGGAAGAAGGTCGTTTCCGTAGTGATCACATTGTAACCCCAGATTACTTCAGGAAGCAAGGTGCTGTTAAATCCAGATTTCCAGTCAGACTCGCCCATAATTGGGTAGTTTGCCCTTGCCATAACGGCAGCGTCAGCGGCTTCCTGCCACCGTCCGGTGGCCAGGGCTGCTCTGGCGCGCAGGCCCCAGGCAACATCAGCATTGAGGTCGGCTTTGTGGAAAGCACTGCCGGTAGGCCGTGCTTCTCCCGCTTCAAAACTCGCGATGGCAGCGTCAAGGTCAGAGAAAATCTGGTCATATACGGCTTGAACAGAAGCTCGGGCGCCACTCTCAAAAGGTGCCTCTGAGGCAAACAGGATCGGCACACCGGGGTCAGTGCTGGGGCTACCAATCAGGTAACCTTTAGCGTAGTGCTGTACCAGAGATAGGTAGGCGTAAGCCCGGTAGGCGTAAGCCTGACCAACGATGGTACTCAGCGTTGCCGTCATGGGTAAATTCCCTTCAGCAACGGTGTTGATGATGGAATTAGCATTCAAGATGGTATTGTAGCGGTGGTACCAAAGAATATCAACCGTGTTGGTAAACTGGTCAGTATGAGAAATCCACTGTGCTTCACTGCGCCAGCCTAAGTTGTTGGCATTAGCACTGTGAATCAGGCCGCCGGCAAGGTTATCACCCATTGGAACCCAGTAGTGCTCACCAGCGCGTGTGGTACTTGCAACAGCAGTTCCACCGGGCAATACCGTTTGCGACTGGGCATAGCCTGTACGGTGCATTCCGTTGATGACCAAAGCCATATTGGCCTCAGTAGCGAGCGCATCCCCTGCGGAAATAGCGTTAGTTGGTCTTGTATCGAGGTATTCTTCTTCACAAGAAAACATCACCAGAACGGTAAGAAGAAGAAACGAATATTTTAAGTATGACATCATTTTAGTGATTTTTTAGATTGGTTCTCAGAGGGGCTTCGGCGGTTTGGCCCCGGGGAAAATAGTGCGAGCGCAAATTTGTATCGCTACGATCACTACTTGCCCAGGGGCCACCGAAACCTATCCTGGGAATTTTAGAAGTTTCCGTTTACTCCAACGGAAATGATCCGGGTGGGGCTGAAGGTATTACCGGCAGGGGTACCTGCAAGGTTGAACTGAGGGTTCAGACCACTCCGTGCAGCACTGACGGCAAGGTTTTCACCCGTAACGGATATGCGCAGGTTCTGCATGCCGAGCTTTTCGGTAACGCTGTTGCCGAAGGTGTAGCCAAGATTGACGTTACGTAGTGCGAAGAACGAAGCATCCGTCAGGAAACGGGAAGATTGCGTCCGAACGAGATTGATGTTACCGTTTTCCATCCGTGGTACATCAGTAATGTCTCCTGGCGCCCGCCATGCATTCAAAATATCGGGGTGTAGGGAGCTTCCGTAGTTACCACTGTGCATCATGGCGGAGTAGCCATTGTCCAGAACGTAACCTCCAATGCCGAAGTTTGTCAGGATGTTTAGCGAGATTCCTTTGTAGAATAAGCTGGTAGAGATTGAGCCGAGTAGATCAGGAACAGAACTCTTGTCGAGGTAAGCTCTTTCCGTTGCCTGCCAGTCGTTGGTCGTTTCCTGCTCGCCGTTTTCCATCAATACTGGTACAGAGTTACCATCTTCATCAAGTTCGTACATGAAGAACAATTGGTCGCCGTTTTCGGGGTCGACCCCGGCAGTGTGCAGCAGGTAGAAGTCGTAGCGGGAGCGTCCTTCTTCCCAACGCTTGGAGCCAGTTACTACTGGATCGGGAAGGCTGGTGATCTCGTTCCTCAAGGTAGATGCGGTTACGCGCACGTTCCAGCGGAAATCACTTTTCGTGATCAAATTGGCCGTCAGACCGAGTTCAAACCCGGTGTTAAACAGGTCGGCTTCATTGGCAGGGAAGGCGTCTGCACCATTACTCAGTGCGATCGGGAGATCGAAGAGCAAGTCAGTAGAACCTCTACGGTAGTACTCCAGTGAGCCGTCCAGGAAGTTATTGAACAAGGTGAACTCTAAGGCTACGTCATAAGCTTCAATAGTTTCCCATTGGAGCAGTTGGTTGCCAATCGTGGAGAACAAGATGGCCGGGTTTCCTGCGTTGGAGGAAAGTCCGTAGCGTGGCTGGGACAGGAAAAAGTCATTCAGGTTATCGTTACCCGTAATACCGTAAGAACCACGCAGTTTCAAGCGGTCGATCCAGGGGATATTCTGGATGAAAGCCTCCTGTTCAAGACGCCAGGATGCGCCAACGGCGTAAAAAGTACCCCAACGAGAACCGCTAGCGAATACTGAGGAGCCGTCTCTACGAGCAGAAAGGCTGACGTAGTACTTGCTGTCGAAGTTGTAGTTCGCCCGGCCAAAGTATCCTTCGACACGCTTAGCTGCAGTTGAGCCACCTACACGAATGGGTGTAGCAAAGTTGGCAAATTCGAAGATGCCTTCGGCCGTTTGGTCAATAGCCAGTGCGTTATTACTGGAGATGTTCCAGTCGGTTGTCTCGTGGCCCAGCGTGAGTTCAAGGTTGTGTACGCTGCTGAAGCTGGTGTTGTAAGTCAGAATCTGTGTAAAGTTTTCTAACTGTCTGCGGAAGCGAGTTTCGCTGTAACGACCAGTGGGCTGCGCATCACCGATAATGTTGTTCTCGTATTCCTTCTCAAGGCCTTCGTTGAGGTCCCGGCCGTAATTGAGTCTAAAATTAAGACCATTGATGGGCAACGCGATGTCCGCATAAAAGCGGAAGCCATAGGTATTGTCCCGGTCACGTTCATCGTTTAGGATGAGTTCCTGCAGGGCGTGGCGGCCCTGGTTGATGGGGCGTGATCCGATGTTAAATTCGGGAAATCCTTCTCCGGAGTCAAAAACAGGATTGCCAACCGCGTCTGTTACTAATTGACCCTGGAGGTCATTGACGAATACGGGGTAAATGGAACCGATGTTTTTAGCAAATCCGAAAGGGTTAACAATACTGCCAGATCCGGCGGAGCTTGGCCCGGCAGCGTTGGAAAGCGTGACGTTGGCACTGCCTCCAAGGCTCAGCCAATTGTTGGCCGTGAAATCAGCGTTTACGCGGGAAGTCAGGCGGTCATACTCGGAAGTCTTGATAAAGCCACCTTCTTCCAGGTAAGAAGTCGAGAAGAAAACACTGTGGTTCTCTCCACCGCTGGATACGTTGACGTTATAGTTGGTCCGCGTGTTGCTTTGCTGTAGTTCGTCGTACCAGTCGAGGCTCTGGTAAATAACCTCAGCGTTAGGGTTCAACTGGCCATCCGTACCCACAATCTGGTCGTTGGCTACGTTGAAGGGGTTGTAGCCCAGGTTGTTGAAAATATTGGCAGAAGCAAAAGCAGCGTCTCCGCCAGCAGCACTGGAATTTTTTAAAGCTTCCCACATCGTCTCGTAATACTGACCAGGCGTGACTTCGTCATAAAAAGGAACCGCCGGAGAGACCACGCCGTGATTGACGGAAGCGGAAACTTGGGTTATGCCTTTCCTTGATCCCTTTTTCGTGGTGATCAAAACTACGCCGTTGGCGGCACGAGAACCGTAAAGGGCAGTAGAAGAAGCATCTTTAAGGACGGTCAGTGACTCAATATCCTCCTGGTTGATGTTCTGGATTCCACCCTGAAACTGAATTCCGTCAACAATGAAGAGTGGTGTTGCACTACCGTTCAGGGTACCTACCCCACGAATGAAGATGCCGGGGGAGGAACCTGGTCCGCCCGAAGCAGAAGTAAACTGAACACCCGTAGCGATACCTTCAATGGCAGAGATGGCCGAAGTAACGTTTCGGACTTCCAGGTCCTTGGCACCGACAACGTCGGCTGAACCAGAGAATGCCTCTTTGGTAGTAGTACCAAAGGCGGTAACAATCACCTGCTCAAGGATAGCAGCTGAAGGTTCCAGCGAAACATCGATTACGGAACGACTGGCAACGTCAACTTCCTGGTTAGCAAAACCAGTGTAGCTGAACATTAAAATGCTACTTCCTTCAGGAACGGAAATAGAATAGGAACCGTCTAAATCAGTTACGGTACCTGTGCCTGTACCTTTTACAAGGATACTTACCCCGATCAGGCTTTCGCCTTCATCGTCGGTCACCGTTCCGGTAACGATAGTTTGTGCCATGGTGATGCCCATGACAAAAAGCATTAGTCCTAGGACTAGCGAGAATCGTCTCATCTTATAATGGTTTTATTTGATTAAGTTTCAAGTGAACCCTTCAAAAGTATGCAATTTCTATAATCCAGCAAACGAGTAGCCACCCGTTAGGTAAGCCTAACTGGGACCCAAAACATTTTAGGATTACTAGCTCTTGATGTACTTTTTAGAGAAAACTGGTGAATGTAAAAGTGAAATTACCTACCCTTAGAGAGAGTAGGTAAGATGTTGCTAATTGGAGAATATGAACTAGAACAATAGAGGTTCTATTTATTGTCTCAAGAATAAGTGTGTCGGCTATCCCACAATGGCTAAAACAGAAATTTGCATTGAAGCACAAGTAAGCGGCCCTCAAAAAGGATTAGATTTTGAGTTAAAAACCAGTTACCAATTCCGTAATAAGGAACAGTTATGGTAGCAAAATCGTAACGAACCTTCAATCAGAAACGCTGCCTCCTAATGGTGAAGTAAGTGACTATTTATTTACTTAACTGCAAAATAGCGATATAGTTGATTGATTTTCAATAACTTCTTCATACACACAATTAGCCAACTGCCCAGGCCGCTACTAAAAGAGGTTCCTACCCTAACATTTACACGTTGTGATCACCCCCTCACCTGATACTTCCGTGCCACCTGCACATCCCGAAAATCCGGATCCAGTTCTACGGCTTCGGCCTCAAGTACATCAGCCGGGATACCATTAAAGTATTCCTTAGGTTCGAACGTTTGCTCTGGGACATAGGGCGAAGACAGTTCTTCCATGAACTCAGCCCTCTTTGCCAGGGGATTGTTTTGATCGTTTCCGATGTTGGAAATGATGGACACCCCCGCAACGATCAGTACCAGGGCAGCAATCATCCACGGCCGGAGACCAAAGATGGTGGCTCCGCCCCGTCTGCGACGGTCCAGTCGCTGTTCCAGGCGGTTCCAGCCCTGGGTGGAAGGGGTACGGCGCAGGCCCTGGGCCCGATTGCGGAATTCTTTCTCGAATGGATCAAAGCTTGCCATAAGACTTGATATTTATTGGTTAGGGGAGGTATAGCCCAGTTGCTCTAACTGCTCCCGCATACGCTTTTTTGCAAGGATGAGTTGAGACTTACTGGTATTGATACTGATGCCGAGCAACTCGGCGATTTCCCGGTGTTTGTAACCTTCCACTACGTAAAGATTGAAGACGGTACGGTAGCCGGGCGGCATCCGATCAAGGAGGTTCATGATGTCTGCTTCCGCCAGGCGACTGGCGGCTTCAGCAGGTACGGCGAAAGCGGTAGGGTTGACGTCCGATAATTCGGAAGCCTGTTTCAATGCATGCTTTTTGCGCAGCAGCATGAGGGCTTCGTTTACAACGATACGTCGAATCCAACCTTCGAAACTTCCACTGTCGGTAAAAGTACCGATCTTATCGAACACCTTAAAAAATGCCGATACCAGTACGTCTTCCGCGTCGGCATCCCGGGCGGTATAACGCCGGGCAACAGCTAACATTACCGGACTGTAGCGGTCATAAACCGAACGCTGGGCGCGTCGGTCATTGCTTTTACAGCCGGAGATGAGTTGTTGCTCGGTCATAGCAGGTTACAAGTTGCAGGTTGCAGGTTGCAAGGTGCAGGTTACATGGTATAAGTTGCAGGTTGCAGGATTACCCTAAAGATGCAACGTTAGACCGTCGTGGTGGGTTCCGCCCAGGAAAAATTGAAGACCTCCTGAAAATGGTGCTTGACGAATGGTTTGACTTCGTCTAGTTCGATGGGGCGGCCGACTTCTACGCTTAGGCTGGTCACGGCCCGGTCGGCATCATCGATGCCGCAGGGAACGATGTTGTTGAAGTGCGTGAGGTTGGGGCGGA
>JBGCFZ010000343.1:0-11604 GCA_045110355.1 Lewinella sp. | reverse complement strand
CTGCGTCGGCTGTGGCGTTTGTGCCGCAGTTTGCCCACGGGGCGTTTTGCGCCTGGAAAACTCCAGCGAAGACATTTCCACACGGGCAGAGACTGAGCGCGTGATCCACATCTCCGAAGAAGGGGGCGTTTCCCTGATGGGGTAAGTGAATGATTGAATAAGAGAATGGAGAAAGGCAGATAATTGGACGATTGTATTCTCTTATTCTCCCATTCTCTTTAGGGCGGAGCCGCAGGTGCAAAAAAAGGATGAAGAGCAAAGAGCGACCGGGTTGGTCCTTCCTTGCTTTTCATCCCTTCTTTGCATCCTGCGTTCGCGCCTGATTATGCTTGCGCGACTATTCCTTTTGCGTGGCCTTCAACAATTGCTTTACCTGTGCTTTCAGCTCATTAATTTCTGTTTGTTGTTGCAGCGTGTAAAGGGTTAATTCCTCGATGGTCACCATTTGGCGGTGGACGATGTCAGACACTTCCATACCATCTCCCATCTCTTCGGCGGAAGGCATATTGGGCAGGTGACCATACTCATCGATGTAGTCCCGAAGGTCAGCCAGCGAACGTAGCTCGTAGGAAGGCGCAAAAACATAGTCGCCCCAGTTTTGGCTCAGCTGTACTCTCACTTCTTCGAAGGCCGCTTTGCCGTCGACGAACATTTTATAGTCTTCAGTATCGAAACCACCTGCGGAGTTCGTGCTTACATAAAGATGATCGACTATTGCACTTCCCCGAACATCTAGTTCTCGACGTGGCCCACTGGTGTTGATGCCGATCCGACGAGTTTCTTCGGTGGTTCCCTCATCATAGAGTCGGGCAGTAAGTACACTTTTATTATTGACTTGAATAGCGGTCAGTTTGTAGGTGGCTGCCGTAACGTTGATCAGAAAGTTTCGGTTTTCACTGTCCCGTAGCCCCATAATATTGGCGGTTGGTGTTCTGTAACCAATAAGTTTGCCCATGGCCAGGTTCGAACTGTCACGTAGGGTGATTTGGGAATTGCTAATGTGGTTGGATCTAAAGCTAAGGCCAGCAGTCCCTTCTCTCATCAGTCTTGAGTTAACACCAAAATAGATCGCTGATCCATCTAAGCGGAAGTTGTTCCCTATGTGAAGGGACTGAAGGGGTAAAGAGCTGAGCCCGATGCCTACATTGCCTTGTCGGTAAATGCTCGCGGTCGTATTGTTGGCTCCATTCCATTGCTGGGCAGAGAGGGTGGAGAAGCCCAATACTAAAAGGGCCAATACCAGTTGGAAAGTACACTTTTTCATAAGCGGTTTATTTGTCTACTTAGAATTTGCTTTGCCAGCCTTGAGGCTGATTAAAAAGCATAATTATTTTTGTTGTGAGGTTAACCTGATGGGCAGGTTAGAAGGAATTATTTGGACTTTTAACTACCTGGAAATTGCTGGAGCCCTTTTCTGTCCGAACCAAAGCGAAGTAAGTACCTGCTTTAATCTGGTCTGTTTTAAGGCGGAAGGAGTAGTAATTGTCTCGGTAGAAACTATGAGCAATCGAGAAGTCTACCACCCTACCTTGCATGTCAACCAAGGCAAGTTGTACCTTTTCCTGACCATCTTCCAGGCGGAAGCTTACATTCAGGTGATCGATAAAAGGGTTGGGGTAGGCTTCGAGTGCTTCCAGCTTCAGATTTTGGATTTTTCGATCGACCTTTAACTGATCAAACTCGTCTTGAGGAATCGTAGTTTCATCAGTGACTGAGTCTGCAATCGCCTGTTTACTGAGCGGAGAAGCCGTCTCGCAATCGCCGGGGTAAATGAGGACATTGCTCCCTGTCGGAGCTACAAAGCCAGGAGCCAGAACGACGTAGTTGCAATCCGTAATTTCTACCAGCGGTTCATCCAACGGTAAAACGGCTCCGGCAATAGGGACCGCGATGTTGAATACGTGAGGTTGGTTCGGGTCTCCCAATCCGTTGCTTGTTTCAGGAAGTGGTGCACAAGTTGGGTCCGCTACTTGCGTAGACGAAATCAAATCGAGGCCACTATTTTTATAGGGCAGGAATCCGGTGGCAATTAATGCGCCATCGTCAGCACCGAGCCATTTATGCAACAGTTCGGTAAAGACTGCCCGATAGTCGTGCTGTTGGCCCAGCGGGGCGCCATTGTCCAGGGTAGTGAGGTCCAGGTTAGTTCCCTTTACGCCAGCGTCCAGGTGTTTACCAAAGACCATCATAGGACTCAACGTTCCATGGTCCGTACCCCGGTTGGCATTTTCGGTGGCCTTGCGGCCAAATTCAGAGAAGGTCACGGTCATTACCCGATCGTCGAGTGCCATGGCGGCCAGGTCGTCCTGGAAAGCCTTCACGCCTTCAGACAGCATTGTAAGGAGGTTGAAATGGCTGCCCAGTCCGGCGTTTGTTCCGATTTGGTTGACGTGCGTATCGAAACCAGTCATGTCTACCAGGAATATTTTGGTCTTACTGCCACCATTGAGTAATCGCGCAACCGTCTTCAACTGGTTCGCCAGGTAGGTGTCCGGATAGTTTGCCGAAACACTGTTCCTGCCGTTGTTAAATACTCCTGAAATACGCTCGGCATAAACTTCACTGTCTTCTTCCACGGCCTGGATGTAATCCAGTTTGTCTCCGTAATGAGACATTGGAATATTAGCTATGGGATCAAGCCCTACTTGTGACACCAAGGTGAAGAACCCCGCAGGGTCTTGTCCGCTCAGGTTGATGGCCAGTGCGTGTTCTTCCAGAGAATGAAAGCCGAGGGATGGTTTTTTATTTCCCAATTGTATGCCAACGGGGTCCGGCATAATGGGAGAAGGCGTACCTATCGCGTTTGGATAATTATATTTAAGGTAGCGTCCCATCCAGCCGTCCGGGATGTTGAAGTTTGCTGGTTGTCCGTCTCCGCCAGTTAGCATCAGGTCTGTAGACTTGAAGTGGGACCGGTTGTGGGTAGGATAGCTCACGCCCTGAATGATGGTGGCCTTCCCCTGGTCGTAAAGGGCTTTGATGCCGCTCATCCCGGGGTTCAAGCCAACTTGGTCGGCGAGGGTAAGCGTAGTGTCTAACGGAATGTAGGCATTAGCGCCACTATCAGGTATTTTGATGTTTGGTCGTAAGCCAGCATAGGTTCCATAGGCATCAACGGGGATGATGGTATTCAGGCCGTCGTTCCCGCCTCGCATTTGGATGACCACGATGCAACGATTTTGTACGTCGCCACATTCAAGCGCTTGCATTAAGCCCAGCGATTCAAAGGCCTTTACCTGTATCGCATTCAGCAACAAAGGGACCGGTGCGGCAAGTTTGAGAAATTTTCTCCTTTTCATGGATGTTTTCTTTTGGGCTAGAGCAGTTGAAATTCAGGCGTCCGTAATAGTACCTGGATGAGTTGATCGGTGGGGATGCGGACGTCGGTGTCGGACCCGGTTTGAATGTAGTTTTGCCATTCAAATTGCCAGTTGATGGGACTAAGCCCTTCCAGGAAAATGTCGTTCAGGAAATATGCCCGTCGGCCATTGTCAGGTAATTCTGGTAAGAGGTAGGGGAGTAACTCATCAATAACCGTATTGGCATTTCCTGGATTCGAGATGTCACTTTCTAAGTAAGCTATGCTATCGAGTTGAACGCCTCCCATGGTGCCTGCAGCCAACACCCGCCGGCCGGTGACCAGCATTTCACCCAGTTTATACCTGGAGACGATTGTACTGGAAACGAACCAGCTTTTATCATAACTGGGGTTCTGGTAATAAGCTTGGTAGCCAGCAACCGAATCTGGTGCGAATATTTCCATCCCTGCAGCCTGGAGGTAGGTGTTTCGCATACTGCTCAGCCAGAAATTTCGGTAGAATTTGGTGGGTTCCGTTAGTTGATCAGGTAAGGCTACATTGAAGAAACTAACGGCATGGCAGAGGAGGTCAAAGGGGGATTTAATAATGGCGCCAATTGTTTCGTCGTTAGCATTCGAATCATCGAGGTCGAAAAAATGCTCGCTGTGTAATAATTGACGTAGCACCGGAAGCATCTCGAAATTATTGGCGATAAAGGTATCGGCCATCGGTTCAATGATGTCTTGCTCTACCTCGGGGCTAATGGTGGGGCGAACAAAAAAGCGATACATCCGTCGGCAGAAGAACCTGGCGGTCTCTCGTTGTGCAAAAACCATGTCGACAAAGTCGTCCAGTTCTCTCCACATATCCGACTGGTTGGTTGCCGCAGTAATTGTTTGACCATTAAAGGCACTGCTAAAGGTCTTGTCGTTAATATCGTGATGCGAAAAAACGGTACGCCCTGCATGAATACCCGTATCCGGATCGATATAAGCGCTTGTTCGGGGAGCTACCTTAAATCCGGAAAACACCCTAGCGGCCTGGATGACATCATCTTCTGTATAGTTTGCGACTCCGGTCTGGTTTTCTTTACCGATGGTAAATAACTCCAGAAATTCACGTCCGTAATTTTCGTTGGGCGCAGTCCTGATATTAAGGTTATTGTCAAGATAAATCAGCATGTGATTGTTGAGGGTCATCTTGACGGCGAATTCCCGGAAATTACCCAATGCAAAATGGCGCAGTAATGCCAAGTGGTCGAAGAAGTTTTCTCCATGGGCGGATGCCCCTTTGGTATGGCTTACCGTAAAGGTGTTGTGGAGAAAAAGCATCATCCGGTGGTTGATGGTTTCGTCTTGTATGGCTTCGTTGAACCACCATCCACAAATGTAAGTTCGCCCAGCACCCCGGGGGCTTGTGGCCGTGTTGTCTACGATACCAATCCAGGGTTGATCGGTATTAGGATCAATTGGCGAGGTGACGGTCTGAGGCAGCGGAGCTTGTAATAGGACATCAAGTGCGTCCCCCGTGGGCATGCCCGTAAGCAGGTCAATTTGCCAACGGGTATATCGTAAACACGACCTTCTTAATAAATGAGCCGCCAACCGAACGTTGAGCGTTCCGGTATAAGGACTAATTGAAGCCATAACGTATTTTTTTCATTTGAGTAATTTGATTACCTGCCTGCGCTATTTAATAATGACCACTTTTTACCAATCCTAAATCAGGATTGGCGAAAAGTGCCCTCCTTTCTTCTGCTGGGAATAGCAAAAGAATTCAAGAAATAAAGTCATGGTTTTAATGAAGCAGGTTTATATTTTTCACGAAGATGGATACAACAAAAAAGGAGACAGAACTAAAAAAGCGAAACACAATTTAATTGATGTTGCGGTCGCTTTTTTTGTGGAAAGCAGTAGTATTTTTTTCGTTTAAATGATGAATTGTTCCGTAATGTAGGTTAGGCTTTCCTTTTATCCAAGGAAAAAGTTTAAAAAAAATAACCTAGCGTCTTGTTGATAAATGTGAGGATTAAATTTTTATAGCGGAATAGCGTTTGGGTTTTAGGAGAAGAATTACCAATAAATTTGTACGTTTTTCTGGTTATTTTATTTGGCGGGGCCGCAGGTGCAATTAATGGTTGAAAGAGCAAAAGGGTATTGTGCTGCGGGCGAGGGGGAGGTATTACGTGTTTGTGTACGTAAATACCCTTTTTATAATCTATAAACGTTGTTTGAGTTGCGGGGAAGGGATATTTTTAAAACATATTCTTAACCTAAACTATAGCTTTCATGAAAATTCATTCTCGTATATATTGTGGGGGAGCGTTCGCTTTTGGCGAACAACAAGCCGTTGACACACTTCTGGCCGGTGGCTACTCCGGCGTTATCGTTTGGTCGGTGCACGTAAATCCGCAGGGCAACCTAATTCTCAACAATACGCCCTTCGTAACCAACGGCGTTTACCAGGAACAGGAAACAATGAACCTGCCCGTACGGATTGCCCAACTGCACCAGGCTGGTGTCGACATCATCTTTTCAGTAGGTGCTGGAGGAACACATGACTTTACCAACATCGGTAGCCTGGTCGCCAACGGCGTGCCCGGTCCGGGGTCGTTGTTGTACGATAACTTCCTGGCTCTGAAAACCGCTATGGTAGCAGCTGGAGGAGACATTGATGCTATTGACTTCGACAACGAAGACAATATGGATACTAAGACGATGGTCAACTTCGGCCTCATGCTTGGTAATATTGGCTATGGTAGCGTTACCCTTTGTCCTTATTATCAATCACAGGTGTGGACAGATACCTACAACCAATTACTGACACAAAAAGGGAGTGGTTTTGTCAGTGCCATCCACCTTCAATGTTATTCTGGCGGACAAGGAAACTCCCCGCAGCCCTGGGGAGCCATGATTGCTCAGGCAGTAGGGAACACTGCATTGATTCCCGGCCTGGCAACCACCCAGGCTGAGCCGGGCCCCTGGTGGGACGGGGGGACGAATTCGCAGGGCGGAAGCGTAGTCAAAACACCCAATGTAGCTATGTATGGTAAGGCCGACTGGTCACTTATGCTACGCAAGGACAACTACGTTAATGCCAATGATGCGATGCAATCATGTAGTGGTGCGGAAACCTTCTTTTTCTATTGCCGTGGACCAATGGATCTGGGCCCCGGAAAAGTATTCAAGCAAGGAGATGCTGTCTTTTTTGGCGGGCGACCACAGTTTGGAAGTGCTCCGCAGGCCGATAGCTATTCCCTGAGCGGTGGATGCAGCGATATCTATAATGGTATTGGTGCCTGCCCTGCTAACCTACAGGCACAGTACCGGTCGTGGAAGGGAGAGGCTAATCCGCCCAACGGTGGTTTTATCTGGATGTATGACTCCATCCTAAACTGTTTGCTTTCCGACTGTTGTGGAGAAGCCGGAGACTCGGCGGGTCAGGTAGCTAAAGCTTACCAACAGGCGATCGTACAGGGATTGTCCTAAATGAGGTCATGCGCTTAAGTCTATCACTTAGAAAAGATGGAGGTCATTATTTAATGGCCTCCATTTCTTATTGATGATGTGAGTAGCGGGCAATTCATCGAAGAATAGGGCACTTTACCGAATTTTGCTAGGTGAGTCGGCCCAGCGGGCCGATCTTGTCTGAGCAATGCCTTTTAACCATTTTTGCCTCCTGCGTTCGCGCCCCTAAATCAGTCCTTTTGTCAACTAAGACTACGCCTTTTAAGTCTCAGGTTATTGAGTGGCCAAGCTATAAGGAAGCTGGGGGAGTCATATTATTTTACTTCTTCTTTGCTTACATCTATCACGTGGTGATGTGGTACAACGGCATGGGGCTAGACCGAGACGGACCCTGGGGCTGGTTGAGCCTGGATCATTTCTGGTGGTCGGCTGGGATGCAATACCTTTTTTGCCTGTTTGGGTCTTTTTTCATTTGGCTCCTTGGTGTTTGGTGGCTACGCCACCGCAAGCAGCGTATCAAGATTGTCGCAGTCTTACTACTTGTGCCGTTAATGACTTATGTATTGCGCTCCGGTCGATACGTAATTGTCGATTACCTTGAAATGGGACGGCTCAGGGAAGAGGGAGCGATCTGGGACCTTTACATCCCCTGGATGTTTTTACTCTTTCAATTTGGTTGTTACTTTGCCTACACAAATTTCAGGGAGAATCAACGAAAACTCGTCTTGGAGGCTGAACTCCGACAGGCTGCGTTGAAGAGTGAATTAGCGGCCATAAAAGCACAACTCAATCCACATTTTTTATACAACGTATTCAATACCATCAACGCCTCTTTACCGCCGGGTAATGAACGAACGCGTGACATGGTAGCGCGTCTGTCTAATTTATTTCGTTATCAGCTACGAGCGACGAAAGAAGAACTTGTACCTCTGGGGGCCGAATTGGCCTTTGTTACCAATTATCTTGATCTTGAAAAGTCTCGTTTTGGAGACAGATTAGCCTTCGAGATTGTCGCTGATCAATCATTAATGTTCCGTCAGGTTCCGCCGATGATTCTGCAGCCGCTGGTAGAAAATAGCGTTCGCCACGGTCTTTCCCCCCTAATTGAAGGGGGTAAAATCACGGTGAGTATTGAACCCGCAGAAGATCAACTACTTTTTACCGTCGCCGATACGGGGGTGGGCGTAGAGGATAAAGCGAAGTTGTTCGGTAAAGGCGTTGGCCTGACCAATACCCAGCTGCGGCTGCAAAAAGGATATGATACCGATCTGGAAATACACGATAATGCCCCTCGTGGGTTGATTATTCAGTTTACGCTATGAAAAAAGTCATCATCATTGACGACGAGGCCGCCGGCCGTCAGTTGATCCGTGAATACCTGGAGGCCTACCCCGAATATGTATTGGTAGGCGAAGCCAATAATGGTGTGGATGCCGTGAAGGTCTGTAATGAATTTAGGCCTGACCTCATATTTCTCGACGTGCAAATGCCGGGGCTTACCGGATTTCAGGTACTGACACACTTGGAAGAAATACCCCAAATCATCTTTTCTACCGCCTACGATGAATATGCGCTGGAGGCATTTGATGTGCATGCCGTTGACTACTTGCTGAAACCTTACACTAAAGAACGCTTTGGCCGCGCGATGGCGCGGCTACCGACGGACGACAAGGTCAATAACGTCAGCCCCTTAGCAGAAAGCCTGTTGGCGGCGGGAAAGGACTACCCCGAGCGTATCCTGGTCAATAAAGGTCGTCGACTGATTACGTTGCCTGTAGAGGACATCGTCTGGATCGAAGCCAACGGAGATTACTCCACCTTGCATGCCGCGACAGATAATTACCTGAGTAACTACGGCATTTCGGTGATCGAAAAGAAATTGAATCCCAGGTTCTTCATTCGCATACATCGCTCTTCGATCATCAACCTGCAGCGGGTCCGGGAGGTGCATCGTTATGGGAAAAGCTACGACGTAGTCATGGATAACGATGCCGTGGTGCGGGTGAGCCGAGGGTATATGGATAAATTGAAGAACATTACTTTTTGACGCACCGTCGAAAAGCATCGGAGAATTACTATTGCCCCTTTATACATATATGAATAGTGAAACCGTTACCTTACCTCAATAGAAACCAAGCCTAACCCTGCTTCACTTCATATTTCAGGCGCGCGTTTAATGAATTCTCTCTCTCGGTATTTTCTTTGGCTACTATGTTGGGTCAGCCTTGCTCCAACTTCTTTACTTTTTGCCCAACAACAATCAGGTTGGGCACTTGACCCCCATGCCGGAATTTCTGCGGCTTTCCTGCAACCAGCAGCGACGGTGGCCACACCTTATGACTGGGAAGTGAACTTAGGAAGCCTCAGTGGTGAAATCAGTAACAATTACATCTTTCTGCGAAATGCTGCTGGTATGGCTTTTCTAAGGGAAGCCGGAACGAGTGATGGTATTGACCTCAACGATACTGAACTTTCTTTCTTACTAAATGGGACCCGGTACAACTATGACTTTTCCCAGGGGGATAAGCGAGCTTTTGCCCGGGTAGCCGTTGAAGTAGCCGGCCCCGCCCTGGCACTGCAGGTAGGGGAGTATACCCGGGTTGGTGCCTTTACCCGTTTGCGTGGTTTGGTAAGCACCTCTGGCCTGGACCGTGACCTTAACTATTACCCTTATAATGATGTGCCGAACGGGGTGAACATCCCGGTAGATGAGGCCTTTGCTGCTGGTGCTGTCTGGGGGGAGGTTGGGCTACACTTTTCCCGTGCCTTCCCTGCTGGAAACGATGGAGAATTTCGTGTCGGAATCAGCCCACGTTACCTCATGCCGCTGACGGGAGTTTCGGGCTATAATCCGGAAGGAGGTGCTTTACGTCAGGTTGGACAAGACAGCGTTGTGGTAATTAATCCGGCAACAGAATTAGGACTCAGTGATGCCTTCACGAATGAAAACTCGAGGACAATGGTCTCTGGAACAGGCTACGCCGTTGATCTGGGTATGCAATACGCCTGGGGTGAAACGGATGGTCCGGGTTACCGCTATACGGTTGGTGCGTCCTTATTGGATGTGGGCGGACTCAAGTTTGATCGGGACGCGCAGCGTCACCGGTTTGCCAACCCAGGTGAAGTATCATTGGTCGGCGATGACTATAAATTCTCGGGCGTCGATAGTGTCAATATTATCCTTGGCATACTGAGTACTGAGGTGAACGGAACGCCTGACTCGCAGGTAGGGAATGATTTCAGCGTCGGATTACCCACGGCATTAAGCGTACAGTTCAGCTACCGGCCGATGGAGGCCGTACAGTTCTCCGCCAGTTATCGGGGAGACGTACCCTTTGCGGTTCGTCGGCTTAGCCGAGGCCAGGAATTAGTTACTGCGGTGCACTACAGTCGTTGGTGGTTTGGTGCCGGGCTGACTGTAGGGGTGTACGACTGGCGGGAGCTTAACGTCGGCCTCCAGGCTCGGTTAGGGCCTGTTTACCTCGGAACAGATCGGCTTTTGGGCTCCGTACTGAAAACACAAGAATTGGATGGAGGCAGCTTTTATTTAGGACTGCGGATACACGACTTTGCGCCGGGGCGGAAAGTGAAGTCCGGTGGCCGGAGTCCTAGTCGGCGGAACGGAAGCCAACGGGTGAAGTGCTATGAATTTTAGCCTTACGGCCTTCCAATATGTACCCCAGACGGGCCTCGAACCCGTAAACAACAGGGCTTAAACCTGTTGGCGTTTCCTCTTAGCCTACCGGGGCGGTAGTACGGATGGAGGGATTTGAACCCCCAAACTCCTGATTCTAAATCAGACGGCGTTGCCAGTTAGCCTACACCCGCATTGGTCAGTGTGACGGGAATCGAACCCGCAAGCTTTCGCACCAGAGTCACAACCCGGCGAAGGAACCAACACCTTCATCACACTTGATAAAAACAGAAAGCCCCGCTAAGAACATAATCCTAGCGGGGCTTTCTAAAGTCACGATTTAACGTACTAAGGAATCCACCGCCCGGAAGGGCAGAGCGAAGAACTTAGTAAATGACAGGTATTAGTAATCATGGTTAAATCTATTGATTTGGATTTATGAGACCGATTTATCGTCGTTGTAATGGCCCACATCTGTGTCATGTCATATCCCATAAAGGAAGTTGCGGAAGAAAATCTTTTTTGGCGCGAACGCAGGTGCAGGGAGAAGTAGAACATCCCCGGATTTTGAGGAGTCTAAAACAATATGCGCTTAAAGATCACATCCACCCGACGGTTACTAAGCTTGCCTTCCCAGGTTTCGTTATTGAAGCTTGGGGCGTCTTCGCCAAGAGGTAGCATATCGATCAGCTCTTCGGGGATGGGATATTTGAGAAGGAGCGCTTTTACGGCCCGTGCCCTGAAGTCCGATAAGCGAAGATTGTAGGCCCGGTTACCGATGTCGTCGGTATGGCCCTGCACTTCCACTTCATAGCCTTCCAGTTTTCCGAGCCCGTCGAGAAAGTCTTTTAATTTAATGGCCTGCTCCCCATCGATGTAGTAACTGCCGCCGCCAAAGAAGATGGAAATGATGTGGTCCTGGTCGGCAGGCGAAGTGGTTGGCTGGGCCTGCATTGCCCCAGTTAGGAAGATCATCAGCAAAAGGGGGAGCAGGTGTTTCATGGTAATGGATTTGACGGCTCCAAAATAGAGCTTGCCGGGAAACGCTTTAGCCATTCGGCGATTCTAGTGGTCGCCGAAGTTTAAACTTGGCACAATCTGCGACGTTTTTTCGCACCTGGTGTCGTTGGCAAAACGCTTCCGTAGCTACGGCTATGCAAGCGTTTCGCCGCCTAACCAGCCACAAAAAACCATCAGCAGCTTG
>JBGCFZ010000342.1:0-11898 GCA_045110355.1 Lewinella sp. | reverse complement strand
GATTTCTTTGGCGCGGTAGCCGAAGGTGGGCACGTCGCTCAGGATTACGAGGACGGGAACCTCCGCGTCGGCGCAACGCTGGAGGAGGTCGTCGCGCAGTTTGTCTTCCGCCGGGTGGTAGAGCTGAAACCAGGCGTTTCCTTCGGTGATGTCGGCAATGGTTTCAATGCTGGCCGTGCCGACGGTGCTTAGGATGTAAGGCAAGTTGTGCTCGAAGGCTGCCTTGGCTAATATTTCAGAGGCTCGGGGCCACATTAAGCCTTGCAAGCCGATAGGAGCGACGCCAAAAGGAGCAGCGTATGTTTTTCCGAACAATTCGGTTTCCATACTGATTCCGCTGTATTCCCGCAGGTAGTACGGTTTTAGCTGAACCTCTCTTATCTCGTCCGTATTCCGCTTCAGGTTGATGCCTGAATTACAGCCACCGTCCATATAATCAAAAGCAAAACCAGGGATACTACGTTTCGCCTTTGCCCTTAGGTAATCGATGTCGGGATAGTTCGGGTTGATGTCGAAGTTCATGGCTGTTGATTTACGATTCTTGTCATCCGGCTGCGGATCTTCCTCATGCCGTAGTTTGTTTTAAGGAACTTCTTTTTCACCTCATCGTCGGAAACAACTATGGCTGCCCCGAGGGCAGACCCCAGTGGTGATTTGGTTGCTCGGATTTTCCTGTCCGGAAAATGCAAGGCGAGTATTTTGACGAACAAGTCGCTGTCCGCAAACCCTCCGTCGACGTATATTTTTTCTACTACTGTATGGCCGACGGCACGCTGTATGGCAGCTATCTGGAGTTCCATCAGCTCGATGAAGAGCTGATGGTAAGCTGTCTCAAAGTCTGCGAAGGCCACCAGGCTGGTTGTTTTGGGCTGCTTCCTTTCCACGTTGAGGCTCTCGAAGCGGAAGCAAAGTGACTGCTGTTGCAGCAGCTCGTCGTACCGTTCTTTGTCAAACAAGACGTGCTTGTGGGCGTCCTTGTCTACGCCAAAATACTGCTGCAGTTTTTCTACCTGAAGGGAATATTCATTGCCGAGAAACAAACGGGCGGCTTTGACCGACTGCCCCTCCGGGCGCATGAAGTTGAGGCAGTCGTTACGCAGGTCCTCCTTTGTCAGGATTGCTTCGCTGTAGGGGTTCAGTGCGATGCTCCACGTTCCCGTAGAGACCAGCAAAAACGATTTTCTCTCCGCCTGCAAGTAAGGAACCAGGGCGGAAGAGCTGTCATGAATGCCTACACCTACCTTCAGTTTATGGCCAAAAACGGTGGTATTGATACTCGTATCGGTAGTTACTACGGGAGGTAGCACCCGGTTGATCCCTTCAGCGTATACCCACTGGTGGTAATCGTTTTGGGCAAAATCCCACAGCCCGGTATGGCAACCAATACTCGTGTACTCGCTTACGGGCAAGCCTGTAAACAAGTAACTGAGGTACTGCGGAAAGTGTAACGACCAGCGAACTTTTTCAAAAACTTCGGGGTGTGTATGCTTCAGCCAGTACAATTGCATGCCCGAATTGAGCATTCCCATTTGCGGAGAAGCGGTTTCTTTGGCCATCGCTTCCGGCGTGCCGTACTTCGCGTAAAAGGAGGCCAGTAGCTCCTCCGGAAAGGGCTTGAGGTAATTGATCAGTGGCGTCAGCGCCTTTCCGTTGGCGTCGAGGTGTACAAAACTGGCTCCGTAGGTAGAAAAGTTAACGGAGGTTATCTGTTCGCCATAGGTTTTCAGGCTCTCCTCGAGCGTTTTTTCCACCCAGTTTTTAATCGTTGGTAAGTCATCGCAGGGAAAGCCCTCAAGATCTTCTTCCTCTTTAAAACGAGCGTAGGACTTGTGCACCTCCCGGTATTTCTCGTCGAAAATGAAGAACTTCTTATTGGTCTTACCGATGTCGAATATGGCTGTAAGTTTCATATGGTATGTAATGATGCCTACAGTCCCGTTGCCACGGTATTGGCTCCTCTTTTAGCGATAAGGTTTTTCCGCACATCGAGTTTTCTGTAAACCTCCAGTGGGGCGATCGCGCCCCCCGATTGCCTTCTTGCCTCCCGAACCAGTGGCCGAACGTCGGTGCGGTAAGCTTCCTGCAGAATTTCCTGGCACAGGCTTACATCGTTTCCCATTTGTGCGGCATCAAGCGCTTTCCTGTCTACCAACAGGGCCTGGGCATAGGCGATTTGAATCGCTTCCAGGCTCTGGATCAGGTCTTCCATCGGGTCCTTGATGTTGTGGCTTGCGTCAATCATCCACGCCAGCGGTGGGTTACCGCCGGTGTTGTTTTCCATGCCGTAGACGAGCTCGTTGAAGATGAGGAAAAGTTGGTAGGGCTTGATGCTGCCAACGGTCAGGTCATCGTCTCCGTACTTACTGTCGTTGAAGTGGAAACCACCAAGTTTACCGCGCATCATCAGGGTAGAGACGATCTGCTCGATGTTGGTATTCGGTAAATGGTGGCCAAGGTCAACCAGGGTGAAGGCTTTTTCGCCACACGCGTTGGCGAGCATTAGGGAGGTTCCCCAGTCCTGGATCACGGTACTGTAGAAGTTGGGCTCGTAGGGCTTGTACTCGATGAACATGCGCCAGTCGTCGGGCAGGTGCTGGTAAATCTGCTTGAGGCTATCCATGGTATTCTGCAAGGCCCTGCGCAGGTTGTTTTGCCCGGGAAAGTTGGAGCCGTCGGACAGCCAGACGGTGATACTTTTCGAGCCAAGTTGCTCCCCGATGTTGATCACGTCAATGTTGTGCTGCACCGCCTGGGCCCGAACGGCCTCGTCGGTATTGCACAACGAACCATATTTGTAGCTGTGTTGCTGCCCTGGCTGGTCCTGAAAGGTATTAGAGTTGACGGCATCAAAGAGGAGACCGTGCTGGGCGGCCAGTTGTTTGACAGCATCCGTATCCTGGGGAGTATCCCAGGGAATATGCAGAGAAACGGCACCAGCGGTTTGGGTGAGGGAATGGAGCAGGCCCACGTCCTCTATTTTTTGTTCTAAAGTAGTAGGCTCCCCTCCGATGGAGAAACGACCAAATCTTGTCCCGCCTGCGCCCAGTGCCCAGCTGGGTATGGCTACCTGGAATGCCTGAAGTTTGGCAATGATGCTTTTAACGTCAAGGTTTTTATCCGTTAGTTGATCCTGAAGAGAAAGCAACTGTGAAGTGTGTTGTTTGTGGTGGCGATCGTTGTATCCCCTCATCTCCTGTTTAGGCATGATCATCTGATTTCTTTTAATACTGATAATAAGTAAAAAGAATGGGACTGAAACAACTTTCAATCCCACTCGAACTATCAATTCATAAACACAAGGCTATCTTACGAAGGCATTGGCCATACCACCATCAACGTTAATGATGTTCCCGGTGCTCTTGTCCAGGATTGCAGTAAGGGCGAACACCGCGTTTGCAATATCTTCCGGTAAGATGATTTCGTTGAGCAGGTTCCGCTTGGCGTAGTGAGCGGGTAAATCTTCCACAGAGACACCGTAGGCTTTTGCTCTGCCTTCGGCCCACTTACCTTCCCATATTTTGGACCCGACGATCACTCCGTCCGGGTTGACGGTGTTGACCCGGATGCCTTCGCCCCCCAGTTCAGCGGCCAATAATCTCACCATGTGCTGTTGCGAAGCTTTGGCCGTACCGTAGGCAACGTTATTAGGGCCTGCGACCAGTCCGTTTTTACTGGCGATGCTTATGATGTCGCCGCCAAATCCTTGCTTACGCATCACCTCTACCCCTGCTTTCGCTAGTTCGAACTGCCCTTTGACGAGAACGTCTTGCAGCAAGTTCCAATCCTCCAGGGAAGTTTCCTCCAGGGGTTTCGAGATGGCCAGGCCTGCGCTGTGTACAATGATGTCTACGCCGCCAAATTCAAGACAGGCCTTCGAGTAGGCATTCTCGATAGATGCACTCTCCGTTACGTTACACTTGACGTAGGTAGACACATCAGCGCCGAAAGACTTACTCACTTCTTTCAGCCGGTCTTCTGCGATGTCGGTTAAAACTACATTCGCGCCTGCGGCGGCCAGTTTTTCAGCAATCGCTTTACCAATGCCTCCGCCAGCCCCCGTCACGAGTGCCACTCTGCGGGAAAGTGGTTTTTCTGCCGGTTGGCGCTTAAGCTTATCTTCTTCAAGGAGCCAGTACTCGATATCGAAGGCTTCCTGCCGGGGCAAGGCCGTGTATTCCGAAATGGCTTCAGCTCCCCGCATCACGTTGATCGCATTGATGTAAAACTCACTGGCAACTCTGGCCGTCTGCTTGTTTTTGGCAAAGGTGAACATGCCAACCCCCGGGTACAAAATAACCACGGGGTTGGGGTCTCTCATTGCGGGGCTATTGCTGTGCTTGCAAGTCTCGTAATAGGCAGCATAGTCTTTCCGGTACGCCTCAAACTGAGGCACAATGCTGTTTTTTATGGCCTCCGAGTCTGAAAGGTCTGCTTCGGGAGACAGCTCCAGGACCAGCGGCTTAATTTTCGTCCGCAGGAAGTGATCGGGACAGGAAGTGCCAAGCGGGGCCAGTCTTGAAAGGTCGTTGCTATTAATGAACTGAAGAACTTTTTCATCGTCCGTGAAATGACCAATCATTTTCTGATTGCTGGAACAAAGTCCTCTCAGAACCGGAGCCAATGCAACCGCCTGGGCGTTTCGCTGCTCTTTTGGCAGGCCTTGTAATGCCACCCCCCCGAAGACTGGTTTTTTTACCCCCAGGTTTTTTTCGATGTACTCAGATGCTTGCTCAATAACCTCCAGACTATTGATATAACACTCAAAAGAAGTATCTCCCCAGGTAAATAAGCCATGGCTCCCCAGTACAATGCCGCGAATACCCGGATTGTCTGCTAAGCATTTTTCGAGTTGTAGGCCGAGGTCAAAACCAGGGCGCTGCCAGGGTACCCAGCCCATCGTACCTCCCCATATTTCCTTCGTGATCGCCTCGCTGTCTTTGGCCGCTGCAATAGCTATCAACGCATCGGGGTGCAGGTGATCAATGTGCTTGAAGGGTAAGAGGCCATGCAATGGCGTGTCTATAGAAGGAGCTCGGCTGTCAAGGTCATAGATACAGTGGTAAAAAAGGCCGACCATCTCATCCTCGTAATCCATTCCACGGTAAACACTTTTCAAAGACTTCAGCCGGTCTACGTACAACCCCGCAATTCCTTTGCGCGTCAGCGTCCCAATGTCGCCACCCGAACCTTTTACCCACATCACTTCCGTTTCTTCACCGGACAGAGGATCTGTTTCTATGGTTTTGCAACTGGTGTTTCCTCCACCGTAGTTAGTTATCCTTAAATCCGCCCCAAGGATGTTTGAGCGGTAAAGAAAAAGTCCAATCTCATCGCCAGATAATTCGCTTGCTTTGGTTTCGTCCCAGAGGTAATTAACGTGCGTGAATGTCTTTGTTTGCATGATCATTGTTATCCGTTCGTATTGTAAGTAAGTACATGTGGTTAGACCCAAATGTAGAAACAGATGTGATCTAAGCCGTTATGAACTGTTCTGTTTCATCTCAAAAAGCGTACTGTACTGTTATGCACCTAAAGCTTTTTGGGCGCGGACGCAGGTGCAAAGGTTGGTTTTAAAAAACGCCCTGTAAACCTCAGTCCTTCTTCTTAAATTTGCGCAAGATTCGGAGGAAGCGATCTCGGAAGGTGTTCAAGATGATGAACAGCTTAAAATTAGTCAACTCCGGCAGTCTACTGGATACTGCCCTCCCCCTTTGGGGGGTGGGGCGGTGGGAATGGGAACCAAAGAAGCAACTATTCAAAAGTGCTCAGTAGTGTTCAACCCGAAGGTCAAAATTGGCTCCCCAACAATCTACAATTTAATAAAATACATATGTGCAATATAGTAATCAATGAACACTCCAAAACACCCAAGTATAAACAGATAATAAATTCAATTATTTCGGACATTGAGAACAATGAATTGTCGGAAGGCGATCGTCTGCCGTCGATTAATAAACTTCTCATTAAGTTCGACATATCAAGGGATACGATTGTCAAGGCTTATGACCACCTGAAACAAATAGATATAATTGACTCCATTCCGGGAAAAGGCTATTATATCAAGAACGTCAATTTCCGGCAAAAAGCCAAGGTATTCCTACTCTTCAATAAGCTTAGCGCTCACAAAAAAATCATCTACGATTCTTTCGCTACGACACTTGGAGACGAGGCTTCCATCGACTTTTTCATCTACAACAATGACTTCCAGCTATTCAAGCGAACGATTCTTGACCACATCGACAACAATTATACCCACTTTGTCATCATCCCCCATTTTCTGGAGGGTGCGGCCCACGCGCCAGCGTTCATTAATCAGCTACCGAAGCACAAGCTGGTTATTCTGGATAAAAAACTGGAAGGTATTGAAGGCTCTTACGCGTCCGTGTATCAGGATTTTGAGCGAGACATTTACTCCATCCTGATCGATGCCCTTCCCCTGCTCGAAAAGTATAAAAAGCTAAAGATAATCTTCCCTCCCTACGGCTACCACCCGAAGGAGATTCTGGCCGGGTTTGAAAAATTTTGCGACGAGTTTGCCTTTGCACACGGTGTAGTCAACGATATTGCCACAGAGCCCATTTCCACTCAGGAAGTGTATATTAACCTGATGGAAGGCGACCTGGTCACGCTGATAAAGCGGGTTAAAAGTCTCGGTCTGAGGGTCCGGCAGGACGTTGGGATCATTTCCTACAACGAAACTTCGCTCAAGGAGGTCTTACTGGATGGCATCACCGTCATCTCGACCGACTTTGAAAAACTGGGGAAGACAGCGGCAGAGCTGATCCTGAAAAACGAGAAGAAACACCTTGCGAACCCCTTTCAACTCATTCAACGGAACTCTTTGTAAAGAGCGAAAAAACTCAGCTTTTGCTTTTGGCCTCCTGATCCGCCTCGTGGCAGGGGGTGTCCTTTGCTCTTTAAAACTCCTCCCTTGCACCCGCGTCCGCGCCTGAAACTACCTGCCGGATGCCTGCTAAAACCCATGATGGCCTCAGGGGCAGAAGTTCAGGAAAAGTCAGCAAAGGGGGCCTTCTTCAATTAGACAGGCCGTAAAGACCGTACAGTTACAGAATAAAATAGCGACTCAAAAGAAGGCCCTCCCTTCCGATTCACTGCAGAGAGTGGTCTTCTCTCCAGCCCCAGAGGCAGCTGTTCAAGACTACATAAAACAGTCTGAAAGTCAGCATAGCCGGTCTTATTTTCGATACTAAGTGAAGGGAGCTGTATTCTTCAGCAGCCCACCTTCCGTAGGTATTCCCACCGTGAAAACGCCAGCATAACAGCACGTAACAGTTTATTGGCAAAACCAAAGAGTACAGAACAGTTCTAATACAGCCCGCCCCTATATTTGGCCCAATATAGTTTTGGAATAAGAGTAACATCCAAATCTAATTTCAACGTCGACTTGCAAGAACTTTTTTATATGAAACAAAGAATTTCACTGCGTTTACACACCAGAATCATCCTGGTCATCTTATGCCAGGTCCTTACATTCACTGCCTATAGCCAGGTTACTGTAAAAGGTACTATTACCTCATCCGAAGATGAACCCCTGATCGGTGCAACCGTGATGTTGAAAAACACAACTACCGGGACTATCTCTGACGTTGACGGGAGTTTTTTTCTGACCGTTCCGACCGTTATGGACACGCTGGTTTTCACCTACACAGGTTTTAGTAATGAGGAGGTTCCGCTTGCCGGCAGAACTAAAGTCGACGTTACCTTATCAGCGGTGAGTACACTTATGGACGAAGTTGTAGTTGTAGGCTACGGTACTTCACAACGAGGAAACGTTTCCGGATCTATTTCGAACGTTGGCAGCGAGCGCCTGGAGACCCGCCCCGTTACCCGGGTTGAGCAAGCGCTTAGCGGACAGATGGCAGGGGTACGGGTAAGGACCACATCCGGAGACCTGGGTGCTCCCTTACAGGTCATCATCCGGGGTTCTTCGTCGGTATCGGCGAGTAATGAGCCGCTATACGTGGTTGACGGGTTTCCGACCACTGACATTTCTGACCTTGTTGTAGGGGATATTGCCTCGATTGATGTTCTTAAAGATGCTTCATCAGCAGCCATTTATGGTTCTCGTGGTGCTAACGGCGTAGTGCTCATTACCACCAAGAGCGGGCAGAAAGGAAAAACAAAGTTTTCATTCAGTACTTACCGGGGGCTTCAGACGGTAGAGAAGAAGCTTGATATGATGAACTCCGAGCAGTGGATTGAAACTGCGAATGAGTTAATTGACCGCAACTGGGTTGCACGCGGCCGGGATATTGGGCAAGATTACAGAGCTACTGATTCTTACGAATTCAGGTTCGCCGAATTAAACGGGCATAACAACCGATACATGCCAGATACCCGTTGGGAAGACGGGACTGACAGCCTGGTTTTCATTGACTGGCAGGACGAGATGTTCAGAACAGCGCCCATTCAGGAACACCGTCTTTCGGCCTCGGGCGGAAACGAAAACATCAAGTTCCACATTACGGGAACTTATTTCAACCAGGAGGGGATCATTCTGAACACTGATTTCACCCGGGTCAACTTCAGGGCTAATCTGAGCATGAAGTTCAGCGATAAACTATCGATGGACATGAACATTTCCCCAACGCTGTCTATTGCCAACGGAGGCCGGGCAACGGGTAAAGACGCGATGGTACACTATGCTCTTTCGATGGTTCCCGTGGCCAACCTGGGGGTAGGTATAGAAACGGGGGTTTTCCCAAACCCTACTTATCAGTATGCTGGTTCACCGGTTAGCCCCGTAGCCTACATGCGGGAGATCACCTACCGGCAAGACGACTTCCGTGCCCGGACTAACATTGGTTTGAACTACAAAATCTCCAAAGACCTTACGGCCAAGCTCACGGGAGCTTTTGACAACCGCGCGCTAAAACTGCACCGGTACCTTCCTACCAACGTAGCAAGACGAAACACGAATGAGCCAGAGGGGGCCCTTAGTTCCGGCATTCTCGATAACCGGGGGGACACGAAGTTCCTGGTTCAGGGTACATTGAACTATACCAAAAAATTTGGCCGTCATAGCATCTCTACACTTGGGGGGTACTCGGTTGAGAACCGGCAATGGAACCGGTCTTTCCAAAAGCACGCCAACTTCGGTAACGACCGCTTGACTACTTTTTTCGAAACAACCTCGACAGTTCAGAACAGCTTCTTCAATAAATACGATGATCGTTTGCTGTCTTACTTCGGCCGGGCGCAGTATAATTATGCCGATAGGTACCTTATTTCTGCCAGCGTCAGAAGAGATGGTTCCTCACGTTTCGGGAAAAACAACTTCTGGGGCAACTTCCCTTCTTTATCGGTAGCATGGCGGGCCAGTAATGAGCCCTTCATGGCTGATATTGAAGCCATCAGCAGCCTCAAATTCCGCTACAGCATTGGTGAAACCGGTAACAACAGTATCCCGCTCTACCGTTCTTACGCCGAACTGAGCAGTTCTAACTATTCCTTTAACAATCAGGTCTCTTTCGGTCTCGCCACTTCTACGCTGGAGAATCAGGACCTGGCCTGGGAAAAAACCGTCTCCTCCAACTACGGGGTGGACCTGGGGCTGTTTCAGAACAGGTTCCTTCTTTCCGTAGACTACTACGTAAAGAACACCCGGGACATGCTCTACTACGTTCCCGTTGCAACCGTAACCGGTTTCACCAACGGCTGGAGGAACATCGGGGAGCTACAGAACAAAGGCTTTGAGATTGACATCAACACCCGCAACCTGACGGGTAAATTCAAATGGGAGACCTCGCTCAATTTCTCCCGCAACAGGAATACGGTTGTTTCTCTGGGGCCTGATGATACGCCGATTCTGGCGGGCTTCCAGGCACGTACCCAGATCCTCGAAGTTGGCCGTCCGGTTTTCACCTATTACATGCACGACGCCATCGGGGTATACATGAACCAGGAAGACGTGGAGAACTCCCCGTCGATGCCCAATACTCAGCCAGGAGACATCAAATACCGGGATGTTAACGGTGATGGGGTTATCGACATCCTGGACAAAGATTACGTTGGCAACCCTGAGCCTGACTTCTTCTGGGGATTCACGAATACGTTCAAGTACAAGAACTTTGACTTGTCAGTCCTCGTTCAGGGCCAGATTGGTGGAAGCATCTACGGAATCATTGGCCGTGCCATTGATATTCCCGGTTCTTACCTCCACAACCGGCCTGCCTTCTGGGATCAGCGCTGGCGTTCAGAGGACAACCCAGGTAATGGCTCCGTTCCCCGTATCGACTACAATACCGGAGGTCTCTATGACTCACGCTGGTTATACGATGCAACCTACTGGAAAATTAAAAACGTCACCCTCACCTATAATATTCCCAGTACGGCCATAAAGGGAATCAACGGAGGCCAAATCTACTTTTCCGGTGACAACCTATTCATGAGAGATCGCTACCTCATCGGATTTTCTCCGGAAGCGCAAAACAATGAAGGAGGAGATTACGGAGGTTACCCGCTTTACCGTGTCCTGACGTTGGGCCTTAAGGCCAGCTTCTGAGCCGCCCGGTAAACAAGGCCCAGCTTTTCACACACTTATCCGATCAAATAATTTCATACAATGAAATTCAGCCATATCATTTTATTTTTTGCTGCTCTTCTGTTTGTTTCTTGCTCAGAGGACTATCTGCTGCTGGAAAACCCAAACCAGCTGGACAGTGAGAATTTTTTCAAGTCAGAGCAAGATATCCTCACGGCTACTAACGGTGTTTATGCGGACCTGCAGACGTTTCCCGGAAACCTTCAACTCTATATGAGCGAAGGCAGATCCAGCAACTATTTTTCCGGAGGGTCAAACGCCCAGCGCGATCTTGTTGACATCTCTCTGTTCAACGTCAGATCGGAGCAAAGAACGATTGAAACCGTATGGAATAATGCCTATCGGCTGCTTTCAAAAGCGAATAAGGTTTTGTCCGTTATTGATGATATTGAATTCAGCACACCAGAACTCAAGCTACAATCGGAGGCAGAAGTAAGAGCACTCAGGGCCTATACCTACTTCGAACTGGTAAGAGTGTTTGGAAAAGTCCCCCTCATTGATCGCTTGATTTCTCCTGAAGAAGCCCTGGAAATAGGCCGTTCAGAAGTAGTAGACATTTATCGTTTCATTGAAGAGGACCTGCTCTTTGCATCCGAAAACCTTCCGACGGTTTACCCCACAGATTTAAAGGGAAAGATCACCAGGCAGGCAACCATTGGCCTACGGGCTAAGCTTTACGTGACCTGGGCCCAATTTCCGATAAGAGATCGCGCTAAAATTGACCTGGCCATCCCCCTGCTTGAAAGCCTGACATCAGGAGCGCTGCCGATGAATTGGTCGCCTGTTTTTGAGGATATATTCAAGCAAGAAAATGACAATCAATTTTGCCTTTTTGAAGTCCAGTATGTATCAGGGCCAGCCGGCCTGGGTGCATTATTCCCTTCCGAATTCCTGACTAGTTCAATGCGGGAATTTCCCTTTTCGGGAGGTATCCCGAGAATATCGCCCAGTTTTAATCTACTAGCTGATTTTGATATAGAAAACGATCTTCGTTTTGAGGCGACCTTCGACACCTCCTTCGTCGACAACTTCTTTCAGACCGTCAATATAGAAGTTATCACCAAGTGGTTTGAGCCGGGTCTGTCTCTCCTCAGCCGGGGGGACTGGCCCCATAATTACCCGGTACTTCGGCCAGCCAACATTTACCTATTGCTGGCAGAAGCCCTAATGGTGAAAAATGATGCTGTTACCACTGAAGCGGTTGCTGCTCTGAACAGAACAAGAGAGCGGGCCAATATCTCCTTACTCAACACCTCAACCTCAAAAGAGGAGTTCCTTACCGAACTCCAGGCTGAATACCGCCGGGAGTTTGTGGGAGAAGGCCATTTCTGGCA
>JBGCFZ010000341.1:0-25189 GCA_045110355.1 Lewinella sp. | reverse complement strand
GCTCGCACGACCCGCCGCGCACGCACAAAACCTACACCGGCACCACCACCCTAGGTGCCACCCCCGCCAGCCACGCCGCCGAAGAACCCATCAACGCCACCTCCCCCACGGAGCATATTACCAATGAGATGATCCACGCCGCCGCCCTGGGTCTTACTGGCGATCTGCAGCAGCTGCCGCCAATCTACTCCGCCATCAAGGTCGACGGGCAGCCGCTGTACAAGAAGGCTCGAAAAGGCATCCAGGTGGAGGTAAAACCCCGCCCGGTGACCGTCCATGAGTTCAAGATCACCCGCATTGAGCTACCGGAAGTTGATTTTGAGATAACCTGCTCAAAAGGCACTTATATCCGTTCATTGGCCTATGATATGGGCAAGGCGCTGGACTCTGGCGGTTACCTCACTGCGCTGCGACGGACAACCGTTGGGCCGTTTGTGGAAAAGGATATGTGGGATTTGGAAGGGTTGCTGGGGGTGATTCCGCCCAAGTCGCCAGAAGAATAAGAGGCCCCTCTATAAAGCGTCCATCTCCCAGAGCCTCAAATCCAAATAATTGAACACCCGTCGCTCACTTGGCTTCTGAGCCAGGCGATCTACCTCTGTTTTAAAGTTGCAAACTAGCTCATCCCGTTCTTTTTTATTGGGCTCCGCCAGGAATTTGGTTAAAAAACGGAACAATGTCTTTTCGGTCAGGTAGACGGGGCGCCTTGGCTTCAGGTATTTGGGAGTCGATAGTAAAAGAGATCCTAAGAGCGCTGTATTTCCAAGTTCGAAGTGAATCAATAAGTTCAAGATTCGAGCAAAGTAATAAATCTCTTTCACGACGTCTTCTTTACCATCGTTGAGGATTAGATTAATCCATACTAAGGCCTTATCGCAACGCTTATTCAGGAAGAGTAAATAGGCCAACAGGTAGTAAAAAGTGATGCGGTGGTGCTTTTCTATTTTCTCTCCGAATCGTTGTAACCCTGCTTCAATTTCAGGTATCCACTCCAGGGTACTTCCAAAGTCCTTTTGGCTCAGGCTCCAATTAATGAGCAGCAGGTAGCGTTGCCTGAAGACGCGCGACTCCATGTTTTTCATCGACTTGAATTCTGGACGTTTTAGCGTCATTTCCAGGCGACTGATTCCTGTTTTCAGGACTTCGTAATCTTTAATGACCAAACTATCAATCAACATATTATTCAGGGTGGCCAGGTAGTTTTCGCTGTAAAGGCTAAGGAAATGGGGGTTGGCCTCCAATAAATCTAAAAATTCGCTATTTACCTCGTAGGCCTTTTTAACCTCTCCCTTGATGAATCGATAGGTGGCGTTGGCTTGATAGAAATAGAGCTTACTCCTGAAATTGGTCGCAAGGTTCAAGTCGACGAACTCCTCAGATTGAGAGAGGTCGATGAGGTGTTGTTGCTGTTTTTCTGTTTGAACCTTCTGAAAACGCATCTGGAAACGGGCCACTCGCTGGGCCAGGTACCAGTATTCATTGATGTTTGTTAACTGCACTAAGGCATTCCTTTCCAATTCGAAAAGCTGCCGGGATGCATTCTCTTCCAGCTTTACTCTTTTCTGCTTGCTACTGAGTTTTTTCTGAAGACCACAGAGCATGATTTGCCATTCAAACAACTCGTATTTCGCGGCAAGCTTTTGCCCCTTCTCCAGTTCTTTTAGCGCTGGTGTCATCAAGCCTTTTTTCATCAGTGCTTTCGTTGCCGCTAGTCTCTCTTGCACCTGGTCTTCTATTGCTTTCTGACCGAATTGAGCCAATAGTTTCAGCAACAAATCATAGAGATACCGCTTATTCACCGCCAGGTACTTCAGGAAGTTGGCCCCCTCATTATCTTTGATCAGTTTGGCTTCATCGTAAGTTTTCTGCGCCAGCAAAGCATCCAACAGCTCGATATAGTCTTTGCTCCTCGTTCCTGCCTGTACTTTGACGTAGCGTTTTTCAGATTTTGTAAGGGTAAGGACCAAGTCGTGCAAAAAAGTTGAAGGTATTTTCATTAGGTATTTTTGAATCCTTACTTATTATGGCCCAAAGTAAGTATTTGCTACAACGAAACCACCTCAATATTAGTTAGAAACCCTATTTATACAATTATCTGTACTTGTTGTCCCTGGAACATAGTGGTAAATTTGAGCATAATTAGGGCATACAACTATGATGCATCCCGAACAGTATCCCTAAAATTTGAAACCAATGACTACTATGCAAATTGTTAAATCCGCTTCCCTTTTCCTCCTTATTCTCTTATTTCAGGGCGCTATTCAGGCACAAGAATGGACTTCTTACCAAAGCCCTAATCAAGTTAATGACCTGGTAGACACGGGTGATGAGTTACTTTTGGCCACCGATGCTGGCTTAGTGGTGGTTAATAAGTCTACCCTGGAACGAAAGACCTTCAACAAGGCCAATTCCAACCTTACCAACAATCATGTTCAATCCGTCACCCTGGGGACGAACGGCAGTGTTTGGGTGGGCACTTATGATATTGTCTTGTCACAGTTTGATGGCACTGATTTTCAGGACCCTACGTCCCCTACCCACGAGGTATTAGATCAAAATACAGAGCTGTACGACTTTAAAATTTCGCCAAATGGTGATGCTTGGGTCGCCACCAATGATGGCGTATTCCATAGAGAAGGTCAAAGCTGGTCTCATTACGGCAGTGCCGAATTCGGGGAGCGCTTTTTCGAAAGCTGGGACATTGAGACCATAGAAAACGGAGATGTATTTGTAGTTGGCAGAGAAATACATCAGTTTGTGAATGGCGCGTGGGTCAACCTCTCGGAGGGAACTGCCTTTGAAGGTTACCTGGATGCTGACGCTTTCAGCAGCCGTTCGGGCGATCTTTATGTTGCCGGAGACCTGGACCAAATTTTTCGTTTTGACGGGCAGGACTGGCAAGGGTTCCCGATTGACTTCAACGGCTCTGAGGTAATTGGATTTACCGAAGATGTTGAAGGAGGCATTTACTTCAGTACACTTCGAAATGGAATTTTCAAACTGGAGAACGACACCTTCGTACAACAGGCGGATGCACAAGCTGGTGCATTTAGCAACATGATCAACTTCTTTCATATTGATGAGGAGAATAGGCGTTGGATGAATAGAGACATCCACCTATCAGAAAATGACAACGGCGTCATCAGGTCGGCGCTAATTGCTGAACACACGCTCGAGACCAATAATGTAGGAAACGTTCACAAAGGGGATAATGGCAAGATGTACTTCATCACAAGATCTCAAGAGAACATCTCTGTGCGGGATACTGATGGTACTTGGTCGTTCCTTCCCAAGCCACCGTCTGCGACACCTTTTGAATTCTTCAATGATATTCTGGTTCTTGCCGACGACAATATCTTGGTGGCGACTAATCGTGGGTTTTACCAATACAACGGCAGTGAGTGGGCATTTACAAGTTTAGATCCCTGCCGCCAACTAGACATTGACAGCCAGGGCAAAGTATACATCCGGTCAGATAGTATAATCTACATCATGGACAACGGCCTACTTAGTGAATACAACACCGGTAACTCTTCGCTAACCTCGCTTCCACTGTCTGGCCAAGGGATAGATGCCAATGACAATTTATGGATATCCTCCGGCGATTTCGAACTTGGCAACGTTATTCAAACCGTTTCACCCGATGGAAGCTGGACAACCTATACAGCAGCTGACCATCCCGTCATCAAACGTCCCCTTGGAGACTTCCATTTCAACAATGATGGGAATGTTTGGATCATTAATGAACCAGCCGGAGCACTCAAATTTGATGGCTCCACCTGGACCGATCCCGTCAGGGAGACCGATAATGGCCAAATCACCAACAGGGGCGTACAATCCATCCAAAGCGACGAAGACGGAAAGCTATACTTTGCTCACGAATATGGCATCTCGACCTTGTTGAACGGCGAATGGGAAAACTTCATTAATGAAGAAGTGACGACCAATAACTCTCAAAAATCAGCCATCGTTTTTGATGATGAGGGAATCCTGTGGTGGGCGAATGGCCGAACGGGGGTTTTCTCTTTTAAGCCTGAAGTGGTTTCCTCCAATTCTTCTCCGCTTGGGGCCGTGGCTACTCGTTTCTCACTGTACCCTAACCCAGCCCAGACTTACACTACCCTTGATTTTACGACGAAGACAAGCGCTAACGTTAAAGTGGCCATCTTCAATCAAATTGGTCAGTTAGCCACCGTGCTCGATTTAGGCCAAATGCCCGAAGGAACTTACCAGCGAGAAATCAATACGGACCGCTTGCCCAAAGGCTTTTATACCGTACAGCTGCAAATTAATAACAGCTCTTCAACTACGAAAATGATCATTAGATAGGTGGGTGTAATACTATCCAAAATTCTTAATAAGAGACGTTAACAACACATTTTAGGTAACACCTCATTTCGCCCTTAGCGAATTGGGGTGTCTTTTTTGGGCATGGTACTCCGAAACCGGCGACTTGCCCTTCCGCACAACTAGACCTAAGTCGCCCGCCATCAAAAATCTGCCAAGACCTGCCAAAAGTTAAACCCCTAAAAAAAATTGCGTTAACTGTAACGGAGGACTAACTTAAGTTATAGAGTGACAAGCCAGGAAAAGTAGAACTTTACCTGCCCCGGCTCATTCCGTGGATCATCCCCCACTTTTTTGTACACCTCCCATAGTTGATTGCATAGATGGAAACCGTTAATTGGAGTAAGCTGGATCGTGGCTTGCGCACACTTTACCGAAACTGGGAGGAAGCAACAGGTTCTTCGCTCTACGATGGAAAAGAATTCCGGGTCCAGTCGTTCAAGGAGGCATTTATTTTAGTGGTTGAGCACAACGGAGAGCTTACTGAGGAGGAACTTTCGGCAAACGGCTTTGTGGTGACGGGTCGGCTTTCGGATAAAGCTTTTCAGGGAGAGGTTTTTCTAAAAAGCATACACCATCTTTCCCACCTTGACCACCTTACGCTCATCAGTTATGGCAGTGCTAAAAAGAAACGCCTGGGTGTATCTCATGGAAATATTGGTGTACAGAGCACTACCGAATTACTCGTAGATGGAAAGTGGCATTATAACAGTGTAACCAATGCTTTTTCGGGCAATACGGGAGCTAATGTCGTTATCGGAATCATTGATACAGGAATTGATTTCCATCATCCATGCTTCAGAAATACGGCGGGCACCGAAACGCGCATCCACGCCATATGGGATCAATATTTAACGCCTAGGTCAGGAGAACAAAGCCCTGTGGCAAATTTACTGGCGCCTGGAAGTACCACCAGATACGGAGTGGAATATGAAAAAGCCACAATCGATAATTCTCCCACCCGGGTACGGCATCGCGATACAGATGGACACGGTACCCACGTAGCTGGAATTGCAGCCGGCAACGGAGCAACCAGCACAGCTTCTCCTCCAACCAGAAGCGCTAACATCGGTGTAGCCCCTGAAGCCAGGATTATTGCGGTCAATCTGATCCATGACGATTCCTCCAACATTAGTTATGACGTAATGGAGAGAGACGCTTTCCACTACATTCTCAACAAGGCAACTGCTCTATTCGGCGCCAACACTCCGGTAGTGATCAACGGTAGTTTTGGGAGTGAATTACATCCACACGACGGACGAGGCTGGGAGGGCAACGAATACATAGAGCGACATCTCCATGCTTTATTTAATACCAGTGCTGGGAGAATTAGTGTCTTCTCCGCCGGAAATGCAGCAGGAGAAAATGGGCATTTAGAGCTAACCATGCCTGCAGCCCCCAATAACCAGGTGGAAATTCCCTTTACTATCCGAGACCGCAGGTCTCGCCCCCGAAAGTCCGTCGATCTAAACATAGAAATGTTGTACCCTGATGGTGTCAACGATGTCCGCGGTTGGATCAAATTGCCGGGACTACTGCAATTTTTTGGTGGCAACTCCCCCGGCGCCACGTCGGGTACAGCCCTGAATCAAATTTACGATGGCCTTTTCGGGACTGCCCGCCACCGCGTATTAATGGAACACTTCCCGTATACGGCTCAATCTCCCTATGGAGCTATTACGCGTAGAAATATATCGTTGATTTTTCGCCCACGCCGACGTCGCCAGAATACCGGAGATTACCGGTTAAAGGTGGAAGCACCTGCCGGAACAAAAATTCAACTTTGGATCGATGTTTCAGAACCAGATTACCGAATAGTATTTGACCGGGCTGCCATCCTGGCTACCACTGGAGTGGCTATTGTTAATACCAATACCATTGACAGTCCGTCACAGTCTCCTGACGTAATTACCGTAGCCGCCTATGATGTCAACGTTCCGGCAACTATTGTTACACCTACTACTCCCTTTATTACCTCCTTTAGTAGCAGAGGCCCACTTATGAGCTATAATGCGAATCCGCCTATTGCCCCTAAACCAAACGTAGCGGCTCCTGGAGAAAGCGTATTCTCCGCAAATAATGGAGCACTTGCCCGGGCATTGAGTCCTGGCGGGCACTTCGTTGACATGTCCGGCACCTCGATGGCTGCTCCACACATCACCGGTTTAATAGCCCTTATGTTAGAAGAGGACAGTACGCTAACCAGGGTAGAAATTTTAACTGCCTTTCAGGATTCATTAAACCCTCCATTTGCGGCCCTGGACCTCCATCATGACCCAACGGTAGATTTTGAGGAATCAACCTACACTATCCCCGCAGTGAACCCACCTCAAGCAGGAGTGGATGAAGCGGGCCTTGGCCGACTGAATTACAACAACGTTATCGATCAACTCTAACCCCTCAACCGTGAGCGCCACAACTGATTTGTTGACTAAAACCATCGTAGAACTAGCCCGAACCCTGGCCGCTGCGGGAGAGTTCTTCAGTGATTTCACACCAATCGAATACGGACTAGTATTACCAGAAGCAGTATTGACCAACGGAACGGTTAGCCAACAGATCAGTACCCTATCCAGCGCAGCAGATAATTTAGCCGGTAAAGCGGAGGAACTCGCCGTAGCTTTAGAATCAGGAGGTGATTTTCCACTTGGCCCGGTACTACAGACCGCTGACGCCATTCGCTTATTTGCTACGGCGTTACCACAGTTGATCAACTCCCTGGAAAATGCGGCTAATTCTTCCGCCGAACTTACTGCTCCCCAAAAAACCTCCGTAGCCAATTTCCTAGCCAATTTTGGTACCGTCTTTTTAGAAAGCCTCGCGGCACAAAGAATTGCTGACTTCTCGGAGCCTACGTTACTCTTTTTATCTGTATTGGGTATTGCCGAATGGCGACTGGTTGCCGGAGATGGGACCGAACTATTTGAAGATCACATCGTGATGCGGTTGAGACTCGATCGCCTGCCGGACATCTTCAAAAAACCGGAACAACACTTTCAGGATACACTCGGCTGGGGAACGGACACCTTTGATCCGGAATGGTTCTTCAACGTCTATCGACAATTTCATTCTTCTGAAGCGGCTATTGTGGTTGACCGAGACGCTGAAGACCATCCATTTCTCAGATGGGGTGTATTCCGTATTGGCCGACGTACCGTAAGCCCTACAGTACATGGACTGGAAATAGGGGTTAATCTATCTCTGACCAGGGCATTGGAAACAGCCATCAGTGTTGGAGAAACCTGGGCGCTTTCGCTCAAGGCTGACCTAGCCTTAGCGGGTGAATTTACCCTTACAATTGATCCGCCTTTGGAGGTATCACTCCCGACTCCTTCTCTGAGCGCGGGCGGAAGTGTTGACTTCGTTTTCCAGCGGGCAGCATCCGCCCGCCCCTGGAACCTCGTCGAAACTGGCGGGTTACTCAGTCTTTCGGTCGACAACGTATCTGCAGGCTTCGGCATAGCAGCGGAGTTGAACAATAACTCTCTGGCTTTTGAACCAAGACTATTCGCTGGTCTAAGCCAACTAAAACTAAAAATAGGCTCCGCAGATGGCGATGGTTTCCTCGCCAAGATCATCTCCGGCGCGGAACTTGAAGCCACCTTTGACCTCGACCTGGAGTTCGTCCCCTCCAAAGGTCTACGCGTCCGCGCAGCGGGCGGTGTGGAGATCATGCTCCCCATCCATAAAGATATTGGCCCCCTCGAAATCCAGCAGTTTTTCCTGGGGCTGTACATCAAGGACGACGGAACGCTGGACCTGGAAACCTCCATGGCACTAGGCGCTAATCTCGGTCCGCTCAAAGCCGTAGTAGAACGAATGGGGGCAAAAACCGTCACCGCTTTTCTCGACAATGCGGAGGCGGAGTTTGGAAACATCGACGCTTCTTTAGGGTTCAAACCGCCCAGCGGCGTGGGGCTCTCCCTCGATGCTGGCGTAATTAAAGGTGGTGGCTACCTCTACATCGATACTGATCGGGGAGAATATGCAGGAGCGCTGGAATTAACCTTTAGTGAATGGATTGCGTTGAAGGCCATTGGCCTGATTTCTACCCGACTGCCAGATGGAAGCGAAGGCTTCTCCCTGCTGCTCATCATTACGGTGGAATTCGGTAGTGGCATTCAACTCGGCTTTGGCTTCACCCTCATCGGCGTAGGCGGACTCCTTGGTCTGAACCGCCGGACAGACATCGAACCTCTTGCGGCCAGTATTCGTACCGGAGCCATCGAGAGTGTCATGTTCCCCCAGAACGTGATCGAAAACGCTCCTAAGATCATCTCCGACCTTCGCAGTTTCTTCCCTACCCAGGAAGGGACCTTCCTTATCGGGCCTATGGTAAAAATAGGCTGGGGCACGCCAACCTTATTATCCCTCTCGATGGGGGTCATCATCGAATTACCAGATCCCATCATTACTATTCTCGGAGTCATCAAGGTAGCTTTACCGACGGAAGAAGCCGCAGTGCTCAAACTTCAGGTCAACTTCATCGGCAGGATCGAATTCAGCAATAAGCTGGCCTGGTTCTACGCGGAGTTGTACGACAGCCGGGTACTCTTCATCACGCTGGAAGGCGGGATGGGCGTTTTGGTCAATTGGGGCGACCAGCCCAACTTCGTCGTAAGTGTTGGTGGTTTCCACCCCGACTTCACCCCTCCACCCCTCCCCTTCCCTTCCCCTCCACGGTTGGCGGCCAGTATTCTGGACACGAGTTTCGCCCGCGTACGAATCGAAGGCTATTTCGCCGTTACTTCGAACTCCGTACAGTTCGGCGCACGGGCCGAGCTCTTCTTTGGTGTCAGTGCCTTCAACATCGAAGGTCACCTTGGTTTTGATGCGTTGTTCATCTTCTCCCCTTTCTACTTCAGTTTCGGGATCAGTGTCAAGCTGTCCGTCAAAGTATTCGGCATCGGATTATTCAGTGTTGGGTTCAGCGGAAAGCTGGAAGGGCCTACACCCTGGCACATCAAAGGCAAGGGAAGCATCAGCCTCTTGTTCTTCAGTATATCGGTTCCCTTCGAGCATACCTGGGGAGAAGAAAACAATACCGAATTACCCCCCATATCCGTACTCCCGCTACTGGTAGAAGAACTGGAAGCGGTCAGTAATTGGCAGGCCGATTTGCCCGCAGGTGCCAACCTCTTAGTCAGTCTTCGTCAACTTGGAGATGGCGAAAATGACCAGCTGGTTCTCCACCCCATTGGTACCCTGGTGATTAGCCAGCGAAAGGTTCCACTTGGAATAGAGATGGAAAAATTCGGCAATCAGGCACCAGATGATGCCAGGGAGCTGATCATCAACGTAGCAGGAACCTTGAATAAGTTGGGCGACCGGGAAGAGCAATTCGCGCTGGGTCATTTCAAGGATCTTAATGAGGCGGAAAAACTCTCCAAACCTTCCTTCCAACCCATGAAAGGAGGTGTTAGTCTCAGCGCCGGAGCCTCCCAAACCACAACGGGCTCAGCAACCGCCCGTAGCCTACGTTATGAAACGATCATCATCGATGATATCCATCGGTCGCTTTTATTCGTATTCCTTACTGTATTGACGCAAATGATCAGTACGATTGTCCGTCGAAGTCGGCGTAATCCCGTTCGGCGTGCGGATTTATCCGTAACCCGTCAATTAGAGTTAGCACCGCTGGAGCAGAAGATCAAGCTATCGCCCGACCAATTCACTGTCGTCAGCCAGGCCAACAACAAACCAGTTGGGACACTAGAAAGTGTCACTTTCTCCTCCCAGGTCCAGGCCAACGAGCACCTCCGTAAGCAGCAGCGAACGGACCCCGTAGGTGCTGCGCAGCTGCATGTCATTCCCGCCACCGAAGTAAATCTCCGCTCATGAACCAGCATCACGTATTCAGTTTTTTGCCCTGGCTACGCCGGGGGCTGGCCAACGATATTAGCGGACAGGCTGGGCAACGTGCCACCGTTACCATCGACCTTGAAGTATCAGGTACGGACACCGACGGCAACAACATCAGCCAGCCGGTAAGTCGTGACGTAGAGATATACGGACCGGGGGATGTTGTGGGCATCGACACCAAGAACATCATCAGAACGGAGCCACGTAACTGGGTCACTAATTTCGAGCCCAATTACCTGGCTTTCATCGACTTTTATGACGAAGATCTTCCCTGGCGTTATTCCCCCGACACCCCGACCAACGACAGGTTGCAACCCTGGATGGCACTCATCATCCTGAAAGAAGATGAGTTTGAGGAACTCCCATTAACTGCAGGCCAACCCCTGTCTGCGCTGAAATTCACAAGTCCCGACCCACTGGGAGTACTTCCGGCGGTGAGTGAGTTGTGGGCCTGGAGCCACGTCCAACTTAATGACTCGGTCATTGGTGAGGAACACCGTTCCGACAACCAAGCCGCCATTGCCATTGAGGTGGAAAACATGTTGTCAGCAGACCCCGACATGGGTTTCTCACGCATCATTTGCCCCCGCCGGCCAGAGGCAAACGCAGCTTATCATGCCTTCCTGGTTCCGACCTACGAGAGTGGTCGATTGGCTGGGTTAGGGCGGGAGATTCCAGGTGCTGTTGGCAAGTCCGCACCAGCCTGGGCAGAAGGAAGCGTGCCCACCGAATTACCTTATTATCATCGCTTCTACTTCCGCACCGGTGGCCAGGGAGATTTTGAATACCTCGTCCGATTGCTGGAAGCGAAGCCGGTCCCGTCTACCGTAGGCCGGCGAGAGATCGACGTTCAGGAACCCGGTGCTAACCTAACGGGTATTACTGACCCCGAGCTAGAAGGTGTTCTGTTGCTCGGTGGTGCTTTACGTGTACCTGACGCTAACCTCACGGATGCGGAATTGGACCAGCTGAACCAATATCGAAACTGGGACGGAGATGATACAACTTACCCCCATCCTTTTCAGGAAGACCTCGCCGGGTTCATCAACCTGACCGACGAATACCAAAACGATACGGCGGCTAATGCTAATGCTGGCGTCGGTGTGCCGGACAACCCGGATCCACTGATCACTGCACCGCTCTATGGTCGCTGGCATTCCCTGACCAACCGTCTGCTGCAGGAACGAGATGGTACGGACGTGCCGAACCCGCGAAACTGGGTACACCAGCTGAACCTGGACCCAACCCACCGAACGTCTGCAGGATTCGGCACAACCATCATCCAGGACGGTCAGGAAGACTTCATGCGTGCTTCCTGGGAACAGGTTGGTGAGATCGTAGAAGCTAACCGGCGGATCCGTCTGGCGCAGCTCGCCAGGGAAGTGAGCCAACGGTATTACCGGGCCCACCTGCTTGCCCCTCAACTTGCCCTTGCACCCGCGCGCCGCGCCCGCTTAAACAGCATCAGACTACAACTCACTTCGCCTTTGCACCGACGTGTAATCGCCGAAGATGCGACGGTGGCGCATACGCTTGAGGGCACTCACCTACAACCCACTTTGCTGTCTCCACTGATGCGAAAAGCACTCCGTCCACGAGGTCGGTTGATAAAAAAGGCCTTTCCGGAAGGAACGACGGTACGCCCCGATGAACTGATCGACCGAGCTGCTGCGGGAGAGATCAGTGCCGCACCGCCACGAGAAGTTCCGGCCGGACTACCCACCCTCGATGCCGTAGGTGAAAGTGCCGGACCAGGTGCAGCGACCACCCTACAAGACAAATTAATAGCGCTACTCCGCCGCTTCCCCTGGCTACGTTGGATTCCAGTCATTTTAATTGGCCTTCTTTGGTTGGCTTCCCTTTTTGTTCCCAGCGTTGCGGACCTCGGGTTAACCACCTTATTGATCATATCTGTGGCCCTGGTCTTGTTATTCCTTTACCTGACTTTTCTATTAATACGTCCACCAGCACCGGCCGACAACCCGCTGGACCCGACGGAATACGACACGGCCGACGTGAACGGAATGCCGTCTTCCTCTGACTTTCGGATCACGGAACCAGACGAGGACTTTCAACCCAATCAAGATGGCAACGACAGCGATGAAGGTATCCGATATAAACAGGCCCTTAGTGAATATTTCGAATTGATGACCGCCAGTGCCGCTGCCGCGCCTTCACGCGAAAAAGTGGCCATTGACCCAACGGTGTTGGGGGAAACGATCATTACCCAATTGAACCCCACCATCCGAATTCCTGAGCGGGTAATCGCTGGAATTCAGATTCCCGGCGTACTTGTCGGACAGCAAGCTGCTGAGCGGTTTACGCCAGTATTGGCTTATCCGCGCATCGACACACCGATGTACGAGCCACTGGCGAAGAAAAACCCGGGTTGGTTCCTTCCCAACATCGATCAAATTCCGCAGAATTGCATCACGCTACTGGAGACCAATCAGGAATTTATTGAGGCCTATATGGTTGGTCTCAACCACGAGATGTCGCGTGAATTACTCTGGCGAGAATTCCCTACGGATCAACGCGGATCCGTCTTCCGGAAATTCTGGGAGGGTGGAGACTTCCTGGCTGACGAAGGTTTAACGGAAGAAGAAAGACGCGAAAAGAACTACGATATTCCTAAGCTTCACCGCTGGCCCCGGGCGTCAAAACTAGGACAGCACGACCTGCGCGAAATCCGCCGACAGGAAGATAATCCCGGGGCAGAACCCCGTGACGAAGCCGTTTTGGTCATTCGTGGTGAACTGCTGAAAAAATACCCTAACGCCATCATCTACGCCCAGCGTGCGCGCTGGCAGATGAAGACCGTGAACGGGGAGGAAGTCCCCGACAATCTGTTACCGCGCCAGTTGCTGGATGGGAAGGAGAATATCAAAATGCCCATCTACGAAGCACAGATTCAGCCGGACATTTACTTCTTCGGCTTCGACCTTACCGTCGAAGAAGCACGGGGTGAATTAGGGGATAATGCCGGTGACGATGCCGGTTGGTTCTTCGTGATTCAGGAAGAGCCCGTGGGCACACGATTTGGCCTCGATCTAGGCAAAGGAAGCGTTCCGCCAGAAGTTTGGAACGACCTGAACTGGGAACATGTAGGGGTACCTGAAGGTGGCGTCTTACGCGTCAATGGGGACACTACCGACATCCCACTTGACGATTTAGAACTGACTAACGATGACCCTCCCACCGGAGAAGATGCTCCAAAAGCGGAGCAGCGAACAGAAGATGACGCCATCAACTGGAACGAGGACATGAATGCCGCGGATTTGGCCTACGTGTTGTTCCAGGTGCCGGTCCTGGTTGCCGTCCACGCCTCCGACATGATCAAACAAGCCCCCGAAAACTAACGCCATGCCTGATTTTCACAGTACAAGAAAGGAGATTCGTAACCTGGCGAACCAGCTTGATCGGCAGCGCAAAAACCGTTCTGCGGGCGTGCATGCTACCCGTCGGCTGGAGCAACAGTTGGCCGATAGTGTTCGGAGGAAGGATCAAGAAGCGGCGCGGACGCTGGATGCAAGCATCCGGACAAAAAAGCAAAGTGTGGCCGGTCTTCGCCTGGAGAACACCAATCTCCGATCAACACTGGAGGATGCCCGCCAGGCCTATCTTCCCTTTAGCGACCCTAGAGAATTTATGGGGCGTTGGCAAGACGATGTCCCGGTGCTCCTTTTCCCACTAAGGCTTGAAACCCGCTTTCGGACAGTTGGCGAAGGCGACGACACTCGCTTCCAGCTTTGGGTCAGGGCCTACCCGGACAGCTGCCTGATCGACACCTTTGCCGACCTGCCCAGCGAAACGGAATACCAACGCATCAAGGCGTTTTGGATCGCCCGGTTCCGCAATGGGCAAACGGAGCCTACCGCTGGTGACGAGGTGAATCAGTTCGTAAAAAAAGGACTTATCGATGCCTGGCGCAGATTACAAAGCCAGGGGTCTGCGGGCCGAGCGTATTGGCTGACACAAAACCTTACGCCTACGGACGGACAAGCGCCCAGCGTGCGGCTACATCCCGATGATATTTTCCTGGTGATCCCGACTGAAGGTGCTGGCCCCGGGCCAGCAGAGCAAGCAGCCCTGGTGGATTACTACACCGCCAGCTGGCGTGCTCAAAAAGACCCTCAGCTGCTGGAAGCGGCATTACAAACTTTTATCACCACCATCGGAGATCAGGAAACGGCTGAAAAACTCTTAAGCCGCTACGCCCCCGCTGGTTTACCCGACGATGATCCTCGCCAGGCCGAAGCGACCCAGCGGGTCGAAGTAACGTTCCTCAATTTCCCGGCGGAAGCAGACGTAGATCGCACGGTGAGTGCATGGTCTGACCCCGCCAAAGTAAGCTTACTACCCGATCGGCTATTGCTACAGGGATGGCAGAACGGTAAAAAGGTACTGGACGAGATCGGTCCGCTGATCCATCAGCCCCTGACCATCGGTCCTGACCCGGGCGACGATATTGACGAGGTTCTCCGGGAAGCTTATCCGGAGCTCTACCTCGATGGAGAAGAACCGGAAGAGGACCGGAAGGCCGCAGCTTATATCGACTACCTAAAAAGCAGGAGTGACACCAAGTGGCTATTCGACTTTGAAGAAGCGCAACGGGTGGGCATGGGTTTTGTCGTTGACCTCGACCCCGCAGTTTACCGGGGAGGCTTTGATCGACTATTCGTCACGGGTTTACGACTTTCTTCCGATGCGGGAGAGAGTAAAGAGGAGTTAGAAGGACTACTGCACAACCATCAGTTTGGTGTCGCAGGCCTGTCTTTTCTACCGCAGGGTACACCAACCAATGCCATGGGCCGGGAAGAAACCCCGGAAGAATCGTTTGAGCGTTTTTCTGGCGCACAAGAGGCCGAGGCCGGAGGGTCTGATGAACGGCTGGATGGGCAATGGTTCTCTGATTTACTAGGAATTGATGCTGATAGCTCGGGGCTGCGCACCGCCCGCAATTTTACCGGTACGGATCAACTTGAATCCCTGGCGACCCAACGGGTCCTTTACCCTGCCACCATGGGATACTTCCTGGAAAGTATGCTTGACACGGTTACCACCGATTGGGAAAGAACGGTTACAAAAGAGTTCTTCCGCAACCACGTCAGTCCACGCGGAAGGATGCCATTACTCAGGATAACGGACCAGCCCTACGCGGTATTACCCATCACCGGCCGCCAGAAAGGGAATTGGCTGAACCCACGTTTTGACGATACCAGCAATAATGGATTTCAAGTTCCGGGTATTTCAGATCACGCCCCTGTGCTCACCGACATGCTGGGTCATTTGAACATCATCCGCAATGACTGGGAAGAAAAGATAGGAGAAGTAGCCCATTTATGGAAGCCCGGCGACCCACATCAGAACAGCCTGGACGTGCTGGGGCTCCACGCAGGGAGCGTGGAATGGGATCAACGAATGGGAGAAACGACCAAGCAATTCACCAATCGGTTGAAGCTGGAAGGCATCTGGCAATTACTACTGGGAGCGGTAATTGGAGGTGCTTATCTCGTCCGATCAAAAGAACTGTTCGAAGCACACGGCATCGACCTGGATGCGTTGACCGATCCGAACAACGATGTATCCGTAGAGATGCCCCGGATAATGGACCTGCTGTTCTTCGGGAAGATCAACCCGTTGGGAGGGCCACTCATTGATGACCGCCCCTTATCTGAGGCCGAAAAGATCAGGTCCTATACCCCCGACAATAAGAATTACTTGGAATGGTTGGCCGATGCGATGCTTAACGAGCCGGGAAGGTTACGCAGTCAGGCGGGATTCAGTGACGGCGACCGACCACGTGCCTTACTGTTCCAACTACTTCGCCACGCAACTGACCTACAGGCAGCGAACACCGGGCTGGAACTGTACCGTAGTGCGGACCTCATCACGAACAACGAAGCCTTTCAATTACGGCGGGACCTCGACTTTGTAGGGGTGGAAGCCCGGGCCAACAACTCCGTAGAAAGTCGGTACGACCTTCTCTATCGTGAGGAACCGCAAATCACCAACGCCACTGCGGCCGGCGTTCGGGTCATCGACCACCTGGGAAGTTTACTCCGTTCGCCGCTGGCGGACCGTACCGACTGGCGGGCCCACCTGGTGGCCTTACAACGGTTGGCTAACGTTCCTACCGCCCGCCTAGAACGACTGCTGGCAGAACACCTGGACAGCTGCAATTACCGACTTGATGCCTGGCTTCAGGGATTCACCGACCTGCAACTCCGGGCGATGCGTTACGGTACCGTACTCGACAATCAGGACGGAGAAGACTGGCGGGACGGCATCTACCTGGGTGCTTATGGCTGGCTGGAAGACCTCCGGCCGGATAACGAGGTGCAAACGCCCGCTACGCTCAACGAAGATCAGCAACGGGTATTTACGCCCAACCCCGGAGATCCGGTTCCTACCATCAATTCCCAGAACGGTGGATACATTCACGCTCCTTCTCTGGACCATGCGACCACGGCCGCTGTACTCCGCAATGCCTACCTTGGAAACGCCGCGCCGGATGACCCAGACCGCTACGCCATCAACCTCTCTTCTGAGCGGGTCCGGATGGGTCTGCAAATCGTTGAAGGCATGCGTAACGGCCAGGAATTGGGTGCCTTACTTGGCTATCAGTTAGAGCGGGGGCTACACGATTCCACGCTTGAACTTGACGAATTCATTTATGACTTCCGCACGGCCTTTCCGTTGGTCGCCAATCGACTAGGCGACACTAAACTGGAAGAAGGAGAATTTGACGCCGTCGAACAGATCGCTGCGGCGAACGTGATTGACGGTCTATTGCTGGTGGAAAAAGTAAACACCGGAACAAGCTACCCCTGGGGCGTAACGGGACTGCCCGCTGCAGGTAGTGCAGAAGGGCTTGCGATTCAAAAAGAAGTAGACCGTATGGTCAACATGGAGGACGCCGCTGCGGACCTTGCATTGGCGGAATCCGTTCACCAAACCGTGAAAGGCAACTTTGACCGGGCGGCGGGTAACCTCAATGCCTACAGCAAAGGTGGCGTACCACCGGTACCTGAGGTTGCCAGAACGCCACGCAAGGGCAATCAACTCACCCATCGGTTTGCGCTTCATTTGGATCCTGGCGCTATTGCGGCGGGAAGCCCTTTGGCGATAGCGGAACCGGCCATCGCTGCCTGGTTGGATGATCTGCTTCCTGCCCCAGACCAGATTGCGGTATCAGTGGACATCATTCGCCCCTCCGGCACTTCTACGACCACGGTGAGGCTATCGCAACTAGGCTGGACGGCTACAGATTTTCTGTACCAGTTGGACCGGGCATCCGATCAGCAATTCGGCAACTTGGATGAAGCGATCCAGCGTTTCGTACACGACGACAACAACCTTGGCCCAACGGTAAAAGTGATCATCAACTACACCACACCGGTTGCCCCGATGGCATCCTGCTTTGAGCTGCTGCCATTGGTGGAAGATGCCCGACAAATTCTGTTGGCAGTTCGTAGTCTGCGCCCCAGCGACCTTAGGCGTTCCAGCGAAGCCCGGGAGGAGGAAGACTTGTCCGTTATATTGGATACAGCGCCCTACGACAACACTAAGACTAGTCTGGAGAACGCCATTAACGACCTCACCGCTCAGTTTACCACGCCATTGACCAATGCAGGGGTGACCCTGGAGAAGCTGGAAGACATGAATACTGATCCGGTTTTCACAGCGGTAAAAGACAATATCGACGCTTGGGTCAAACTGTATGGGGGCTTAGTGGAGCGTTTACAGTCTTATCGCCCGCTCAATGCACATACTGACCTTGCTTACAGCGGCAAACATGGCGTGAGCAACCTGCAAAAGGAACTGGCCACTAAGTTCAGAGATGAATTACAAGTGTTGCTAAACGAAGCCGATGATTTACTGACCCAGGCAGGAACGGCACCAACTCCAGAAGAAGAAATTGCCTTCCTGAAACAAGTAGAGCCACTTGTAAGCACCACATTTACTACCGAAACGGACCCAGCTGTATTTAACGCAGACGTTACCTCACGCAGGGGGACTTTCGCAAGTTACGTTACCTCCTTAACGATGTTTATTGACAAGGAACATACGACCCTCGGTGCACAGATAGATGAACTTATCGTGTTGGCAGACCCCGTTACCCTGGCAGCGCTTACTACCCGTACCCTGGACATTTCTGAGGTAAGGAGCCGGGCGCTGGTACTGGCGCAGGATCTCTTCCGGGCAGCGACCGAACTGACGGAAAAAGCGGCGGTATTGATTGGGCAGGGCGAAGCACTGGCGCGAGCTACGCCAGCGGAAGTACTGAAGGCCTGCAGGTTTTTACTGGGCGAAGACTATCAAGTATTGCCAAGATTCCAACTCAGAGAAGATGCCTTTAACGAGTTGAGCAATGCTTATTCCGTAAGGGACTCCTTGCTGGACTACCAACGCAATGATATCGGGGAACCATTCCCCGTAGATACCTGGTTAAACGGTTTGGCCAGGGTACGCCCCTTCCTTGGTCATTGGGAACGGTTGCAACTCTACAGCGAGGATTATCCGGGGGCGAAGGAATTGGACTGTGTTCCTCTTCAACTTCCCCTGCTGGACAATGATTCCTGGCTGGGGCTCGAGTTTCCGGCTACCTATGAATTGGACGAAGAACGCCTGCTCTACAGCGCCCACTATGCCCGCACCGGCGGCCCCGCCTCCAATCTCTTCTGCGGACTACTCATCGATGAATGGACGGAGGTAATCCCCGTACGCGAGGAGGACACCGGTCTTGCCTTCAACTTCGACCAACCAGCCACCGAACCGGCCCAGGCCTGGTTACTGGCCTTACCCTCCGAGTTCACTGGTAGCTGGAATTGGGAAGACCTGCTCGCCTGCCTGCACGAAGGATTAGACCTGGCCCGACTAAGAGCCGTGGAGCCCAAGACCTTTGAAGACACGGCTTACAGTCACTTATTACCGACCACCGTTTCTACGGTTACGACCCGCAACGTCACCACCCAACTCAACTACGCGGCCGTCAATGGCGTGCTGCTCAATACCAACCTGACCGATGCCAGCAATTGAACTTTCCCGGATTAAGCTAGGCCGGCAGGCCCTGCACTTCCCGACCGTAGTTAATTACAACCGGCTCGAAGGGCGACCTCGTGCGGCAGATTTCAGCCGCGCGCTGCGCGCGGAAGTTCGGGACCCACTCTGGCTCATCAGCAAACAATGGCAGATGGGCGAATTCCAGGGCGAAGATGCCGCGACACCGATCCTCGCCAAGCTGTTGATGAACCACCAACCGATGGATTCTTTCAGCGGTGGAGCGGACGGACCGGAGCTTCCTCTACCCGATTCACGCCCACTGGAAACAGTGGTGGAACGGCAACAACTTAGCATGGAACGCGCCGGCAGGCCCGTTCACCTGGACCTACGGCTGATGGCCGGACGTTACTGGAAAAAATTACTCGGCAAAGAAAGTCTATCTGGCTATATGTCGGAATACCTCAGCCTTTATGCTATTTCTGATCCGGACGTAACAGACGGGACGGATCACTTACGTACCGCTCACCCAAGGGTATGGCAGCGTTTCCGCTCTGTGGCGGGTCGATCACTGGATGGATATGCCCTGTTGGCTCATCTCAACGATGGTGGCGCTGTGGAAGCTGACTTTAGCGTGGCTCCTCCTGCAGCCGATGTGGACGCCCTTAACCTACTGGCCGATCAACTGAAAAAATGGTGGATTAAACTGCTGCAACAGGATGAAACGGAGGTTAATCCTTCCTGGCAACCAGAACGGCTAGAGTATCAATTCCAGACCGCCTCGGCTAAAGGAACGGCCAACGAAAACACCTTTGTCGCGACAGAATACTACCAGGGGAATCTGGATTGGTACAACCTTGATGGCGACAAAGTATCAGACAAATTACAAGCAGAGAAAGTAGTTGATTTCTTTCCATCAACGCTGACTTTTCCGGGAATGCCAGCCCGCCGTTGGTGGACCATGGAAGACGATGATCGTAGCCTGATCAATATCGAGCCGGACACTACGGACATCAACAAGTTATTGATCCTCGACTTTCAGTTACAGTACGCCAACGACTGGTTTATGTTACCGCTCACCGTTCCGGTAGGCACCATCTCCCGGATCGGCGGTTTAGCGGTAACGGATAGTTTCGGAGAAACCACTTGGGTACAAGCTACCGGCAGCGGGGCGGATGAGGACTGGCAGCGCTGGACGATGTTCCACCCCAGCGTGGTCGGCAACGCCGACGAAGCCGCTTCGGAGGACCTGCTGATTTTACCGACCATTCCAAAATTGCTGGAGGGTAAACCACTGGAAGACGTACGGATGATCCGGGATGAGATGGCGAATATGGTATGGGCCCTGGAGGCGACGGTAACGCTGGCCGACGGCCAGCCGCGGCGAGGCAAGGAGGCTGCCCGGGAGCTGCGCTCCCGCTACGTGAATTTCCTTGGTGGCCCGATAGAAGAGGTGGCCCGTAAGGCCGCACGGTACCGGGTGGTGAACAGTGTCCCCGAATGCTGGATTCCCTTTCAACCCGTGCGGGCAGAAGGTAGCGACCGGGAGATTAAGCTGCAGCGCTCAGCGATGCCCAGGCTCATTCCCGGAGACCCCAACCCGCCGCAGAAAGTGGAACCGCGCTCGGGGTTAATCCGCCATGGGCTGGACCAAACACCGGCCCAAACTTACTGTATCTTCGAAAACGAAGTTGGTCGTGCGGGGATACAGGTACGGCAGTCGTTCCAGCGTACGCGTTGGTATGATGGGCGGGTGTTTACCTGGTTGGGGATTAAGAAATCTACCGGACGGGGTGAGGGGAACAGTGGGTTGGCGTTTGATTATTTGGAGACTACTGGGTAGGGGAATTTGACGTTGGATTTTTGACGTTGGATTTGGCTGCCGTATAATAATTCCTTTAGAAGTAGCACATACCAATTACATCAACTCATAATAAAGATCCTTCAATTGATAGCCAGACAAGTAAACTCCAATAATATTTCGCTGCTCATCCCTTTCCAACCTAAGGTGCTGCACCTTATCGTTTGATCTAGGCAAAAACTCATCTTCTCCAATTTGATCAAACACAACCGATGCATCATTTATCTTCAGTTGGATATCTCCGTTTAGGTTACGAATGTTGATTACGTGCCCTAGCGCCTCATTCCTAAAGTCACCTGAAAAAGCTTTTTGCCTTGCGCTACAAAATTTAAGTTTCCTACCCAGCGTGACGTAATCATTGGCGTATTTAGCGCTGAGGGCTCTGAATTCCAGGACCTCGCCCTCGTTTTTAAAGGTAATTCGGTAGTTTTCGGTACCAGGAACTAGTATTTTAAAAGTATGGTCTCCGGCTATAGGCACCATAGCAGTTTGGTTATCCTCATTTCTAGCATAAAAGAGCGTATCGTTCTTCAAAACCACCTTCCGGAAAGAGAAGCCGTCTTCAAATAAGTAATCTCCGGTATGCTTTTGCAATTCTTTCGTTGATTGCTCAGCAAGTTTCACAGGTGGAGCAACAAAGGGTTCATCAAGAGCAATCGAGTAGTCTGTATGAAACCAATCGTATAGGTATTCGTATACATCGCCTGCGGGAAAGTCCACATCATTGGAGAAGTAGATCAAAGAAAAGTCATATTCTGGCACGTTCATCATGTAAGTAGAATAACCATGGTCGAATCCTTCTAGGTGAACTACCCAGTAACCTACACGATTATCCCTGTAAATCCCAGGCGTGTAACCTAAGGATTCTCCATTTGTCAGTACTACATTGGTCTGCAGGTACTCGTAGAAGGCAGGCTTCCCTATCTTCTGCTCAGACATATTTTGCAACCATTTCGCAAAATCAGAGGTGGAGGTGTATAAGTTAGTCCCACCGATAAAAGAAGTGTTGTTCACTATTTTGGTAAATCCATCTTCCTTAGCAGCGTAGCTAAAGGATCCATTTTGGGTCAATTCGCTGTGTGAATCAACAAACACGCTATTCTCCATTCCCAGCGGTTCAAATATGTGCTCTTTAGCGAATTCTGAAAACGGCATTCCGGACACTTTCTCTATGACTTCTGTCAACAAAACGTAACCAGTTCTATTGTACTCCACCTTATCTCCAGAAGGATAATTCAACCGCCGTTGCTTAGCAACAAGCGCTACAATATCCTGCTTGGTGACCACATCACCATTTTGGTACCCGGTCCAATTTCTAAGATCGACTACGTCCCGAAGACCGCTGGTTGACTCCATCAAATACTTCAAAGTTATATCTAAGGACAACTCGTCTAACTCCGGAACATACTTCTTAATGTCGTCGTTGATGGAAAGCTCCCCTTGATCTTCTAGTATCAGGATACAAAACACTGTAAACTGTTTAGCTAAGTCTGCGGCATTGAACAGGGTGTTCGACGTGTTTTTAATTTGATCTTCCAGGTTAGCGTGCCCGTAGGACTTGAGAAAAACTGGTTTGTCCTTTTCTAGAATGGCGATGGATACGCCTGGTTTTTCGCCGATGGTGTAGTGGCTGAAGATGGTGTCTAGTTTGGCGTTTCGGTGTTTTAGTTCTTGCTGGGCGGTTAGGGAGGTAGTGAGTGAAAGGAGTAGGCAGAGTACAACGAATTTTCGGATTATCTGGGAGAACATAGTGCTGCTTGCTGGGTAAGAGATTGATTGTCAATTCATAACGGCGCCTACTGTTAGGTGTTGCTTACTTCTTTGTCATTCACACTTTGTTATCAAAGAGGATCGATTGAACCGGAGGCCTCTATCATCATCCTTAAATTGAAACAGTTACGGGATTTTCAATTTCGTATGTCCCATATCCACATATTGAGGATGGCATTTGAGTGCATGGCTAGCATCCAAAACATCTCAAAATACCTTAAAACAATGTATTTTAACTGTCAACAACCTTTCTTTCTTTGATATAGGTCAACCATTTAGCAAAACGCTTCATACTATGCTGAGATGCTATTCCTCTGTGTCCCAATAAATTATAACCTACCTGAACAAACCTAGGGTGTTTAGTTTCAAATTTTGGCGCTGGATAAAGTAGTAACATAAAGTTACGGACATAGGCTAAAAACTCTCCTTGTTCATAAATTCGAAACACTTCAGTATCCCTCTTATTTTCGGTTCGCTTTGTTAATGGAATATCGTAGAAACCGGTAACTGGAGAAGGATGAAAAGCAAACACTCGATTAATTCTACTGGAAGCATAGGCAGTTAACTGCGCTAAACCTCCGCCTAAACTGTGGCCTGTACTTACTATTTCACACTCATTACCCTCTGTCTTTGACCGTTCTTCTAAGTCATGAATTAGTTGATCAATAAAGAATTGAACTTGGTGATATTGGTCCCACCAGCGTGGAAATAGCTTAGTCGTAAACCACCTTAGATTGGCTCGCCAATCAATTCCGTCTTCAGTCCCTCTGAAAACTAGGGCATAAATGACTTTGTTGTCGAGTTGTTCTTTCCTCCAAACTTCATAATATAAGCCGGGGATTATTTTCACACCCTCAGGTGCTTGTGGATATTCAGGCAGATCTTCAAGTTGAACCCAATTCGGAATTCTGATTCGATCCTTCGCAGCCTCCCAATCGTCTGAATAACTAGCTTTCTCGTATACGTTATGACTTAATTGGGCATATTCGTGAATACTATCCAATTCAGGCTCTAGTATGCCATCGGCAATATCAAAAACGGTATACCTATTCGTTTCCCAACCAACCCGATGTTTTACGAACTTTGAAGAGTCTTTCCTGAAGGTCATTTCGAATATATTTAAATTTTGTCGTTGCACAACACCTGCAAAATAAAACAAACAACCCAAAAAGCTTAAATCTACGTATTTACACAGATTAGATGAAAGCTACGCGAACTAATTACAAATGTTGAATTTTATAGACTTGACACCCTAAATTTGTCTGCAATTTCCATTTGCGTTTTACACAATATTGGCTTAAACGTACTACAACTTCAGACAATGAACAGCGTCGATTAATTCTTTCAACACTCATTCATTTTTCACTTTACGTGATATTATATTTTTTTTCAACCAAGTGTAATAAAATCAATATATTTTTCTCCATATTCATTCACCCTTCCTGGAAGTAAATCCCACCCACGAGATGCAGTCATTGAAGAAAAAATAGATTTATCAGTATTTATAAACCCCATACTATGCAGATCCCCAAATGCAAACTTCAACGTACCAATATCAATATCTGGAAAAACTGCTACAAATATATCTCTAAACCCTCCTCTAATAATATCATCAGACAATCTATTAGCTTTCAAATACTCCTTAGGATGAGCTAAAAACTTTAATATTTTTATATTTAAAGCAGATAATGAATTTGTAAGATTTAAAAAATATTCCTTTTCATCTTGAACTAAACAATTTCCAACTAATGAATTAATGAGTATTGACTTGAATGCTTCAATCTTTTCTTTCTGGTAATTTTCCGCAACCCCCTTATAACACTTTTCAAAGATAAACCCAAATTCCTCAGTCCTTAAATAACTTTCATCTATTTCACCTTGAAAAGTATTAAATTCCTCAGCAAGTTGATTAGTAAATTTTTCTAATCTAATAAATCTAGCTGATGGAATTACATCTGAAATTAAGCTAGCAATACCACTCCCAACTCCTGTCGTAGCAACAATTGCTTTAAAAACAGATACAATAGTGTCAGCATATTTAGACTTTTCAATCCTATTCTCTAATGCTTGAATCAACTTACTATCCTGATCTTTCATAATTATATATTAAAGCATTAATATTTACGCTTAGAGCCCTTGTGTTTATAAAATTCAATTCACTTTAACAAAGTTCATGCTATCTCTACTCCCCATCCTCCCAAGCCATACTCCGCTTAACCGCCTTCTGCCACCCACTGTAAAGCTTACCTCGGCGTTCAGCCTCCATCTCCGCAGAAAAGCGCTTATCCAACTGCCAGGTCTTCTGCAAGTCTCCCTTAGACCAAAAGCCAACCGCCAAGCCAGCCA
>JBGCFZ010000340.1:0-9291 GCA_045110355.1 Lewinella sp. | reverse complement strand
GGCATGGATATTGACCCGAAGCGCCGCCCCAAACTGAAGGAAGGCGGAAAAGAGATCGACTGCGAAGGCATGTACGTAATGCCGGGCTTTATCGATTTGCACGGGCATATTGGCCACCGGGCCCAGGGAGAATATGCCGATTACGTCTTCAAACTCTGGCTCGGCCATGGCGTCACTACCATCAGAGAGCCAGGGAGTTTCAATGGCCTGGACTGGGTGCTGGAGCACCAAAAAAGATCCAGGGCGAACACCATTGCCGCCCCACGAATTATCGCCTATACTGGCTTCGGTCAGGGCCGAGAAGAGCCCTTTACCACTACCGAACAGGTAAGAGCATGGGTCCGTAAAAACAAAGAAAATGGCAGTGCCGGTATCAAATTCTTCGGAGCGCGGCCCGACCTGATGGCTGCGGCACTGGAGGAAAATAAGAAGATTGGCCAGGGAGCTGCCTGCCACCACGCACAACTGGACGTGGGGCGCTGGAACGTCCTCAAATCAGCGCGCGCTGGCCTCACCAGCATGGAGCACTGGTACGGCCTGCCCGAAGCCATGTTTGATGGCCGTACGGTGCAAGATTACCCCGTAGACTACAACTACCAAAACGAGCAGGACCGCTTCGGTGAGGCCGGCCGGCTTTGGGAACAAGCCGCCAAGCCGTACTCCGACAAATGGAACGCGGTGATGGATGAGCTGATCGAGCTTGACTTTACCATCAACCCCACCTTCAACATCTACGACGCCAACCGTGACGTGATGCGCGCCCGCAACGCCGATTGGCACGCCGAATATACGCTGCCCAGCCTTTGGAAATTCTTCCAGCCAAGTCGCATCAGCCACGGCAGCTACTGGCATAAGTGGGGCACCGAGCAGGAAGTGAACTGGAAGAGAAACTACCAACTCTGGATGACCTTCATTAACGAATATAAAAACCGGGGCGGACGGGTGACGACAGGATCGGACTCCGGCTACATCTATCAGGTGTATGGCTTCGGGCTGATCCGGGAATTCGAATTACTACGCGAAGCAGGTTTTCATCCATTGGAAGTGGTGCGCTCCGCCACACTTTACGGTGCAGAAGCACTGGGCATGGAAGACCAGATCGGCACCATCGAACCAGGAAAGCTGGCGGACTTAGTAATTGTTGGCGAAAACCCATTGGCCGACCTCAAGGTCCTATACGGCACCGGTGCTACCCGCCTGGACGACGATGGAGAAGTAACGACCACTAAGGGCATCATCTATACCGTAAAAGATGGTATAGTATACGACGCAGTGAAGCTGCGGGAGGACGTGAAGCGGATGGTCCGGGAGGCCAAGAAGCCGTAAGCGGCTATTTCTCGTATCCCACCCCAATTTCGTATTCACCTAAGGTGAAGACAAAAACTTCCGGCATATTTTCCATCGCCTCGATCAGGTCCGATGCCTTGAAGGTAAAGGTGATCGTTTCGGTTTGTCCGGGACGAAGTGCTACGAATTTCCCAGCCTGCTTGCGCTGGCCCATAGGAGCGTCCGCGTCTTTCAGCAACAAGCGAACCTCGTGTTTTGCTTCCTTGTTTCCCATGTTTTTAACGGTTAGGGAAATAGTAAACGGTTCATTATTGTAGATCGACGGGTCACTCAGGGAAATATCAGAGTATTCGAAGGGGACGGGAGTGTTGATCTCTTTGGCTGCCTGAGAATTAAGCGGCATAACCTCTCCTGCTTGCGCGGAGAAGGGGGAGGAGAGGATACAAAGGAGTGAAATGGCCAAATGGCCAAGTAGGTTTTTTGCTTTCATGGAGAGACATACTTAAATAAAGTACAAATCTAAGTATTTCTTTGGAAATTCTTGCTCTAGGCAGTGCTATCGTTGGTGAAACTTAGTTAAATGTCTCATTAATACCAGCTTCGTCAACTGCTACCTGGCGAAAAAATAGTCGTTTGTCCGGGTCATTCCTTTCAAGGTTTATCCAGTCTTCCATCTCCGCCGGGGAGTATTGGCTCTTGTGGCAGCGGATGGCGGAGTAGTAACGTTCGGCTTCGGTCTCTGAGAAGGTAATTCTGGTGTTGAGGTACCGTTTATCCGCAAAATTAAGGTTCCAGCCAACGTATTTATCTGCCTGTTCCTTGGTGTAACTGAAGTAATAAAGTGCTGGAAGGTAGTTTAGCTTTCCGGAAAAAATCAGCTCGGTGGTTACGTCTGCGGTGAGCCGATGGTCAGGATGTCCCAGATATCACCAAAGTTGATGCTTACGTCAGTAATTGGCCCTTGCAGTGTCTTCATGCTGATGGCCAGCTGTTGGGGCAAGCGGCCTTATTGAATCTCGTGGTGTTTGGTCCGCCAGCTTTCAAAACAATAGCTGTTTCTCTAAGCTTAGAACAGGGTTAACGATTAGCTGCTTCAATTTTCCGAACTTTGCTCCATGCGACTACTCCTATCCTTATCGATGTTTTTCGCCCTGCTGCCTGCCTATTGTCAGCAGTTGGTTCCCATTGTCTCCTACGAGGTCACCACATTGGGCACGCCCATAATTGAAGTGGAGAACGACCCATTACTTTATTACGTCCTTTTCGCCAACAATCAGGCGCGGACGCTGGTGCAAAGTGAGGATCAAAGAGCCGTGCTGACCGAGCCCGTTGCCGCGCTGCCGCAGGATAATTACGAGGTGCGCAGCTACCCACGAGCCGCTCCCGCAGATCTTGATCAGGACGGAGTGGATGACCTGACGGAATTAGCCGGAGCCCCATTGCAAAGCCCGCTTAACTCGGTGGTGCCCATTGCCTACGTTGATGGTGTAGCCTGCATTCATGATCGGGAGACCTACGTAGACCTCGCCTTTCAGCCGGGGCAGGCAGACGAAAACCCCCGACTGCAGGAGCTGGAATTCGTTAAATTCTATATCCTCGATAACGATGAGGCGGATTCTATGCGGGTCTACTTCATGAATACCGTCAACCACGAAGCCCACGTGGAGTTTGCCCGGGCCATTGGTATTCCTACCCAATCCAATGGGAACAGTTTCTTCGAAGATATGCGGGGACTTCTCATCTACCATCCGGAAGTGACCGCTCCCAGCGGGGAAGCAGGCGTTTATACTTTTGAATTTCAGCAATTCGACGATTATCCGTTTGAAATCATCGCAAAAACATATGAACTGCTGGCCGCCAACCTGCCCTTCCTGCAAAACAATCTCTCTTACCTTCCCCTGCACCGGCGCGCCGTCGCCCGCTATAATGTGGAACGAGAACAGTATGACAGCAGTCGAATACCCGTCCTGTTGGAAGGCGACCTATACGAAGGCATCGATTATCTGCCCCTGAACCTTACTGAAGGCTACGGCCGTTTGCGCCTCATGGTACCGGGTGAACGGCCCGATGGCCGAGACATTGTGGTATACGAGACGATCCCCAACGACCTGCCCCGCGTGGGGGGGATCATAACCACCGTAGTACAAACACCACTCAGTCACGTTAACCTTCGGGCCCTCCAAAACAACGTCCCCAACGCTTTCATCCGCGATGCACTTGATCATCCCGAGGTAGCCGGTTTGCTCGATCAATACGTCTATTATCAGGTAAAAGCTGATACCTTTGTTCTGCGCTCTGCGACCCCATTAGAGGTGGATGAATTCTACGAGAACCTCCGGCCCGACTCGCCCCAAACGCCCATCAGGGACCTGTCCGTTACCGCAATCACCCCGCTGGATGATATCGACTTCGCCGGCCACGCTGCCTTCGGTGCCAAAACTGGTAACGTGGCGGTAATGCGGGACTTCGGGTTCCCCGAGGTCACCATCCCTAACGGCTTTGGCATTCCCTTTTATTTCTACGACGAGTTCATGAAGTTCAACAACTTCTATCCTCGCATCAGGGCCATGATCGATGACCCTGATTTTCAAGCTGATTTCTCCATCCAGGATGATCGGTTGAAAGATTTGCGGGACGACATCGAAGATGCACCGGTTCCTTCCTGGATGTTTGATGAGCTCTCAGTACTACAACAAAGTTTTCCGGAAGGCACCAATATCCGCTGCCGGTCCAGTACCAATAATGAGGACCTCCCAGGATTCAGCGGTGCCGGCCTTTACGATTCCAAGACCCACAAAACAACGGAGGGACACATTAGCAAGACCGTAAAGGAGGTCTTTGCGGGCATGTGGCATTTCCGTGCTTACGCCGAGCGGGAGTTTTATCGGGTAGACCATTTCGAGGCGGCCATGGGGGTGCTCGTGCACCCCAATTTCAAAGAAGAAAAAGCAAATGGGGTAGGGGTAACGTCTGATCCTATCTATGGTACCAATGGCACCTATTATCTGAATACCCAAGTCGGTGAAGACTTGGTGACTAATCCTGAAGGGTTCTCTATTCCAGAAGAGATTCTTTTGAATGACACTGGATCAGGACCTACCGGTTATGAAATATTACGCCGTTCCAACCTGATTCCATCGAACCAGCAAATTCTCAACGTTGACTACCTAGACGAACTACGAGGCTATATGCAGGTGATCCACGCTGAATTTGCCATTCTTTACGATGCCGTCAATGATCCAACCTTTTCGATGGACATCGAATATAAGATTGATAGCTCCAGTCAATTGGTAATTAAACAAGCCCGGCCCTGGATCGGATTTCTTGAAGGCGGGGCCACCTCAACTGACGAGGAGGTCGAGCTGCTTAACTTAAAAGTCTGGCCAAATCCTGCCTCCGATCAAATCAACCTAAGCTTCAACTCCATTAGCCCCGCAGCACTAGACATTAAGGTAATGGATATGCTAGGCCGAAGCCTTAAACAGTTGGACCTTGGGACTGTTCCTACCGGTATCCAGCAAGCCGGTATCCCGGTCGCAGACTTACCTGGCGGTGCTTATTTAGTGCAGCTTAGACTTATTTATTCCGATAAGGCTTACTTAGTAGTGAAGAAGGTGGTGGTTCGGTGAAGTCGCGGAGCGACTGCCCACTACTGATTACCGGGGACGCAGTCCCCAGTAATCGTGTGACGATCTACCTTTGCTTGCCTTCGGCAATCGATCACCTACTTATCTTTCTATTGCCCCGCACTGCGTAAGTGGCAATCATTAAAGGGTAATCGCTTTGCGATAAGTATTTTACCAGCAAAACATAGCCTATCTTAACCCTTACCACAAAAGTCCTATCCCATGCTCAATTTAGCCACCCTAATCGAGGATTCCGCTGCCCGCTTCCCCGCAAAAATAGCCTTCATCTTCGGTGAGACCCAACTCAGCTTCGCCCAAATCAACGGCGCGGCAAACCAGGTAGCCAACGGCCTGCGGGATAAAGGAATTGAACCAGGCGATAAAGTAGCGCTTAGCTGCTTCAATCTGCCATACTTCCCCATTGCCTATTTCGGTATCCTCAAAGCTGGGGGGGTAGTGGTGCCATTAAGTGTCTTGCTAAAGGAGGATGAAATTGAATATCATCTTGACGATTCCGACGCTAAGGCTTACCTCTGCTTTACCGGTACCCCCGATCTGCCGATGGCAAAAATGGGGCACGAAGGGTTTAGTAAAGTTGGTGCCTGTGAACACTTTTTCGAAATCACGGCAGATCCCGCTGCTGCGGCTACTATTCTTGGAGCAGAGACGTTAGGAAGCTTAATGGCTGGGCAGCCGCCGATGACCCAAACTGCCCAGACCAGCCCTAATGATACGGCAGTCATCATTTATACCTCTGGCACTACCGGCAGGCCAAAGGGCGCTGAGTTGAGCCATTCTAACCTCTTGCTAAATGCCGTAGTTTCAAAGAAGGTTATCGGTACCGAACCCACCGACACCCAGCTGATTGTTTTGCCCCTGTTCCATATTTTTGCTATGACTTGCCTGATGAATACGGGCGTCTACGAAGGTGCCACCAGTGTCTTATTACCCCGTTTCGATGCAGCTGCTGTCCTTGTACTAATGCGTAAGCACCAGGTTACCGTTTTCGCTGGCGTTCCCACCATGTACTGGGGGCTACTGAACCACGAAGACCCCGACGTAAGCGATATATCTGCCAACCTGCGCATAGCCGTATCGGGCGGTGCGGCGTTGCCGGTCAACGTACTACATGGCTTCGAAAAGAAATTCAATGTACCGATCCTTGAGGGCTACGGGATGTCCGAAGGTTCTCCGGTGGTAACGTTTAATCACCGGGATAAAGAACGTAAGCCGGGCAGCGTCGGTACACCCGTTTGGGGAGTAGAGGTAAAAGTGGTGGACGAAAATGATAAGGAGGTCCCCGCTGGCGAAAAAGGAGAGATTGTTTACCGTGGTCATAATGTGATGAAGGGCTACTATCAACGCCCCGAGGCCAACGCCACCACTCTGCGCAATGGATGGATGCATTCGGGTGACGTCGCTATCCGTGATGAAGAGGGCTACTTCTTCATTGTGGATCGGACGAAAGACATGATCATTCGTGGTGGCCTCAACGTGTACCCTCGTGAAGTAGAGGAAGTAATGATCCAACACGAAGCCGTTTCTCTTGTCGCCGTTATCGGTATGCCGGACGAGCAAATGGGCGAAGAAATTAAGGCCTGCGTTGTACTTAAAGATGGACACAGCTGTGGGGCAGATGAGCTGAAAAGCTTCACGAAAGAACGTCTCGCTGCCTACAAGTACCCCAGGGTAATCGAATTTCTGGAGGCATTACCCATGAGTGCTACCGGAAAAATCCTAAAAAAGGAATTGAGGAAATAGTTTCTTGCATTAATATTCCCATAAAACTTGTAGCTTGTGCAGCCTATGCAACGCAGCCCTTTTCATCGTGGTCTCGTTATGCTGGCTGGGCTTTTGCTTTGCTTGCATACTGCAATACCCCATGTACATGGTGTGGTACATTCCAACGAACAGCCCATTGAAATAAGTGGCAATAGTAGCTGTGTAGATGCGGGTCTTTTGCACCTCATTAAGGATTTGCTTTCTTCCGACCTTGGAGAAGATCACTTGGAGAACTTCACGCCTGACTTTACGAAAGACCATAGCATTTTAGCCTTATTAGCTCCTACTACCATAACTGCCTTCTTCCCGAATCATTACCTTGTTTTACCATCGGTAACCTCTGCCCAACAAGTAGCGAGCTACCTTGCCGATCTCCCACCGGATGATCCTATCGTTGGCCTGGAGCCTTCTCGTGGACCACCTGAATTTGCTTAGTTTTTCTTGCCCCTCAGTCAGCGGCAATGAACTTCTGTGTCCTTTTAATAAGTCTCAGCCCGTAAAACGCTCATCGTTTCCGGATGCCGCTCTCCTTTTATGGAGGGTTGCCAGCATGGGACTCAGCTAAGCATTTTCCGATATGTTCGACAACATCATCGCCTACTCCATCCGCAATAAACTGGTGGTAGGCATCTTTATTTTTGCCCTAATTGGGTGGGGTATTTATTCCCTCCGTCAAATCCCTATTGACGCCGTTCCCGATATTACCAATAACCAGGTACAAGTCATCACGACTTCCCCAACCCTGGCTACCCAGGAGATCGAACAGTTCATCACCACACCGGTTGAACTAGCGTTGCAGAATCTGCAAAGTGTGATCGAAATACGCTCACTTTCACGTTTTGGCTTGTCCGTGGTCACTGTGGTGTTTGAAGAAAGCTTCGATCTGTACTTAGCCCGTCAATTGGTCAGCGAACGATTGCTGGAAGCAAAGGGGAACATCCCTGAGGAGCTCGGAACGCCGGAGATGGCTCCGATTTCAACTGGCCTGGGAGAGATATTTCAGTACATGGTCAGGCCATCGCCTGGATATGAGGAACAGTATTCCGCTATGGAGCTTCGTAGTATCCAGGACTGGATCGTAGCCAGGCAGCTGGCCGGCATCGAAGGGGTGGTGGAAGTAAACTCTCTGGGGGGGTACCTCAAACGTTACGAGGTCGCCGTAGATCCACTCCGCCTGAAATCCGTCGGCATCAGCATCAATGAGGTCTTCGACGCCCTGGCGGCCAGTAACGAAAATACTGGCGGGGCCTACATTGAGAAGAATCCGCGTACCTACTACATCCGGACCAACGGCATTGCTTCCTCTCTGGAAGATATTGGAAATATTGTGATCAACGTACGTGCAGGCAAACCTATTCTGGTAAAAGATATTGCGGAAGTTGGTTTTGGCGAAGCTCCCCGCTACGGAGCCGCAACTTCCGGCGGTAGGGAAGTTGTGAGCGGCACCGTAATGATGCTCAAAGGCGCCAACTCCGCCGCCGTAACTGCCCGGGTAAAAGAACGCGTAAAGCAGATTCAGAAATCGCTGCCCGAGGGCGTCGTTATTGAGCCTTACCTCGATCGGGATAAGCTGATCTCCACGGCCATCGGTACCGTGAAAAACAACCTGCTGGAAGGTGGGCTCATCGTAGTTTTCATTCTGGTCTTATTACTTGGCAACTGGCGGGCCGGCCTCATCGTCGCCTCCGTCATTCCACTGGCAATGCTCTTCGCCGTATCGATGATGAACCTATTGGGCATCTCCGCCAACCTGATGAGCCTTGGTGCCATCGACTTCGGTCTGATCGTGGACGGAGCGGTGATCATCGTTGAAGCCATTGTCCACCGCCTCGGCGTCAATCATGCCGGGCACAGACTCTCCCAGTTAGAAATGGACCAGCAGGTGGAGGCCGCCGCGATTAAGATCAGGAACTCTGCCGCTTTTGGGGAAATCATCATCCTGATTGTCTACTTGCCCATTCTTGCCCTGGTGGGTATCGAAGGGAAAATGTTCCGGCCAATGGCTCAAACCGTTATGTTGGCCATTGGCGGCGCGCTCATTCTTTCGCTTACTTATGTCCCGATGATGTCTGCCCTCTTCCTTAGTAAAGACATCAATGACAAAAGGACCATCGCCGATAGAATCATCGGGTTTTTCCAAAAGCTCTACGAGCCATTGCTCAGGCTGGCTCTACGGATAAAGGGCCTTGTTATCCTAACTACCGTGGCCCTTTTTGCCCTGTCCATATTCGTATTTTCCAGTATGGGCGGAGAATTCATCCCCACGCTCGAAGAAGGGGATTTAGCCCTGCATCAAATTCTTCCACCCGGCACGTCGCTAAGCCAAAGCGTTGAGGTCAGTCACGTTATTCAGAAAAAACTGATGGAAGACTTTCCGGAGATCGAGAAGATTGTTACTAAAATCGGCGCGGCCGAAATACCAACTGATCCGATGCCTGTAGAAACCGGTGATATTATTGTAGTCATGAAGCCGAAATCTGAGTGGGTTTCTGCCACGAATCGGGTTGATATGCACGAAGCGATGGAAAAAACTATGGCTCAAATCCCCGGAGTGGCCAGCGAATACTCTCAGCCAATTCAGATGAGATTTAATGAA
>JBGCFZ010000339.1:0-6885 GCA_045110355.1 Lewinella sp. | reverse complement strand
AACTGTGCCAGAAAGGTTATTAACGTGAAGGTGATCGACACACAAAAGCAGGTTTTATCCCCGCAAATATAAATTCACCGCCTCCACCCGGTTAGCCACCTGCATCACCCGGTAAATGGCGTGTACGTGCTGCTTTACGGTGCCTACTTTTAGCTCCAGCGCATCCGCGATCTCCTGATTGGATTTACCCTCCGCGAGGTTACTCAGGATGTCGTTTTGCCGAGGGGTAAGCTGGTCGATAGGTTTCTGGGAGTTGCTGGGGATGGTGGTGTGCAGGCTACTGATGACCTTTCGGGCCATTTCCCGACTCATGGGAGCTCCGCCTTTGTCCACTTCTTTAATGGCCCGCATAACGCCGATGATGCCGTCATTTTTGAGGATGTAGCCATCTGCCCCGAAACGCAATGCGTCAAAAAGCTTGTCGTCGGTATCAAAAACGGTATGCATGAGTACGGAGCAGGCGGGTAGTATATCTTTGGCTTTTACCATGCACTCAATCCCGTTCATTTTGGGCAGGCCGATGTCCATGACAATCACGTCGGGTCGGTCGGCTGCGATTACGGCCAGGGCGTCTTCTGCACTGTGGTAGGTGCCGGTGAGTTTTAGTTCCGTGTCTCGCTCAACGGCACGGCCGATGGCACGCGCAATGTCCTGCATGTCTTCTACGATGGCAACTTTTATCATGATTTTTTAAGTTTTTTATCGGTTTCAGGTAATGGCCAGTTGAGCCGTAGGGTAGTGCCCTGGCCGGGGGTGGAGTCAATGGCCAGCTGGCCACCGATGGCGGTGGCTTTGTCTTGCATATTGTCTAATCCATAGCCGCCCATGCTATTTTCGGAAGCTGCGGAAGCAAACCCGACGCCGTTGTCTGTTACGGTAATGACCAGTTCTTGGTCTGCTTGCTTTATGTCCAGGGTGACGGCAGTTGCTTTGGCGTGTTTAGCAATGTTATGCCATGCTTCTTTGACGATCAGCGTCAGGTTACGTTTTTGCCGGCTGGACAGTACAAACTCCGGCTGACTAAATTTTTCTGAGTGTCGGAAGCTGATTTTGCGATCACCGAAAAAGGCTTCACCGGCACCGCTGAGTTGTTCGCCCAGCGCGAAGAGGCTGGCCCGGCGGTTGTCGAGGGCGAAGATGATGTCGCGGACGTTTTGCAGGCTGTTGCGCGAGAGCTCATTGATGCGGTTGAGCTCGTATTCGTATTCTGGCGTCTCTCCGGTCAGCAGCATTTCTTCGCTCAGGTACAGGATGCTGGAGATCTGTCCGCCCAGGTCATCGTGCACTTCCCCGGCGATGCGGTCGCGTTCGGCAGCGAGGCGGGTTTGTTGTTCCTGTAGGCGTTGTTGCTTGAGGCGTTCGCGGCGGAGGCCCAGGAAGTAGAGGCCGGCAGCAAATAGGGCGAGGCCGCAGGTGCAAAGGACGTAGAAAAGCAGGGTTTGGGTGAAGGGCGGACGAATCGTGATGTCCAGGCTCTTTTTACCGGAAGGCAGTCCGTTGCGGTTGATGGCGGTTAGTTGGAGGGTGTAGTTGCCGGGGGGGAGGTTGGGGTAGCGGATGGTGGAGTGTGGGGGAGTTCGAATAGGATTTGATTCGTAACCTAGCAGTTGATATTGGAGTGCTGAATATCCTTCTTGGCGTAGACCAACATTGGCTACGCGGAAGTCAAGGGTGTTCTTTCTGTGAGGAAGTATGAGTTGTTCAGAAGGGTTGTCAAGATTTAATAGCTGGAGAATCTTTTGATCATTTACTCGGGTATTGAGTAAGTAAGGTGTCAATAAGCTAGTGTCAGGAAGAAGATGTTCAGGGTGAAAGGCAAAGCTACCCTCATTAGTCATCATCATGATACTATCCCTGAACAGAACTGGTGTTGCTTCGGTGAACCGATTTGAGGGCAACCCATCAGCTGTGCTAAAATATACGGCAGCACATTGCTTTGGGTCGTATTGATAAAGGCCATCTCGGGTACCGATCCAGATATTACCTGATTTATCAACGGTGAGTGCTTCTACATTTATTTGCTTGTCTTCAAAGACATTCAGGTTAATTGATGTACTTACACCCCTCTGTAATAAATGGAGCCCTGCGGAACCTCCCACGTAAATGTCTTGTGACCCCGGCAGCGATAGTGCAGCCTGTATTTCACCAGGTACGACTATTCGCTCAATAAGTTGGTAATTCTGGTCTTGAAGTAAGCCAATCCAGGCTTCTCTTCCCCGCCAAGGAAGTAAGAAGGTTGAATCTGTTAATTGAAAGATGCCCAAAAATTCGTTGGTCGGTTCTGGTGAAAAAACTGTTGAATTTTGGCATAGCAAAGTATCTGCCTTTTCCTGGCATATTTGTACGCCTTGATCGGATAGACAGAGCAACTCTCCAGGAGGGCCAATCATAAGCCCCTTAATTGGATAACCAGAACTGGTGTAGGTTTTCCACTGATTGCTTTGTTGTTGGTACCTCCATATCTGCCCTTGCCCTTGCAGGTAGAGTCGATCTTTTACAGAGAAAAACTTGCTGTTATATGGAGGGTGTTTTGAGTTGGGGGGTATGGTGGTCTTTTTCCATTGCTTGACGGATGATTGGTTGGTAGATTGCCAGACAGCATGATTGCTGGCAGCAAACAGACGACCGCCAGGAATGCTTCCTATAGCAGCATGTAGGTGCTCATTGATCGGTAAGAGAGAAAGGTTTTTCTGAGGTAGAGAGATCAGGTCAAGGCCATTTTTATATTGTCCGGCCCACAGTATACCTTCTGGCGTCAATAGCAAATCCTTAGGGTCATTTGAGGTTAGGCCTTGGGGTTCACCAATGACGTCTACCACCTCTTGTTTGTCAAGGGAGTATAGTAGTAGGCCAGTGTCTAGTTTGCTTATCCATACAAAGTCTTGCGTTGGTGTTATTGCGAGATCCCAAACTGGGCCATCTAAGATAGGAGATGAAAAACGACTAAGGGAAAAATCCTCATCTGTTAAGGTAAGCTCTAGTAAGCCACTGGTTGATCCTAAGAGGAATTGTTCCTCATCAATCGCAACTATGGAAGTGATTTTCTCTGAAAAATTCAGGTTTCGTGGAATTACCTGCACTCCGGTGCGTAGATTGAAAACCTCAATTCCAGAACCATAGAGAAAAGGGCAGCCAATGATTTTTTGTTCGCCCGAGACCAACTCATGAACAAGGTATCGATAACCTTTAGTAGGCCCGCCCAGTCTTTGAAATTGCTGCTTTTGACAATCAAATGCCCACAAATATTCGCCAGCCTTTAACCAAACTTCATTACCCAGAGGATTAATATAGAATACGTGGTAATTCTCCTCTATAGTTTGTTCGCCAGTCGTGATTTGAAAAGTCCGAAAACTTTGGCTTAACTCGTCATAAGCATGAAGTGCAGCGTAAGTGGAAAACCAGAGCTGGCCAGTTGCGTCTTCATACATTCTACTTTGCACCATTTGATCGTGTAGTACAGGAGAAGCCGGATCTTTTATCGTAAGCATTTTAGCTGCAAAACCATCGTAGACGGTTAGTCCAGTAGTGTTGCCGAAATAATAGAAGCCCGCAGAAGAGTTGGAAACAAACGCAATACGTTCCGAGGAAGGAAGAATTTCTTTGTCTAAGTTCTTGACCAGCCACTGCTCTCCTGCCTGCCCTAATAACAGCCCAGAATTACTCATTGGTGGCAGAAAAACCAAGAGGAGAAAGATGAATATTGTCCTCATGAATTTAGGGGGTGTTCCCGAATGTAGACCTGATGAAAGAAGCGATCTGAAGAACGATCCCAGCATCTGCGACAGGGATTTTATTATTTCCTTTCAGGAGGTCACGGAATAGCGACGGGTTTAAGTTCTCGCCTACTTGTGGGACTATACTTGCACCAAATAATACATCGCCGGCAGACATCTCAACTGCTGTTTCATGGATAATGTCCCAGAAATCAGGACAAGGAATCATCATAAATGCCCCCGGAGCCTTAGAAGCGGAAACTTCCTGGGATTCTTGAGCATCTTGATTTTCTGTTGCTTGAGCCTGTTTCGTGCCGTTCTTATCAATTAATTCGCTCTCTGTTTCATCTTCTCCCGGAGGTAGCGGAGAATCAGGCGGCAGATCCGGATTTGAAATTCTTCCCGCAATGAAAGGCTCTGCTTTGAGGGTAAAGGCATATCCTGTATTATACAACGGCATAGCTGATCCCTCTGGCTTATAGTTATGTTGTTGTACCCGGAGTCTTGGATTGTGCATAGTGCCATACTGTACCTCTCCTCCACTAAAGAATACGTCATTATATCCTTGAGAGCTATTAGCGGATAAGTAATCTCGCAGGAAATTGATGTCACTTCTACGGAGAAACGCCGCTTCGGCCCAATCACGATGATATGTCAGAGCACTGATCGGAAGCGCTGCAGGTGGGTCTGTTATGACGATATTCGTCAGTTGAAGGGCAGGGGAATAGTCAATTGTGTGTTCAGAGGAGTAAGTACGGAATACTTGGTGGCAGATTTTGGGGAGAATCGTTCCTGGAGGCAGGAAATCTTCAAGGTATACCACAACGGATCCGCCTTGAGTAGTTTTCCAGAGCTGCTTAATTTCAATTTGCCGCATGGCAGGCGTGTCCTCCCTTTCTTTTTTAGGGAAAAGGAACATCCAGCCCAACATGTCTGTGGCCTGATTAGAATCAGCATTAAGTATGGCATTAATTTGAGGAATGACGAAACCGGCCGAAGCATGGCCGTCCCTTTTATTTAACATGTTCCTTAGTTCAGCTTCTGGCTGGCTACCAATGTCTTCCTGTTGATAAGGTGGAGGCATAGTGTATGGGAGTTTAGTGTATTCGTAAAGTACGGAAGAGCAATTCTAAACGTGTTGTTAAGCCCGATCAACAGACCACACCACCAGACAAAGCTCGGTGAATGAATCGACGAAAAGAGGGTAACTTAAGTTATAGATGGGGTAGTTTATGGAACGCGAATCAAATAAAGAGCCATTCTTGAGCGACTTATTTTGTTCTCTTTCCTCAGGGGACTCAACCGGAAAATAGGGCCTGGGGAGCGTAAACGCAAGTAGTCCTGAAATCATGCTAGCCAAAGGGCCTAACTAAAGTTATAACCCAATAAGTTGTACCAGCCCGATCTTTACCATCGAAAGTAACACCCAACCCATGTACGACTGTCCGGAAACAGACGCTTATCCCACTCCCGGATCGTAATCCATTGAACATGCTTGTTTAGTTAAATGAAGGTCGTGCGCTTAGCGTGCGGCCTTTTTTTGGCGCGGACGCAGGTGCAGAGATTGGTGAGGGGCAAGCTTGAGGACTTGGTGCGGCACCTCCGGATCCCAGCTGCGGGTGTGGTTGGTGGTGTATACTCTGGACTACACCCGTCGTTTCGCCACTGCGTGTGCTCCTCCTAGTCATTTATTGCTGGGCTCGTACTGCTCACCCCGGACTTCGCTCGTCGCTGCGCGACTTACTGCGTCCGGGGTTATTTAGGGTTGACCCCTCCGGGGTCGGTAGGGGCAGAGGTTTGGCCCTTGCTCCTTTAACCCTTTTCTTGCACCTGCGGCCGCGCCCTGAAAACGTACCCTAGTTGACGTCATTAAGCTTACGCCATAAAATCGCCAGCTCCGTCCGGTTATTGATCTGTAGCCGTTTGAAGATTTGTGAAATGTGCTGCCGGCAAGTACCGTCAGTAATGCCCAGGCGATCGGCGATTTCTGCGTTATAGAGGCCCTGGGCCACGAGCTCGACGATCTGGTTTTGGCGGGTGGTAAGTTCTACGAAATCCTGCGACCGCGCTTTTACCGGCTTACGGAAATACTGCACGATCTTGGTCGCAATGACGGGGCTCATCGGGGCATCACCCCGTAGATAATCCTTGATTGCACGCATGATACCCATGAACTGCTCCGACTTCAGGATGTACCCACTGGCCCCAAACCGCAGCGCGTCGAACAGCCGCTTGTCATCATCGTAGAAAGTAAACATCAAAAAAGCCACATCTGGAGGCAGTTGCTGACGTAACCGAATCATACATTCCAACCCGTCCATTCCTGGAAGTTGGATGTCCATCAGGATGATGTCCGGCCGGTCGGCAGCCATCGTTCGGAGGGCATCTTCGGCATTGTAGTATACACCTACGGCTTGTAAATCAGGCGTGGCGTTGATGACGCGGGCGATGTTGTCGGCTACGTCTTTCTGGTCTTCTACTATGGAAATTCGGGTCATTTGATGGGGGCTTTTGGTTGTTGGGCTATTGGGCAGCGGAGTGTGACCTTAGTTCCCCGTGGGATGGAGGAAGTAAAGCTCAGTGTTGCGTTGATCTCTTCGGCGCGCTTATGGAGGTTTTTCAGGCCGTGGCCATGGTTAAGTGGTTTGTCCGTTTCTCCTTGCTGGGTGGCCTTCATGCCCTGTCCATTGTCGGTGATGACGAGGAGGAGGTATGATTGTTCTCCTGCTTGCTCGACTGCCAATCGGAGGTTAAATGCAGACGCCCTGGCGTGTTTGCGGATGTTCTGCATCGTCTCTTTGGCCATCAGCAGGATGTTCTTTTTCTGGATGCTGGAGAGGGGAAGTTCCGGTAAGGTTTCCGGAATATCGGCCTGCAGGCTGAGGTCGCCGATGGCGGCCATTTCCCGGGCGTTCGCCAGGAGTTGTTTGGCGAGGGTGGAGAGGGTGGCCTGCTCGTCGTCAAGCACCCAGATCATTTCGCGCATGTGCTTGATGGCGCCGTTGGCCAGCTGGCCCAGGCGGCTGACGTCGAGTTCGGCGTCAACGCCCAGCTCTTTCAGGGAGTTGTGCCCGTCGATGATGAAGGCCATGGAGGCTAGGTCTCCGCCTAGGTCGTCGTGTAGTTCTGAGGCAATGCGGTCACGTTCGGCTGCTAGGGCTTGTTGTTGTTC
>JBGCFZ010000338.1:0-10025 GCA_045110355.1 Lewinella sp. | reverse complement strand
TGGCTAAAATCCGGTTTCAGCGCCTTGCCACGGCACGAAAATCCTGCGGACTAAACGGCCAGATAATTATGAACTCACCCACTAGCCCCGTCTTCGCGTCGTAAATCCCTAAGCACTTATTTACCTAGTTTTAGTCCATATTCAGGTCAAAAACTAAACCCTATCTCCCTATCGCTGTTGCTACTTTGAATTTCAAACCTCAAGTAACCAGTATGCGAACTCCCTTTGTTGGTATCGATGATTTCTCCCTCTACGTACCCCAGCTTTACCTTCCCATTAAAGACCTGGCCACGGCAAGGAGCCTGAATTATGCCAAACTCAACAAAGGGCTCGGCCTGGAGCAAATGGCAGTAGCCGATGCCCTGGAGGATGCCGCTACCATGGCCGCCAACGCAGTGCTGGACCTCATGCATAAAAACGACCTGGACCCCAACCAGATCGGTCGCATTTACCTGGGGACCGAAAGTGCCCTGGATGGTGCTAAGCCAACCGCCACCTACGTGTTGGATATGTTGCAGGATCATTTTACGGACTCGCACGGAGGGAATTGCTTTCTGCACTGCGACGTGGTTGACCTGACCTTCGCCTGCATCGGGGGCGTAGACGCCTTGCAGAACTCCCTGGAATGGGCAGCAGCTAAGGAAGGCCGGATCGGCATCGTAGTTGCCAGCGACGAAGCCAAGTATGAAATGAACAGCCCGGGAGAATATACCCAGGGGGCTGGCGCGGTGGCCATGCTGGTAAAGCAGGCGCCTCGCCTGCTCGCCATCGATCCTGATTTTGGCGTAGCTACCCGCCCAGCCCATGATTTCTTTAAGCCTAACCGGAAGGTGACCAAGCGGGAAATTATTCAGGAGGTGCTTGATTTGTTGCCTGATGTATCGGCAGAAGATTTCAACCTAGAAGACATCGAAAATCAGCTGGCCCAAGGCATTGATTGCAAGGGTGTACTGGATTGCAACGAGTCGTTCCTCATGCTGCACAAGGCAACCCCCGTCTTTGACGGACCGTACAGCAACCAGGCCTACCAGGCCAGAATACGGGAAGCATTATACGATTACCGTAATCGTAGTGGCGGTAAAGCAGGAGAATTGCTTCAGGACTTCTCCCACCTCGTATTCCACCTTCCATACGCTTTTCAAGCTCGACGGATGTTTTCCGAGATCTTTATGGAAGAGCTCAAAGCCGGAGGCGACTGGGTGGAATTCATCCTGCGTAACGAACTGGAAGTACCCTGTGCCGACGATTATGAAGATCGCGAGCAATACATCACCAGTTGTGCTGACTTCCTGAAGATGGTCACCAAAACATCGGACTACAAAACCTTCGTTCAGGAGCGGATCGCTCCCGGAGAGTGGGCCAGCTCAAGGGTTGGTAACCTTTATGCCGGCAGCGTCTTCCTCAGCCTGATGAGTACGCTGGAAACCATGCTGAAGGAAGAAGGAGACATTGTGGGCCGTTCCATCTGTATTTTTGCCTACGGCAGCGGCTCTAAATCAAAAGTCTTCGGTGCCACCATCCAGCCGGATTGGCGGGAGGTCGCAACTGGTTTCGATATTGAACTACGACTCAACCTGCGCCAGGCAGTTGATTATGACACCTACGAACAGTTACACCGCGGAAACATGATGAAGAATGTTGCTCAACAAGACGGCGGCGGTTTCTTCCTGGCCGACGTGCACGAAGAACGCAATGAATCAGAAGGGGCTCGCCTTTACGGCTATGCTTCAGGTACAGAGGTGCTGACAACCTAGTGGTCGAGTTCGAAAACCCTCCGTAAACAAGGCGTCACAACAAAATAAAAGCCAGGGCTGATTAGCCCTGGCTTTTTGATAATAAGGTTGCAAAAAACGGAAAAACTATAGGGTTTAGGTGTCTATTTATCGGATTTTATGCTCTCTACTTCCGATGATACAAATATACGAACTATCGTTATTTTATCGCAACTATACGCGTATTTTTAATAAAATTTATTATTTTGTAATTTTTATGATTATACTTTAAAATATACACCTGATCTCCTTTGCTCCTGTCCCTTTCTTTGCACCTGCGGCCGCGCCCTCCTCTTATTAGACTTTGGGCTACCGTTGAATCACGATTGGTTGCGTTTGTGGATCAAAGCACTGCCTAATTTGCCAAACCCCTTCGTAATGGAGATATTCTGGCATCCTTTACTTCACCTTAGCAAAAAATTGCTGTTCTTAGCGAAAAGAAAATTATTGCTCTCCTATGGCGGAAACCACTCAAGAGAAAAAGACCTCTACCTTTAAAATTATCCTATACCTAATCATCGGCTTAGTACTACTCACCTTTTTCCTCGAGATGACGGGCATTGCAGATGTCGCGGGGAAACGGGAGACAGAAACCATCATTGATCGTCCGCACGCCCAATAGGACAGCAACTTTTGTCTTCCCTCAGCGGTTGCCCGATTGCCTCACCTAATGCTATTTCATGTCTGAAAACACCCTCCCCGAAGAACAATTTAATTTCCAGGTCAACCTTGCCGGCATCATCGATATCCTGGCAAACCACCTCTACAGCGAAGAAAAAGTTTTCCTGCGCGAGCTGCTGCAAAACGCCACTGACGCGTTGGTGGCCAGGCGAAAGGTTGACGAAGACTTTGAAGCCTTTGTCCGTCTTGACCTCATTCCAGGAGACGCCGATAACCCCGCACAGCTTATTTTTGAAGACAACGGGATTGGCCTGACGGAAGAAGAGGTGCATCTGTTTCTTTCCAGCATTGGCTCCAGTTCTAAGAAAAAAGTTAGTGACCTTTCCTCCCGCGAAGACTTTATCGGGCAATTTGGCATCGGCTTGCTTTCCTGCTTTATGATCACCGATGAGATCGTGATGGTTACCCGTTCGGCAAAAGGAGGCCCGGCACTTGAGTGGCGGGGCAATGCCGACGGTTCCTACCGCATCCGACAGCTGAGTGCCGACTTACAACCTGGCACTAAAGTATATTTGCGGGAGAAGGAAGGAGTGGCCAAATTCTTCAAGCCGGCGTTCCTCCGCAAACTCGTCGTTTACTATGGCGGCCTACTACCTTTCCCGATACATTTCGGGGAAGATGCCCAACCGCTTAACCTAAATAACGCGCCTTTTTTGGAGCCCACCGTTCCATCAGAAACGCTTAGGCAATACGGTATCCAGGAGTTTGGCACCAATTTTTTTGATGCCATCCCGCTGCGTACGGCCGATGGCTCAACCACCGGCGTAGCCTACGTATTACCTTTTGCCCCCAGCCCCGCTTCCAGAACCTTGCACAAAGTGTACCTGAAACGCATGTTGATCTCGGAACAGATCGAAAATGTGCTCCCAGAATGGGCGTTCTTCGTAAAGTGCATCATCAACACCAATAACCTGCGGCCAACGGCCAGCCGGGAGTCTTTCTACGAAGATGAGACCCTCCAACAAACCCGGCGGCAGCTGGGTGAGGCCCTGAAAAACTACCTGAAAGACCTGGCCAATGATCGGCCTGACCGGATGCGCCAGCTCATCGCCATTCATTACGCCACCCTAAAAGGCCTGGCCCTGCACGATGATGATTTCTTCAACGTCATCGTCGATCATATCCCATTCCAGACCACCTTCGGAGAGATGAAGCTCAAAGACGTGATGGTAAGTGCCGAAGAGCTATTGCACGTTAGTGACCTCGATGAATACCGCCAGCTGGCCGGTGTGGCAAGTGCCCAACGCACGATCGTCATCAACAGTGGTTACCTCCATGACGCTGCTCTGGTACAACGTTACGGCCGCCTCCGCAACGTTCCGGTTCGCAACGTCAATACCAGTCATTTTATCCAGCGCTTCGAAGACCTTACGGTCGAAGAACGAGAAGCCACCTTTAGCTTCGTTGATCGGGCCAACGCCGCACTTAGTCGCTTCAACTGTCGGGCTGTACTTCGAAAATTCTCCCCGGAAAATGTTCCAACGATCTATTACATGGACGAACAGACCAACTTCCAACGGTCGGTGCAAAAATCTAAAGACATCGTCAGTAATACCTGGGCTTCCCTGCTGGACAGTGTGGCAGATACCGCTAATTACAACTCGAACTCTCAGTTGTGTCTCAACTTTAACCATGCTTTGGTAAAGCGCCTAGCAGAACGGGACAACGACATTAAGTTAGAAATAGAAATACTGTACGTCCAGGCCCTATTGCTTGGACACCATCCCCTGAATAACGAAGAATTAAACATACTCAGCGACGGCCTACTGGAGTTGATGGACCGCTAACCCATATATGTGATGAGTGATTACCGAATAGAAATACAGGGCCTTTTGGATCAAATATCCTGGAGCCCCAAAACAGATGGAGAGCGCCGTTTGGCAGAGAAGGCCGTACAACTGGCTGACCGCCATCAGGATATTGAGTACCAACTGAAGGGCCGCTCTCAACTGGTAAAAGCAGCCGTTACGACGGGCTTTCCTGAAAAGGCACTGGTTGCCTATTCTTTCATTCTGGCCATCATGGACGAAAAGCCGGAAGTCTTCAAAGAGCACATGTGGTCTTTTATGACGCTGTGGGATTATAAGTGGGTCATCAACCGACTTTCTCAATTCTCCACCATTTCCCGTGAACAAATAATGGATACGCTTGAGGATATGGAACGCCGGTTTACTGCTGAAGGAGGAGCCGAGGAAAGCATCTTGCAGTACCGTTTTAAAATCAACAGCCAACTAGGTAATTACGATGTGGCGGATGAGGTACTACGGGAAATCAACGAAGGCGTTAACCTGAGTGACTCCCTGAACGACTGTGGTGCCTGTTTCCTCAGTTCACGCGTCAGCCACTACGTCCGCCAGGGGAAATACGACCAGGCGATTGAAGAAAGTGCGCCCATTTTGGAAGGGAGGGAAACCTGCGGCGAAATACCCGAAATGTTCTATGACGTCTTGTTGATTCCTTATTTGCTGACTGATCGTTTCGACGATGCCATGGAGTTGCTGACAAAGCTGGAGTTGGAAGACACCGCCCGAAAACTCGACATGAATGCTGTGACCATCATTGGCCATGCGGCGGCCGGTCGGCACAGCCATGCGCTCGAAGTACTGGAGCGTAACTGGGCCGTTATGCTGAATGTCCGCGAACATAAAAACCCTTTCAAATTCCGGTTAGCCGCTCGTTATTTGCTACGGGAACTCGCTGCTTCAGGACAAGAGAACATTAAATTGAGGCTACCAGACGATGTCCCATTTTACCAGGCAAGCCAGAGCTACGTGATCGCCGACCTATTGCAGCAACTTGACGACGAGATCAATAAGGTTCGGGAGGCTTTTGTCCTTAGGGATGGCAACGATTTCTACCATCGGCTGGAACAGCGCGTAGATGAAATTGCTGCGCGGTATCGGAAGGATAAGTAGAAGAAAGGGAAAGGAATCTGTGCTGGTTGGCTGCGCTACCATCTTGTTTTTTAATTTAAGCAGGGCGCGGCCGCAGGATGAAAGGGAAGTTTTTTCAAAAAGCATAACGGGTTAGCCACGTTTTGGCCTTGAGCGTAGTCGTTTTAGGCAGTAGGTGGACCAACTGGCTAAACTCATAGTTGGCTAAAGGTCCTTTTCGCCAAGAGGAGACGGAAAACAGCAGGTGTGCCAGTTGCGTTGCGTTCAAGACGAAGGAGATGTCTTCAACGGCAGTCTTCATCAGGTGGAGTACGTTACTGGCCACGTCGGACAGGTTCTTCGCGTGATCATAATCACTCCTCGGCATACTAACGCCAAGCAGGTTGAACACCGGTTGTAACAGAACGTCAAAATCGTAAACAATTACCGTAGCACCGGGAACCAGAAGGCCTTTCAGGCTAGTAAGAACTACGGGGTTGTGCAGATAAAAAAGGGACCCAGCAAAGGTGATCAGGTCAAACGTGGTTCCATCCAGCCCGGCGTCGATGTCTTCACCAGGTTGATGCCTGAAACTGACACCAGGAAGGGCTTTAGTGCGTTCGATCATCGCCATGCTTGGGTCAGTACCGATTACGTTCGGGCACCAAGCCCGCAGCGCATGAGTCGAATTTCCAGTCCCACATCCCACGTCAAGAGCTTGGCCAAACCGTTCTTCGTCCTTTAGCCCGAGGGCCAGAATAGCGGCATGCAATGGTGGCCGATAGGCGGCGTAGTGCCGGGCCGCTTCCTGGTCGTAGTCCTCGTCTTTCATACGAGGGCAAATTAGAACCAGCCTGCACCAAGGTTACGGAACGGCCACGGAATAGAGAGCAGAATAACCACCAGGCCAATAAGGTAGAAAACGCCAATGGTCTTCCAGCCTTTATTCAGCTCTGCTTGCCGCTTCGCCTTGGAGTAACCAACGGTGACCAGCACAATACCGATGACCATACCAAGCAAGTGCTCGACGGTGTAGAACCGGGTAACGGAATTCCCCATGACGTCTCCTTCAAAACTAACCAGTGGGCTTAGCCACAGGTAAAGCAACAAGCCAATCAGTAGTTGAACATGGACGCTGATCATGGCAAACAGGGCCAGCTTATCCTTTCCTGGGTAAACTGAGCCGCCGCGTCGCTTACCAAAAGCGTTGAGGATGGCCAGAACCATCAGGACGAGCACCACCCAGCGTAGGCCGGAGTGGGAATGTTTGAGTGCAGTATAGAGTACTTCCATGATGAGCAGAATCTTTAGGTAGGCCCGCAAGGTAAGGGACGCGAATTAAATACAACGTGTCCCTAATCCTGCCCCATCAGGTAAGCATGGTCTTCAAGCCCTTTGACGTGGCTGAAAACAATACGCAGAATGGCAAGCAAAGCCACCATTACCGGAAGCAACAACCCCTTTCCGTAATACAGCACCACTACGACGCAGATGAGGAGGAGCCGCCGCAGAACGGCGGCCGTAAGTTTTGAGGTCTGAGTTAATGGCATATTGAGGGTAGCTTGCCTGTTCCAACTCCTTTAAGACACAGCTTGTTCAGTTTTCCGCATCCCGCCGCGCCATTGAACAAACCCGTAGCAGGCCATTCCAATGTTGACGATCATCATCGCAGCAAAGAGAATAGCTCCCGTTCCGGAATATATCCAAACGTAAACAGAATCGATCACGATCCAGTACAACCAATTTTCTAACCTCCGGCCAATCAACAGGAAAGTAGTGATGACACTGAATACGGTAGTGATCGCATCGGGATAGGTGGCTGCAGCCACCAGCGTTTGACTAAAGAAATAGCCCAACCCCAGCCCTCCGGTCAATCCGCCAAGTATCGTAAACAAGTGCTCCTTGATTGACATACTCGTGATCGGCAAAGCTTTCATGCGTCCTTCCCCCTCATCACTATCATGACCTTTCCCTTTTTTACTCCATCGCCATAGGCCAACCCCAGCCATAATAAAATAAAAGACCTGCAATAAGCCATCCGACACCAATTTATACTCAACAAAAGACTGCCATGCCCACACTGTCGTACTGACGCTGGCAAACAACCAGCACCAATTATTATCACGCGCAGCCAGCCAAACGTAGGCCAGAGAAGTAAGCAAGGCTAACCAGTCGAGAAAACCAGCTCCTGCAATTTGGTCCGCTAATGCTTCCATTTTCCTTGCAAAAAGTTCAGTTGGGCGAAGGTACGTCGATCAATGGAGTAACTTTTTTCTACTTTTTTTTCCCAGCCTGTTGTTAATATTATTAACCCATCGTACATTTGCAGCCGCTTCGCAAGAATGCCTCAGTAGCTCAGTTGGTTAGAGCGGCGGACTGTTAATCCGTAGGTCAAAGGTTCGAGCCCTTTCTGAGGCGCATAAAAAGTCGAGTACGAGCCATCGTATTCGGCTTTTTTATTTAATAAAATAGTAGGTTTATAGCCGCAGTTACCAATAACCTGCAACTTGTAACCTGCAACTCCCTAACCTGCAACTTACCACACTCATGAGCTTACTTGCCATCGGAACTATTGCCTACGACGACGTCTTCACGCCCTACGGCGAAGTCAAAATGATCGAGGCAGGCAGCTGTACCTACATTGCCATGGCGGCAACGCAGCTCGTGAACCCCGTACAACTCGTTTCCATCATCGGCGGCGATTATAACCAGGATTTTCTGAATGACCTCAAGCGCCGGGGTGCCGATCTTGACGGAGTAGAAGTAGTTCCTGATGGTAAATCCTTTTTCTGGGCGGGCCGTTACCACGATGACATGATGGGCCGTGACACCCTCGACACACAACTAAACGTCCTCGCAGAATTCAATCCGAAGCTACCTGCCGCTTACCGTAACACCGATTACGTCATGCTTGGCAACCTGTCTCCTCAGGTACAAATGCAGGTTATTGAGCAAATGGAATCCAAGCCCAAGCTCATCGCACTCGATACGATGAACTTCTGGATGGATATTGCCATGGAGCCGCTGAAGGAAGTGCTTAAGCGAATCGACGTATTAGTCATCAACGACGAAGAAGCCCGCCAGCTCAGCGGCGAGCTGAGTTTATTGAAGGCTGCCGCGAAGATCGTCGATATGGGACCACGCATCCTCATCATCAAAAAAGGAGAACACGGCGCCTTATTGTTTGACGGCGACAAGCTCTTCTCTGCTCCAGCACTGCTGTTGCCAACGGTTGTAGACCCAACTGGTGCAGGCGATACCTTTGCCGGCGGATTCATGGGCTACCTGGCCGCTACTGATGATACAAGTTTCGCTAACCTCAAGCGGGCCATCATCTACGGCTCAGCCATGGCCAGCTTCGTAGTGGAAGATTTCGGCACCCGCCGCATGCAGGGCCTGAACAAAGAGATGGTCGACGCCCGGATTCAGCAGTTTGTGGAATTGATCAACGTGGAGTTTTAGGCACGGCTTACTGACAGAGCGCCAGTGGTCTTTCAACCTTCCCTTGCACCTGCGCGCCGTCGCCCTACTGTTCAGTAATGCTGGCAAAGGTCTGCTCGTAAGTCGGGTTGTTTGTACCAAACCAGCGGTCCCAATAATTGAAGTACAAGCCAAAATTGTACCGGCCATCAACGTGGTGCTGATTATGATGCGTGCTGGTGTTGAAATACCGGCCAATCGGATGACGGACAAAGCCCGCCGGAAACAACTCGTACCCCAGATGACCAATTATGTTCCACCCCAAAGACCACAAGCCAAATACCACGAGTACCAGCGGGTGTACCGGGATAACAAACAGCAACACCGGAATGATCGCGATCTCCGCCAGGGCCTCCAGCGGATGAAAGGCCAGTGCCGTCAATGGAGTAGGGTTATAGCTGCCATGATGTGCCGCATGTATTTTCCTTAGCCACTTGTTGTGGTGCATCAGGCGGTGCAGCCCATAAAAATAAGCATCGTGTAATACGACAAGCAGCACAAAAGACACGGGCAAATACCACCAACCGTAGGCCGTAAAATCGGTATAAACCAGGGTTAAGCCCCGAGACCTTAGCGCCACAATAAACAGGCCGACGGCCCCAAATACCAGGGCGGTAGTGGCCGACTCCCATAATTCGCCGCGCAACCGTTTAGTCGTTGGCCAGGCCGCCTGAATCTTGCGCCGGGCCGGGCCAAAGCCATACCGATAAAAAAGGAAATAAGCGACTCCGGCCAACATCAGGTAGCGCCCATAAATGACAACTGTGCTCAAGAGCCAGGTGGCCAGGTAGCCGAATTCTTCGAGAATGGTAAGCATGATGATTTTTTTGAGGAAGATTAAATGTCCTCCCGACCACAACCGGCCGGGAGGACAACTTTGAAATTTGGATAAACTGCTTTAACGATTTACCTCATACTGGTTGCCGTTAATAATAACCGTAGCGGCACCCGAACCATGGAAAATAATGCTTCCCTCGACACTGAAGGAGCGGCCGCCTGAAGAAGATCCCGTCAGCAAAAAAGTCGCCTGTCCGCTTTCAATACGCTTGGTTCCTTTATTAATTTTTAGATTCTCCAGCGTTATCTCACAATTGGAATTTAGGCTGCGCTGTTGCCGTGCCGCCGACTCTTGGGTCCCCGTTCGGAAAAAGCTACCCGATACATTGAGATTGGCTCCTCCGGTCAGGTTATTCACCGTCAGGCTACTGGCACTTTCGTC
>JBGCFZ010000337.1:0-3507 GCA_045110355.1 Lewinella sp. | reverse complement strand
GTAGAATATGCCAACGGACAATTCAAGGAAACAGCAAGTTTCATGGGGATTCATAATTACCCGAATTTGCGACCCGGAGCCACTATTCGCGTGCCCCTGAAGCCAGAGAAGAAGCAGAAAGAACGGCGGGAGGAACGGTTTAATTGGATAGGATTGGCTCAGGTAATTCTGGGGGCAGCCACAACGATTACCACTTTTATCCTGATTCGGCAGCCTTAAGGGGAATAGCGGAAAATACCTGCTGCTGGCTGCTCAAGATCGACTCCTCTGTTTTGTTGAAGAACAGGAATAATCCTTAAAGCTTAAGAATGAATATTTTAGTTACTGGCGGAGCCGGGTTTATCGGTTCCAATTTGGTTGGGGCGTTGCTTGAAGACGAAAGAGTCGATATAGTAAGGGTATTAGATAATCTGGCCACCGGATCAATTGAAAACCTTAAGGATTACCAGGGGAACCCTGCTTTTGAGTTTCTCGAAGGTGACATCACTGATTATGACGCCTGTCTGAAGGCCTGCGAAGGAATACATCGTATCACGCACCAGGCGGCTTTAGGTTCGGTTCCACGCTCCATCAAGAATCCTTTACTAACAAACGCGGTTAATGTTGGGGGTACGCTCAATATTTTTAATGCTGCACGTGAGTGTGGGCTGGATCGTGTAGTGTATGCAGCGTCTTCTTCTACTTACGGAGATTCTACAGAGCTTCCCAAGGTAGAAGACCGTATTGGTAAACCCCTGTCTCCCTATGCCGTTACCAAATTAGTCAATGAGCTATATGCGGATGTTTTTCACCAAACCTATGGTACTGATTTTGTGGGCCTTCGGTATTTTAACGTCTTTGGCCGTAAACAAAGCCCTGATGGAGCTTACGCGGCTGTGATTCCAATCTTTTTCAGTTTGGCGCTGAAGGGAGAGGGGCCTGTTATCAATGGTGATGGAACTTTTAGTCGTGATTTTACCTACATCGACAACGTCATCCAAGCCAACAAGCTGGCCTTGTTTTCTAATAGCCCTGAAGCGCTGAATGAAGTTTATAACATTGGTGCTGGTCAAAGAACGACGCTCAACGAACTGTGGAGCCGTATTCGCGAATTAACGGGTACTGAGGTCTATGCTCATTATGGCCCCACACGGCCTGGTGATGTTCCCCACAGCCTGGCGGATATAACTAAAGCGAGAAAGCTATTGGGCTACGACCCGGCTATTTCTGTAATGGATGGTCTTACGCTTGCCGCTGATTGGTACGCCACTAACCTTACTCCCGCCAAAGCATGAACAATTACCCTCCCGAAGAAATAACCCTGCGGGACATCCTGCTGCTGATTGGAGATTATTTTCGCTATTTTTTGCGGAAATGGTACTTCTTTTTAGCCTTCGGCCTACTTGTCGGAGGTTGGTTTGCCTGGGAGGCCTACTCGACCGTAGGCACCTATAGCGCGAATTTGCGGTTTTCACTTAATGAAGACACTGGTAACGGGGGAGCCGGGATTGGTTCGGTCTTGGGAAGATTTGGTCTTGGCGGTGGAGGTACGGGGCCTAATTATCATAAACTAATGGCGATTGCCCGGTCTCCAACGGTTTTTAACGAACTACTGTTTGATTCCATCATAGTAAGTACGGATACGGTATTGGTAGCTAACCACCTGATTAATCTGTATGATTACCACGAAGCATGGATGGAGTCCGATGATATGGCAGGCTTTTTGTTTACCCAAGTAACTCCTTTCTCTTTCAGCCGGCAAGAAAACCGTGCCATGAAAAGTTTACAAGGCCTTTTACGAGGAAATGTGAGTGCCAACATCGATGGACTGTGCGAAATTGATTTCGATGGGGAGAGCGGAATTGTTAAAATGAAGGTTTCCACAGTTTCTGAGAATTTGACTTTGGTACTTGCTCAGAAATGGTACATCGCATTAAGCAACCTTTACGTTAGCCAGTCTATCGCCCCTCAGAAAAAGACACTGGTCGTAATTGAAAGTAAGGTAGACAGTATCCGGGCGGTACTTAATTTATTGCAAGGCCGATATGCTCGCCTACAAGACCGTAGAGCTGGCGTTAGGTTGCAAAATAATCTCACGGAGCTAGAGCGGGTTCAAAGAGAAATTGGTCTAAATCAGATCATATACGGCGAAGCAGTTAAAAACCAGGAACAAGCCCGCTTTTTGTTGGCGAACCAGACACCAGCCTTTGCCATCATTGAAGCTCCGGTAGAACCAATAAGACTCAATACACCTTCCCTGGTTATCAGTACCGCTAAGGGTGGTATTGTCGGGGGAATATTGTCCGGTATGATACTGTTTTGTTTTAAACTTTACCGGGACACCATAAACGAGGAATAATAATTTGAAAACAGGAACAGTAAAAGTCCGACCCAGTACCCTAAGCGGGAAGGTCAAACTCAGCGGGGCCAAGAACAGCAGTCTGAAATTGCTGGCAGCGACGTTGCTAACAGAAGATTCTGTCCGTCTTACGGGCGTACCAATCACCATTGACGATTTCCGGATTCATCTGGAAATGTTGGAGGTCTTAGGTAAGAGGTACACCATAGAAGGAGACGACACCGTCTCCGTGACAAATGTAGACACCATTACGGATCTACGTTATGATGGGCGCTCTATCCGGAATACGTTACTCATCCTCGGATGTCTCCTTACCAGGCATGGCCGGGGATCGGTCCCACTTCCGGGGGGCTGTAAATTGGGCGAACGAAAATACGACTTACACGTAAAGGCCATGGAGGCGCTCGGCGCTCGTGTTTGGGACGAAGGTGATTACTTGTACGCCGAAGCTCTTGACGGACTACGGGGAGCGGAAATTCACCTCAGCCTACGGTCCACCGGAGCTACCGAAAACGGAATTTTGATGGGATGTCTTGCTTCCGGTACTACTACGGTATGGAACCCTCATATACGTCCGGAGATACTGGATTTGATCGAAATGTTACGCGCTATGGGAGCTGACATTGAGGTGAACGGCCAGGAAAGTATTGTGATCCATGGTAAGACAGCGTTGACAGGCACCGAGTATCGTTGTATTCCAGACAATATGGAGGCGCTTACCCTGGCCATCGCCACTGCGATGACCGGCGGCGACGTTGAGATCACTAATTTTCCCCATGAAGCGCTTGAGGTACCAATGATTTTTCTTCGCGAGAGTGGCCTGAATTTTTACCGTTCTGCGCAGGGTAACTCACTATTGATTAAGCCTGGCCCGATCTATCCAATAGAAATATCTACTGGCCCATACCCTGGCATCAACTCGGATATGCAACCCTTAATTGCTGCATATGCAACCATGGCACGTGGTAAAAGTAAGATCGTCGACCTCCGCTTCGCTGGCCGATTTCTGTATGCAGATGAAATGTCTTCAATGGGCGTCAAAAGTGAAGTAGTTGGAGATGCTCTTGTTATCCACGGTGGTAACAACTTACGCGGTGCTGAGGTCTGTGCCATAAACCTTCGAGCAGGAGCTGCACTATTACTTTGTGGATTAGTTGCTGAAGGAGAAA
>JBGCFZ010000336.1:0-11019 GCA_045110355.1 Lewinella sp. | reverse complement strand
GGATTCGTTGTAAAATGAATACCTTTTTGTTTTCTCAACATAAATTGCTTTTGGTGAAATTACTGCTGGGCAGTCATAAGATCACAGCCTTGAAAAATAGTATAAAAGACTTTGAGGCCATTAGTTGCCTGAGAGATTCTTCCTTAGTTGATCATGAAACCTCTTAGATATGTCAATCTTTTTTTCCTCGACGAGAAGGCTTAATTCTCTCTTTCTGAGAAATGGCTCTTCTCTAATTCTTCTTCTCTTTTTCTTCGCGGCCTTCAGTTCAGGCACCCTGGTCGCACAAACCGTATCCGGCACCATAACCGATGCTTCGGGGGAGACCCTGATTGGGGCCTCCGTCGTAATTAAAGGGACGCAAACGGGAACGGTAACCGACCTGGACGGGAACTTCACCCTGAACGGAGCAAAAGTGGGTGATCTCCTGCAGATCAGCTACACCGGCTACGCCCAACAGGAAATACTTGCGGCCAGTAACATGCAAATTGTACTGGAAGCCGGTTCGACACTGGATGAAGTGGTGGTAACTGGTGTATTTGATGCCAGGACCAAAATGGAGTCTTCCATTGCCATCACGACCCTCGGCACTGAGCAGCTCGACCGTGTAGCGGCAACGAGTGCTGCGGATTTACTTAAAAACATCCCCGGCGTTTTTGTCAACCAGGCCCGGGGTGAAATATGGAACTCCGTTTACTCGAGAGGATTGTCGGCTAATTCCATTGACAACATCAATGGCTACCGCTACGTCTCCCTGCAGGAAGACGGCTTACCCGTTACTAATGTAGAATTGTTCCCCGATCTCTTCCTACGAGCAGATGCCATGACCGAACGCGTTGAAGCTGTACGTGGTGGCACGGCCTCCATTCTCGGTGCCAATGCACCCGGTGGTATTTTCAACTACGTATCGAAAACGGGCGGTGAAGAATTTGCCGGCGAAGTACGGACGAAGTTTGGTCTGGAGGGCAACGTCCAGAACCCCTACTACCGGGCGGATTTTAACGTCGGTGGCCCACTCGCGGAAGGCTTGACCTACAACATCGGTGGTTTTTACCGCCAATCGGATGGCGCCCGGGACCGGGGATACCCCATCAATAAAGGTGGCCAAATCAGAGCTAACCTGGTGAAGCAGTATAATACAGGCTCTTTCCGGTTGAACCTGAAGTACCTCAACGACCGCAACGACAGAATGGCCTTTATTCCGTCTACCAACTGGGAAGACCCGCAAATCGCGGATGGTTTTTCCCGCTATGATTCCTACGCACTTTACGATTTCGATATTGATATTCCCTTCAATGAGGACGGAATTAGAAATTTTGACCCCAAAAATCTCCTGCACAGTATTGACCGTGCAGCCGGATTTAACTGGACGCAAGACCTGGGGAACGGCTTCTTGTTGAAAAATGACTTCAAGTACTCTAGTAAAAGCGACGAGAGAAACGGAACGGCGGTCGTAACGCCCATCAGTACGACCAGCTTCCTGTTTTACGCGATTCCGGGCTTGTTTGGCGGGCCCAACCCGGCCAGAACTGGAACCTACCGGTTCTCAGATCCAACAACCGGTCAGGAATTTGGTACCGTTGAGTTAATCCCTAATGTAGGCCCCGATGCAGTACCCGGGCCACCAGCCATTCTTGTCCCGGGGGAAAACAATAATTTCCCAGGTTCTAACGTACAGCCCAACTCATTACTTTTCATGCCAATGTTCTACCAGGACATTATCAGAAATGAGGTAGCAAACCAACTTGTTTTGAGCAAGAAGTTAGAAAAAATGAGCTTTAACCTTGGTAGCTTCTACAGCCGGTCTACACTTGATGTAACCAACTGGAGTAAAGGAATGGGCCTAAGTGGTGGCCTGATCCAGGACCGCCCGGTACCTGCACGGATAACCTTAGATGCCAATAATGGACAAACTTATGAAGTAACCAGCCCCGAAGGTTTCATGAACGTTGGTTGGTCAGGATCCGACAACGGCGAAACGACCCAGGGGATTTTCGCCCTCTTTCTAGGGCACAACTGGGAAATATCCCCAAAACTGAACCTGGATTGGGGGGTTAGGTACGAAAATGTAAGCTCGGTAGGCTTCAATACGATCGGAGTAGAAAATCCCCGTCAGGGAGATTCTTCTTTTGGCGGCCGTGATGGCAACCCCCTTACCCTTTGGGACAATGGAGGAGGTACGGAAGGCGCACCGGTAAACTATGATTTCACCCTCAATAGTGTATCGTTCAGTGCGGGCTTAAACTACCGCCTGAATAAAGAAAACGCCATTTACGCCCGCTTTGCGCTTGGTAATAAAGCTCCTTCAACCTTCTTTTACCTGGACTTGAACGACGACCTGTTGGTGGATGACCTCGTCAATAACAATCCGACGCTTTTGGAGGGAATCACTCAGATTGAAGTAGGGTATAAGGTCAATACGGACAAGTTAAGGTTGGTAGCTACGCCATTCTACAGCCATTTGACCAACGTGCCCAACATTCAGACCTTCTCCCGCCAAGACGGTACGCGTTATTCCCCGCTTTACCAGTTCAATGAATATACGACCTTCGGCTTGGAGATCGAAAGTGTATACAACATCACCAAGGAGCTATCAGTCCGTGCAAACGCTGTTTTCCAAAATTCTACTGCTGATAAATTTACCGTTTGGGATGAAGGCCGGGATGGCCCACAAGATGATGCCATTGTGGATTACTCCGGCAACGAAGCGGACAACGCCGCTAATATCATTTTCAACATCAACCCCATTTACAACGGAGAGAAGTTCTTTGCTTCTTTGAACTATAGCTATATGGGAGACCGCCAGGCTAACGTGCCTAATGCCTTCACCTTGCCTGGCTTTGGTACGGTAGATCTGGCTGCAGGCTACGACTTCTCGCCCAAGTTTGGCTTGCAGTTGAACATCAACAACGTACTGGACAACTATGGTATCCTGGGCTGGCAAGGTCCTGGTGGGTTCCCGGCAGCATTGAACAGGGATGGATTTTCCCCGGAATTTATTGCCAACAACCCCAACTCCATTTTCTCCACACAGGGTAGTATGCCGCGATCTGTGTTCCTGACCGCTACGGTCAGGTTCTAGAGCCTTTTCGGCGGTCTGCACAACAAACGTGAACCAAAGGGAAGCCAGGCGCGTACAGCCCAGCTTCCCTTTGTTCAGCTTTGTGCATTTTATTATTTAGCTTAGGCACAGACTATTGAAAATTACCAAAAAATTAATAGAATGAGATTATTTATTCTGGGGTTGATCACGCTATCTCTCGTCGGTTGCACGAACGCCGACACCGCCCAAGAGGAAAGTGTTACGAGTGCAGAAAAACCAAACGTCGTCCTGATTTTGGCGGACGATATGGGTTTTTCAGACCTGGGGAACGCTGGTTCAGAGATAAGTACTCCAAGTCTCGACAGACTCGCATCAGAAGGGACCCGATTAATGCAGTTTTACACCAATCCCATCTGCGCACCTTCCAGAACAAGCTTACTCACGGGGCAGTACCCGCATAAAGCAGGTATTGGTTTCTTCAACGATGACCTCGGTGTTCCCGGCTACGAAGGCTACCTGAACGCCGAGTCTTTGACCTTGGGCGAAGTATTCAAAAATAATGGGTATGCCACCTACATGGCTGGTAAATGGCACGTAGGAAACGAAAAACCACACTGGCCGCTGCAGAGAGGCTTTGATAAGTTCTTCGGCTTCCTGGACGGGGGAGCTAGTTATTTTGACACCAAACCCATTCTAAAGGGGCCACCATCTAAGGCTAATTTGTATAGTGGCAACGAAGTCTACAACATCGATAAGGAAGACTTTTACCTAACGGATGAATTGACCGACAGAGCAATCAACTACGTAAAAGCCACCCCCGAAGGCCAACCCTTCTTCCTCTACATGGCTTACAACTCGCCGCATTGGCCACTGCACGCCAAGGCGCAGGACATCGAAAAGTATAAGGGAAAATACGATGCAGGCTGGGATGCCCTGAGAACAGTTCGTTCTGACAATATGAAAAAGCTGGGCCTGGTGGACGAAAGCTGGACGCCCGTAAAGGACCAGAAGCTTCCACGCTGGAATACCCTTAGTGCTGAAGAGCAAAGCAGCTGGGCCAGAAAAATGGAGGTCTACGCTGCCATGGTGGATAACCTGGACCAGAATATTGGCCGCCTGCTGAATTATCTGGGAACGACGAACCAGCTGGACAACACCGTCGTCGTTTTCCTTTCCGACAACGGTGCTGAAAATATGGACGTAGCCAAAATGCCCTTCACCGTTAAGCGTAACGAAGGCCTCGTGGGCACGGCTGGCTCGATGGAAGCTTACACTAAAAAATGGGCCCAGGTTTCTAACAGCCCGCTCAGAAGTTACAAATCCTCTCCCTACGAGGGAGGTGTAAGTACCCCCTTCATCATTAAAATTCCCGGACAGACCAACTCCGGAGCTACCCTTGGTGGCGTATTACACCTGGTAGACATCATGCCGACCCTGCTCAGCCTGACGGGCGCAGACTATCCCACCAACTACGGAGAAACGAAGCCTTTCAGCCTTCCCGGAGAAGATTTTTCTGCCTTGCTGAAAGGAGAAGAATGGGAAAGAAATACACCGGTCTGCCAGGAGTGGTTCGGTGACCGTGCCGTTTGGTCTGGAGATTTCAAGGCCGTTTCTATCTATCCCGGAAACGAATGGGAGCTTTACAATCTCGCCTCCGACCGGACGGAATCCACGAATATCGCCGCTAGTCAACCGGAAAAACTCAGTGAGCTGGCAGCGACTTACGAAAGTTGGGCCACCGCCAACGGCGTCGTTGCGTGGAACGAAGAAATGACGAAAACATCAGGCTTCAGAAAAGATCCAAACTAAAGAAAAGGAAGATGAAAAAATTATTTACCTACGAAAACGGAATCGTCTCGCTCATGGCGCTGACGTTCGGTGTGCTCTTTTTTGATCGTTTGGCCCTCAACTACCTGGTCCCTTTCGTTGCAAAAGATCTGAGCCTCAATAATACCCAAATCGGGCTATTGGCCGCTGGCTTATCCCTGGCGTGGGCCGCTTCGAGTTATTACACCACTGCCTGGTCGGAGTCGAAAAACAAGAATAAGATCACCTTCATTATAGCGGTGTTTATTTTTTCGGTGTGCTCCTTTGGCTCCGGAATGGCCATCGGTTTTGGCACCCTGCTGGTTGCTCGCCTCGTCATGGGGCTGGCGGAAGGGCCCGTCATCCCGCTGGCGCAGGTATTCGTGGAGCGGGAGTCTTCTCCTAACCGCCTGGGCATCAACGTCGGAATACTGCAGGCCGTTGGCGGCGCCTTATTCGGTTCTATTCTGGCGCCCGTCATCCTGATCCAGATTGCCGAAAACATGGGCTGGAGAACCGCTTTTTACATTGCGGGTGTACCTGGTCTTGTGCTGGGCCTTATTGCTGCCTTTTACCTGAAGCCAAGCACTGCGGAGAGCCGGGGTGCGCAGCAGGACACCGGATTCTCCATCAGTGAAATATGGAAATACAAAAACATCAAGTGGGGAACTGCCCTGGCTTGCTGCGTATTCGGCTGGTGGTTTGCCACCATTCCGTTCATCACCAAATACTTCACCGACGTGCAGCTAATGTCGGCGGGGGAGATGCAAAAAACCATGGGCCTTTTGGGCGTAGCGATGCTTTTATCGTCCTTGTTCTTTCCGGGCATTTCGGATAAGATCGGCAGAAAAAAGGCGCTGCTGATCGCGGTCAGTCTGGGTATCTTCTATCCTTTTGTCGTTTACTACCTGAACGGTTCGGGGGCACATCTGCCGGCAATGTTCATCACTTACGCAATGGTCGGCGCCATTCCCTTAGTGGCCGCCATTGTCCCTTCCGAGGCGGTGCCTTCTCATCTGAAAGCCAAGGCGATTGGCTTTGTTACGGCGGTTGCTGAAATAATCGGGGGCGTAATCGTGCCCGCAGTTGCGGGGGCCTTATCCGACCTGGTAGACGAATCGGCTTTCCTGTGGGTCGCGGCAGCATTAGCGGTGTTGGCGGTCTTCTTCGCCAGTAAGCTGGAGGAGACAAAAGGTAAAGCAATAACCGCTTAATTGACGGTGTATCAGATGTAAGGGTGATTGTCGGTCTCCTCGGCTACGCTCGGAGACCGGTATCGGACAACTTTTCCGTCGTACCGCAGGTACGACGGGAGCTTAACAAGTTCGGCCCCCGAGCCCATTTAGGCTACGCTCAGGGGAGTCTGGAGCCGAGGGCCGAAAAGCTTTACCCTTGCATCTGATACCCCCGCTTAATTAGAGTAGGGGAGCCAGTAGATATTGAAAGTGTAGCGCTATTGTTAGCCTCTAAAGAAGGTGGATGTATAACTGGCCAAAATATCATCGTAGATGGGGTGCGGCCATAAGTGAAGAAAATGCAATTTAATAGAAAAATACAGACCGTTTTAGCCGAGTATCATCAGCGAATAAAGACCGAGAATGCCTTGATGAAAACGCTGCCTATAGCAGACGGAATGAAACGAAGAGATGAATTCTTATTGCCTGTAGGAGAAGAAGTTGGCCATTTTTTGCACACCTTAGCAAAAGCTGCTGAGGCAAAAACAATCTTAGAGATCGGTACTTCTTATGGCTATTCTACAGTGTGGCTGGCCGCTGCAGCTGAAGCAACAGGAGGAAAGGTCATTACCTTAGAACTTGATGAACAAAAAGCTGCTTATGCGAAAGCCCAAATAGAAAAAGCAGGGCTTTCCAATTTTGTAGAATTTAGAGTAGGAGATGCATTAGAAAGTATTCGACAGGCCAAAGAACAATTTGATTTTGTCTTGGTAGATATTTGGAAGCGATTTTACCTGCCCAGTTTTGAGTTGTTTTTTCCAAAGTTAAACCAAGGAGCTTATGTCATTGGAGACAACATGATTTTTCCGCCCAATCAAAAAGAAGAAGTGAATGCCTATCGAACTGCCGTTAAAGCGACGGATGCTTTTGATACTATTTTACTGCCTATTGGTAGTGGTATTGAAGTCAGTCTATTTAAAGGGGAAAATGACAAAACTCAATGACATATAGCTTCCTTACGGCAAGACCAGAAGAAAAAAGGGTGCCCCGCTAAACTGGTTGAAAAAACTAAATTCTGAAGACTATGAAAATAATTGACATTTCTGTCACCATTTCCGAAGACGTCAAGGAGCCCTTCCCGACCAAAATATATTACGAAGACCATAAGACGGGCGCGGAAAATATGGGCAAAATGATCTTCGGTGGCCTGTCGGGTATATTCCCAAACGACAACGGCCCGGCCGGGGAAACGATATCGTTCAACACCCACGCCGGAACTCACGTCGATGCTCCCTACCATTATTCTCCGACCTGTGGCGGTAAGCCCTCCCGGACGATAGATGAGATGCCCCTGGACTGGTTCTTTCGCCCCGGAGTTGTGCTGGACTTTACGGATAAGCCCGCCGGCTTCAAGATTGAGCCGGCCGATCTGCAGGAAAAGCTGGCAGACATCAACTACACGCTCAAGCCCTTTGACATCGTGCTAATTCGTTGCGATGCTTCCCGGCATCTGCATGAAGACAACTTCACCAAGCGGCACGTCGGGGCTTCAGCCGCTGCAACACACTGGCTCATCGACCAGGGGATTCGGGTGGTTGGTACCGACGGCTGGAGCTGGGACATTCCACTCCATTTACAAGTCGAGGAATACAAAGCCGACCCACGCCCGGGCATCATCTGGGAAGCCCACTTTGTTGGCATCGAAAAGGAGTATTGCCAGATCGAAAAACTGGCCAACCTCGACCAGTTACCGCCCCATGGTTTCACCGTCGCCTGCTTCCCCACTAAAGTGAAAGCGGCCAGCGCTGGCTGGACAAGGGCTGTTGCGATTTTAGAGGAGTGATGTAACAGTAAAATGCGCGGTGTTGCTCAAAAGAATATAGCCTAATGAATAAAAAAATCAGAAGAGTAGTAACCGGACATTCTGAAGATGGAACAGCAAATTTTGTTTCGGACGAAAAATTTGCAACAGTTGAAATACCATCTGGTGATGCTGCTTTTTCATTGATCTGGACTACCTCCAGTGTCCCTGCTGATCTGAATGACACAACTGATGGAAGGTTCAGAGATGCCGGTTTGACAATTAATGGAGGTTCCGTTATTCGTGTAGTAGATATGTTGCCTGGGGCATCATCGCCTTTTCATCGATCGAGTAGTATTGATTATGGTGTCGTAATGAGTGGCTGCATTGAATTAGAGTTAGACAATGGTATTTTTAAAACTTGCAGCAAGGGGGATATTATCGTACAGCAAGGAACAATCCACCTTTGGAGAAACCCAAGTGATACCGATATCTGCCGAATGGTTTTTATCCTAGTCGAAGCAAAACCTTTTGAAGTAAACGGAAATCCCTTAGAAGACGTTATGGGGCGTTGATCATTTTAATAAATTAAAAAATATAAAATGGCTAAAAAATCGAATAAATACAAACTAAAGTTAGAGCTAGTGGAACTGCTTCGTCCAGATGACAAGACCTATGAACCTTTAGAAATAGAGTTCGGTAATCATGATAACATATTCACCATTATTGAACGAATGAAGCAGCATGACCGATTCAATACGGAACAGGATTCTGTAGAATTTGCCATTGGCCTTAAGCTCTTTAGTGAGGTGATGCTCAAGAATAAAGACAATCCATTATTCGAGGATTTCAGACCTGCTTTTGGAGGTCTTATGAAGAAAATAAAATCAGGAAAGTAAACTCCTTTGCGGCATGAAGAGCAATGAAAAAAACAATATGAAAGGATTTACAATGAACGAATCCTTCCCCATGAACGCCTGGTACGCGGCAGCATGGGACGTTGAGGTTAAAGGGGAATTGTTAGCGCGTAAGATTTGCAATAAATCGCTGGTCCTGTATCGTAAGAAAGACGGGACGCCAGTAGCCCTGGAAGACGCTTGCTGGCACCGGCTTTTGCCCCTATCAAAAGGCAAGCTCAAGGGAGATACCGTCATTTGCGGCTACCACGGTTTGCAGTTCAACAGCGATGGGCGGTGCACGCACATGCCCTCCCAGGAGACAATCAACCCTTCGGCCTGCGTCAAAGCCTACCCGACGGTGCAGAAATACCGTTTCATCTGGGTATGGATGGGGAATCCGGCATTGGCTGACGAGGCTAAAATCCCCGACATGCATTGGAATACCGATCCTGAATGGGCCGGCGACGGCAAGATGATTGAAGTCAAATGCAATTACCGGCTGGTGGTCGATAACCTCATGGATTTGACCCACGAAACCTTCGTTCACGCTGGCAGCATCGGTGATGATGCGGTAGCCGAAGCGCCTTTCGACGTTGTTTACGACGAGCATACCGCTACCGTGACCAGGTGGATGAAAGGTATTGACCCGCCACCATTCTGGCACGGCCAGCTGAATAAGAAAATAGCCCACCAGGGGAAAGTAGACCGCTGGCAAATCATCAAATTTGAAGCGCCCTGTACCGTTAATATCGACGTAGGCGTGGCCCTGGCCGGAACGGGAGCCCCCGAAGGCGATCGTTCGCAAGGGGTCAATGGATATGTCCTGAACACCATGACGCCCTCTACCGACCAAACCTGCCTTTACTTTTGGGCCTTTTGCCGAAATTACAATATCCACGATCAGTCCAATACCGTTGAGTTAAGAAACGGCGTAGAGCATATCTTTTCTCAGGATGAAGCGATCCTGGAAGCCCAGCAAGAAGCCATCAACCAGAACCCCAACCGCGAATTTTATAACCTGAACATCGACGCCGGCGCAATGTGGGCACGCCGGATCACAGATAAAATGGTAGCCGCCGAGCGGTAGCTTAATCAACGAAACCACTATGCGCTATAGAAACGTTTGGACGGATGCTACCGTAATCGACGGAGTTGAGATCGCCGATAATGTAAGGCAAATCAGGATGCAGCCGTCAGGCGGTTCCCAGGCTTTTACGGTCGGTTCACACATAGACTGTTCGGTGTACATCGATGAGCTGCCAGAAGTACGCAGCTATTCGCTGATTGGCCGCTCTGCGCCTGGCGAGCCGTACACCATTGCTGTGAAAAGGCTGGAAAACAGCCGGGGTGGTTCTGATTACATGTGGCAACTTAACGCGGGCGATAAAATTTCCATTTCCGCCCCGATCAATCATTTTGAGCTGAGTTATAGCGCTAACCGCTACCTGTTGATCGCGGGGGGGATTGGCATCACACCCATCGTTGGGATGGCCGAAGCCCTGAGCAAAAGAGAAAACACCGAAGTGCAGCTCGTTTACGTTGGCAAGCAGGCTAATGCGATGCCGTTCATCGAGCGCCTCAAAACCCTCCTGCCAGAGGGCCTCAACCTTCACTTCAGCGCAAGCGACGGCCGTTTCGACGTACAAAAGCTGCTGGAACTGGCCAGTCCGGATACCCTGGCGTATCTCTGTGGTCCGTTGGGTTTCATGAACAGCGTCCGTCAGGCTTGGGAAGGCAGCGCGTTCAACGATCAACACCTGCGCTTCGAGACTTTTGGCGCTTCCGGCCTGTTTGCTCCCCAGGCCTTTAAGGTCAAAATCCCCCGCTTCGGGGCCGAGCTGAAAGTGCCCAAAAACCAGAGTCTGCTGCAAGTGCTTCGTTCGGCGGGCATTGACGTGATGTACGATTGCCAGAAAGGGGAGTGTGGCTTATGCCAGGTAGATATTGTGGAATATACCGGCGACATCGATCACCGGGACTGCTTTTTCAGTGAAGCAGAAAAGGGGGAGAATAAGAAAATGTGTGCTTGCATCAGCCGGGTGGCTAACGGCAGTCTCGTAATTGATACGGCTTATCGAGGATAGGGTAGGGGCTTCAACATAGTCACCCTTGCACACGCCCTTAAAAGAGGTGTAAGGCTGTCTTGATCGATCTAAGGAGGTTTAACGAATGATTTTTGTCACTTTTAAGGCTTTTTGAACTCCCCCCACCGCATTCTACCTAAGAGCGTTTTCTTAAGCTATCTTATTTTTTGATGGTTGAATCAAGATTAATTTTGTACCACAATACAATCTT
>JBGCFZ010000335.1:0-28877 GCA_045110355.1 Lewinella sp. | reverse complement strand
GAGTCAATGACTCCGTCTGCGAACAATACAAAAAACTATGATGCACGTGTGGACAACACCACTTAGTTAGCCCACTTGGTTACGCGAACCGCCTCCGACTAAGGAGTGGGGAAGGCATTCCCCCTAAACGGAGCAACCATCGGAAGTAATTATCCCGGTGACCTGCTTCAAATTTACATAACAATGCTTTTTCGTGCTTTACTTTTTGCAGTAGTGCTTATCGCCGCTGCACCGATGACCGCTCAGGTTGTCGAGGATATTTCTATGCTTACAGCTCCCGGCTCAACGGAGTCAGAGTACCCATCTATGGTTTTACCAACGCTTGTTGCGCTAGATCCTCAAAGCTTGGTTGTGGTGACCTGGAATGATAATACTACTTCCACAGTAACCGTCAACCAAGTCCTGAGCTGGTACGATGAGCCATAGCTTGCGTTGCTAGCCAACTGAGGTGAACCACACTTGGTTTTAGCAGATAGTAGGAACTACTCATCCCCAAATTTCCCAATCCAGTGATGGAGCGTCCATTTCGGGCGTTTCGTCCTGGTGAGGGGGGGGGAGAGGGACTTGATGAGAAGGGCGGTCAATGAAAACTGTGAGGTTTTCACTAAGCCATCCACTTAGGAATCTGCCACCATTAATGAAAAGTGTGCCCTTACCGGAGCCTACCGGAAAGCTTACGATACCGCTGGCATCCGTACAGCGAATTTTAGTCCAACCCATGGCAGGTTCGGTAAATTCTAAGGAAATATTTTGGCCAGCCACTGGGTTTTCGTCTTCTCGACGCTTTAGGGTGATATTGATCATAAAAAAAAATTAAAAGAGAGCCGACTATTTAATTGTAGCCGACCCTCCACAGATACATGTTTTTTATGTTCTGCTTCTCGCACTTATTACGGTGCAAATTGAGCGCAGAAATTTTTAAACGACGGTGTACCCTCCCTCTAGCCTGTTCACGGTATTTTGAGGTGCGACGAATTAATTCACGCGTCATGGGTATCACCGTCTTAATACATAGAGAGGTGTTGATCTTTGACAATATCAAAGTTCTATTTAGAATACGTAATGGCTAAGCTGTGGAGCTGCAATTTGTCTGCAAGACTAGTGTGTATCCTATTGTTGTGCTGACAACTAATTGATTGTCAGTTTCTTAATTTTTACAAATGAAAATGAGCGTTTTATCCTTTTCCCGTCAGTTCGAGGCGTTCAAAGGCCGCCTCCAGCCAGTCCTTACGAGGATGATTGAGGTCATGATAGGATTGCGGTAGTTGTTTGCGCTTTCCTGAAATGATCTTTTTTCTTGCAGCTAAACTTGGAGCGTTACCCTTCGTGACGATGGAAGAATATATACTGCGAAGCAGCGTATAACCCTTCACCCAGCCACGATAGGCCGCCACGTGTTTCTGAGGATATTTATTTTTGTCTAGGGCCAGATAATCCAGCGACCTATTCAAGTTTCTAACCTCTTTATCAACTTTATCAATAAATAATCTAACGTTAGCACCTTGATCATCCCCAGGTGTTATCGCAAGCATATACAACACCTGGAGACGAAGGATTCGGGTAGAAATATTTACCACCTCATTGCCCACCGGTGTTACTTTTTCCAGTTCGTTATAGGCACATTTATAGTCTCGCTCGTCAAAGCAAATCAATGCTTCGAGATAACTAACTATGCTTTCTTCAACTGTCGGGTCCAGCCTGCTCCGGTAATGCTCACTGAATAACCGTAACCAATCGTGCACACCCCGATATCTTTCTGTGCCGGGAATGAAGCTGATCTCTAATTTATTCCAAATGAATTTGTCGTGTATTTCAAGACCCTGTTTTATGGTATTATAAAAGAGGGTGTAGGGTAGGTATTTAGCAAGGTTTTCGTCCCAGTCAATTCCATATTTATGGTCAATGGTTAGTAAACGAATAGAAAAAGCTATTGGCACGTAATGGCGCAGTCCGGTATTTTCCGCGGTGGTACAATAGCTACTCAGGTGGCTCAGGGAGTCAATCCAGTCTTCTGCAGGGATCTGACTTTTATTGGCTCGGAGTTCCTGCAGGAAATTTTTTATCCGTTCGGGCTGAGTAGGCAGTTTCGCCGGTAGCCGTACTATATCGTAGAGGCTGACGTAGGTATTCAGAAGAGGGTTAAGGTTGATCCTCGCTTGGTTTAATTTAATCAGGCCCAGAAGTAGCTTAAAGTGTTCTTCTTGCCATTCACCTTTAAGGTGGGTCCATACCCTAATGTGTGTTTTTAACCGGATGTATCGGCGCAAGTGATAAAGGACAAAAACATCGTCCGCTAATTTCCCTAAAGCGTTGAGTCCTTCCGGAGGATTATGATTGGTCCCAGCCCATTCAAATTCCTTAATCTTAGTATAGGCATGGATTAAATCTTGCGCAATGGAATTCATTGCCGAAATATAGCGATGATAATTGAGTGGTAGACGAAAAAATCAGGTAGAGGTATAATTACTACGGTAGGTGACTTATTCTTTAAGTATAGGCGGGCTACGTTGCTTTCTTACCCCTCCTTGCACCTGCGATCGCGCCCGGGTATGTTCCGCTCGAATTCTTCAAATAAGTAGTATTAAAAGCAATGTCAGGCGCGGCCGCAGGATGCAGCATAAGTTGTAAAGCAAAATAAAGATCGTTAATACCCATTCGTCGTTAATATGGACCATTCATCGAATGCTTCTTTCATCGGAATTGTACTACTCCCAATTTTACGGTAAATCAAATTCCCCCTTTCCAATGAAATACTTAATGTTCTGCTTTTTTACCATCTGCTTTTTCACCCTCAATGCTCAGGAAGATAAGGAGGTCCCCGCTTTCGTCGCGGGCCCGGTATACAAAGTTATTAACGCTACTGATGGTCCCGTTATCTTATGGGAAGGAAAAGCAGCGGACCCCGCTCAGATCGTTCAATCTGCTCCCGACTTGATCAAGGTGTACCCACCAAATTCTATCGATGCCCGCCTGTTAATCTACCTTAAGCCAGATGGTCGCTTGAAGGAAGTCATTGATCTCGAATATCAATCGAACCCATCTTATCGCTCAGAAGAAAACAAGGAAACCGTTGAGGTCTTTAACCCGGTCGAATCAATTCGACATAGCTTCACTAACGGCCTGGTGTTTACCTACGAAAATGGAACGGCAAGTGCCTTTTATGATGGTGATTTCCTGAAGATTTCGGGTAGCAAAGGCCGTTTTCGTATAAAAACCGAGACATTTGAAGCCGGTATAGCCTTCGGCCCGGAGTACGGAACAACCGTCTACACTTACCTGAAGGAGAAGTAATGCTCGGTGATCAAAAAAACAGTACTGCCACTAACGCCGCAACGCCGATGGCCGCTGGCAGCAAAAACAAATAGCCCCAGCCAAGGACTGCAGCCTTAAGAAAGGTTTTGATCCAGCCTTGCCGATACACTCGCTTCATCGCAAGTAGGAAATAAACTACCAGGGAAACACCGCTGAGAATAAGTAACCACAGCGTATCGAAAATCAGGAGCTCAAGGGCTGCAAGGAACTGCGTGAGGAACAGAAATGCATGAGCATGTAAGGTAAATATGAAATGCTCTACATACTTGCGTTTATGACGCAGGTAGATCAGTTTCAATAACCCGGCGGATAAGGGGACAAGGAGTAATAAACCCCATATGGCCTGGCCCAATAGTGTACTCACGCCCGATACGCCAAGACGATTAAGCCTGATCACCTGTTTGGCCATATATTGGTCTGGTGTCCCATTAATCGCATATTTGTTTACGAGCTCCGTTGGGGTCAACAACAGGTAATCTTCGTCACTAAAGGTGGCCTCCTCCATGATAAAATCTACACCGCCGTCATATCTAAGGTATCCGATAGAGGAGGAATCTGATTTGGAGTAATTCATCAAACTGACCAAGCTATCTGCTGCGGCGGCCACCGACGGCCGGGGAAAAGAAGACCGGATGCTATCCAACCCCACCAAAAGATCATTCCCGAACTTACTTTCGTAAGCAGTACTTCGGCGCTTTTCCATGGTTTTTTCGAGGTAGTCACCAATGTTTTGGGTGACTACAAAGCTATAGGTCGCCACCATCAGTACTCCGCTTACGAAGAATAGCCGCAAGGGATGGAAGTAAGGTTTTTGCTTGCCGGAAAGAAAATTATTCGTCAGCCTGCCCGGAATCATTAATGCTGCCAGAGTACGAAATAAACGATTGTCAAGGCTGAAGACCGTTTCAAAGAATTCCCCCATTAATTGCCAGAAACTTGGAGGCCCCTGATAATTCTTTTGGCCGCAACCGGGACAAAAAGCATGATCGGGCCAAATGGGCTCCTCACAACATGGGCAGGTCGAGAATTTATGTTTGGGGTCAGACACGCCAGAGTAGTTTAGTGCAAAGTAAGAATACCTGTATTAAACTCGGTGAAGGAATTAGCTTTTCGGATCGACCGTCAGCCCAAAGAGTCTGTACTACAAAGTCAGCGGCCGCCACGTACCGAAGTATGTGGCGGCCACCGGAGCCTTATGAAAGGGGAGGGGCCCTTCCATTATTAGCTGAGCGTGCTTAGTTCAATCCGGTGAAGGTTCCCTGCCTAACCAAATCTTACCGGGGCGGCAAGGTAGGTGTCCGTAAGTGCTGCACTCAGCTTTTGCAGCGGAGCGGTTTGTGGCGTAAGGTTGAGATCTCCGGTAACGACAAAGGGCAAGCCGTCCTTGTTCAACGAATCGATCATCTCCATGATAAGGTCTCTCTTCAGTCGGTAAAAACTCCGTCCGATGGCTTCTGAGTAGCATTTGGGGGCAATTTATTATCCACACGTTAACGGCGCGACGGAGAAACTTGGAGGACGTTCTAAAGGATTAACTGCCAAAACCCTTAACGCCGCAACACAAGCTTTAAACCATCGTTAATTTTTAAACCCATTTTACATGTCTCGTCGCTATACACTGGCCTTAGTAGGTCTCATCCTTGCCCAGTTTTGTGCCCTCTATTCCTGGCAACAGCACGAACGGAACGAAGCGTTAATGTCAATTACGTCTAGCCTATTGACTGCCCACGAGATGGCGATTACCAGCCAGGAAGAACTACTGGAAATGGACATTCGAAGCTACGAGGAATTAATGAGGGACGACACGAAGGCTAGGTTCAGGCCACTATCACACTTTGTGACCGAGAACTATGCCAGTTATGAATCTTTGGGCGATGGAAAAAACGAGCAGACCTTCCGGGAGGAGTGCATAGCGCTCATCGAGACCGTTTCCGGAGCTTACGAAACGATGATGATGACTTACCATGAGTCAATGGACCTGAATGGGGAAGATGCCAAATTTAAATGTAGTAAAATTCTCGAATTAGCGGCAGATTCACAGGCTAAACTAGCTGCAGTCTCCCTAGATGCCCATCCGGTGTTACAAGGGAATGTTCTACGGCTAATCACCTTGGATTACCTTCAAGATATACTATCCGATGCCATGGTAACCACCTCTGGTCGAGCCCTGATTTTCGATCAGTTTTTCCCCGTCTTCATGCCCGATCGCTGCGCTTACGAAAGTGGAGATACGCTCAATGCCCGAGTAGCCGTTGGCAGCTACAGTAATTCTCTTGATCCTGCGAACGTGAAACTCATCGTCAACGGGCAGGAACTCAACATTGGGCTGGATGGGACGGCGGAGTTCAATGCTCCGGTTGGGAGGCGTGGTGAGCATTCACTGAAAACAAAGGTTGTTGTCTCCAACCCGCTAACCGGTGAGGTTAAAATTGGGGAAGGACGGTTCCTTTACCGTGTGGAGTAAGCGTCTCCCCCCAACCCATTCCGCTCAATAACCCCCGAATACCACTTAGCAGAATGCTTAGGCGTACGTTCCAGCGTCTCGAAATCGATGTGAACCATCCCGAAGCGTTTGTCGTAACCACTGGCCCATTCGAAGTTGTCCATCAGGGACCACAGGAAATAACCCCGCACATCCGCTCCGCCGGCAATTGCTTCGTGTACGGCACCGAGGTACCCGTCGAGGAAGTCAATACGTCTAGGATCGGCCACCTCGCCGTCCACCACGGAATCGGGCATGGCGCAGCCATTCTCCGTGATGTAAATCGGCGGATGATGATACCGTTCATTGATCCAAAGCAGGAGTTTGCGCAGTCCCCAGGGCACCACTGGCCACTGCATTTCGGTCAGTTCCCATTCAGGCGCGGGCGTGAGGGCGACGTACTGATCTTTGTAGACGCCGGGGTTGGCATACACCGAATGTTCCTCCTTTGTGCCGGGAGGGACGTCGGCGGCATACATCGTAGTATAATGGTTGAGGCCAAAGAAGTCGGAGCTGCCTTTGATCAATACTTTCTCTTCGTCGGTAAAGACGGGAAGCCGGTCTCCCAGCCGGTCCTTCATCACCTGCGGATAATCGCCCAGGTAAATAGGGTCAGTGAACCAGGCGAGGAGGAATTCCACCGAACGCTGGGCGGCGGCATGGTCGGCCGGGCTGTCCGTCAGCGGTTCGCGCCAATCGCAGTTATTGGTCATCCCGATCACCCCTCCCTGGGAGGTCTGGAATTCATCGCGGTACACTTTAGCGGCCGTGGCGTGCGCCAGGATGAGGTGATGGCCCACTATGTATGGTTCACTATCTGATTTGCGGCCGGGAGCGAAGATGCCATTATGATACCCCAAAATGGCCATTACCCAACTTTCGTTGAGGGTGATCCAGTGTTTCACCCGGTCGCCGAAGGCGGCGAAGCAGATCCGGGAGAACGCCGCGAAGTAATCGATACTCGCCCGGCCCAACCAGCCATCGTCTTCCGTCTGAAGGGCAGCTGGCATGTCCCAATGATGAAGCGTGACCCAGGGCTCGATGCCGTTGGCCAGTAGTTCGTTGATGAGGTTATTGTAAAAGGCAATGCCTTCTTGGTTGACTTCTCCTTTACCGTCGGGCTGGATTCGGGTCCAGGCAATGCTGAAACGGTAGGCTTTGAGTCCTAGCCTGGCCATTAAAGCAATATCTTCTTTATAACGGTGGAAATGATCACAGGCTACGTCTCCGTTATCTGCTTCGGCGGTTCTGCCCGGCGTATGACTGAACACATCCCAGATGTGTAATCCCTTGCCTTCGGCCAGCCAGGCTCCTTCTATTTGGTAAGAAGAAGTGGCGGAGCCCCATAGGAAGTTGGGCGGGAAAATCTTGGACATGTTTAGTTTTGTTTTTCGAGGAAGAAGGGGCGTTCTAGGTCTTGCTTAATTGGGTCATCACTTATCACCGCCCCTGCGGGCAAAGGGGATTTCGATCCGCCACAAATCATCGCCTGCTTGGCTGTTGGGGAAGATGGCCCTGGCTTCCTGTTCGTGGGCGACGCCGTTTTCGTACCTGGAGCTGAAGTGGCCCATTACCAACTGCCCGACGCCGGCATCGCGGGCGATCGTTGCGGCCTGTTCGGCGGTGGCGTGTCCCTTTTTGGTGGCGTCTTCTGCCATATCCTGAAGGAAGGTAGCTTCGTGGTACAGCAAATCAACGTCGCGAACGAAATCAACTAACTCCGGGAAGTAGATGGTGTCTGAGCAGTGTGCGTAGCTGCGGGGTGGGGGAGGTGGCGTGGTCAGTTGGTCGTTAGGTATGACCGTGCCGTCCGGTAACCGATGGTCACTTCCGGCTTTGATCTCCTTGATGGCCTGCCATGGGATATCGTACAATTTAATGGCCTCCTTGCTAATATTGGCTTCACGTTGCTTTTCACGTAGCAGGTACCCGTTGGTGGCTATTCGGTGTTGAAGTGGGAATGCCAGTACCTCGAGGTCCCCGTCAAGATGGAGGGGCGTGAGCTCAGTAGCCTGGAATGTGTGGAAGTTTACTTCAAATGGAAGGTCATACTTGTCCATCTCCAGCATTGCACTCAGGCGCGGCCGCAGGTGCTGGGGGGAGGTAATGGAGAGCGGTGCCTTACGTCCGTTGAGCCCAAGGCTGGAGAGTAATCCCGGCAGGCCGAAGTAATGGTCGCCGTGCAGATGAGTAATTAGGATATGGGAAACTTTTCCCATACCAAGACCGGCCTGCATAAGCTGGCGTTGTGTTCCTTCACCGCAATCGATCAATACATCCGTTGTGTCCGTCCGCAGCATAGCAGCAGAACAATTCCGGGTAGCAGTTGGGACGCCGCCAGAGGTGCCGAGAAGAGTTAATTCAAAACGCAAGTGTGGTAGATTGATAGACGCGCTTTGCGCTGATAGATTAATAGACGGCCTGCGGCCTAGTAGATTGATAGCGCTACCGCACGTCATTGCTCGCTGCGCTCGTAGCGAGTAGAGCCATTTCGTAGCCTATAAATCTATAAGGCTTGAAGTCGTATATATAGTTGCGGGACTAGATTAATAGGCGGCCTGCGGCCTAGTAGATTGATAGCGCTACCGCACGTCATTTACTCGTTACGCTCGGTAGTTTTGTACGTACGAGCATAGCGAGCAAAGACGTGCGGCAGCCTATTAATCTATCAATCTACTAAGCGCGAAGCGCGTCTATTAAGTAAAAGCGCGAAGCAACTTTTACGTCTACTCTTCCCCCTGAAGGTCCCGCTGCAATTCCTCCATCATAATGAAGTCACTGGATTCGGAGACGGTGGGAAGAATGGTCAGTACAGAATCTACTTTAGAGATCTCTACGAGACGTTTAACGGCGGGGTGGTCAACACCCGTAACGACGAAGGTGCCGAGGTTAGACCAAAGGCGACGAGCCGTCAGGATAGCGCTAAGGCCAGAGCTGTCGACGTAGTGCACGGAACTAAGATCAAGGATAAGGTTAGCGATGCCCTCGTTGGCAAGGATCACAAACTCCGACTTGAGCTGCGGCGCAACGGCGGAGTTCAGGTTCTCTTCTTCCGGCTTAATGAGCGTGTAGCGTTCCTGCTTGTCGATGCTGAATTTCATGCAATTGTATTTTGGCGCAAAGGTAAGATTTTGCTGTTTATTAGTTAAGAGAGGCATAAAGTATGCCAGTTTTAGCGAAACGAACCAACAATCTTGGTAATTGTCGTCGTGTTTAGTTGCCCTCTAACCAACTAATTGTAGCCAGCATTTGTTTCCTCATGGAGTGGCTGATTGTGCTTTAATGAAAACACATACACAGCTTGTCAGAAAACCGGCGAATTGTCAGGTTCTTTTGTCAGTATAAGACGAGTGGCATGTTTATTTCACAAGAGAACGTAACTTTCACGAAGTTAAGCACAACCCTGCTCCTTGTAAACTGTCTTTGCACCAGCGGCCGCGCCCAAACTTAATGAAGTAACTCCCCGGGGCATAACCTGGGTAAAGGGTTTTCGATTAGAAATTGCCAATTAGGAAATTTTCCTTTACTTGGTACTAGCGGAAGCCGCCCCATCGAATGAAGAATTGCTAAATATCTATAGAATGAATCCTAGCCAGAGAGAATTTAACCCCGAGATAAAAAAGGCCATGGCCCGGGGGAAAATGGAAGCCGAAAAGATGGGCCACGCCTACGTCGGCCCCGAACATTTGTTGCTTGGCGTACTTAGCATGCCCGATACCCTGGCCTCCCGCGTTTTGCGGAACCTGGCCGTGGATATTCAGGCGCTGAAGGATACGATTCGCGATAATGTGAACCGCAACGGCGGACAAACCAGTGGGCATACCATCTCACAACTGCCCCTGAACGACAAAGCAGACCGGGTACTGAAAGTTACTTTTTTGGAAGCCAAAGCATTGAAAACTTCAGTGGTCAGCCCCGAACATCTTATTCTGTCGATTCTCCGTAATAAAGAATTGCCAGCGACGAAAATTCTTCGCCAGTTTGAAGTGGAGTACGACATTTATAAAGCAGAACTCGATTACGTGAAAGACGAAAAAGATTTTACCGAAGATACCAACCTGCCGCTAGGTGCCGCCTCTGGTAACGATGATGAGCAGTATGAAGATGAAGGTGATCAAAGCCGTGGTTTCCAGGGTGGAGGCCCCCGTAAGGGCGCAGCCAACAAAAGCCGTACCCCGGTACTGGATAACTTTGGTCGTGACATTACTTCTCTGGCTGATGAAAACAAGCTGGACCCGATCATCGGTCGGGAGACGGAGATTGAACGCGTAAGTCAAATCCTCAGTCGGCGTAAGAAAAACAACCCGATCCTGATCGGTGAACCCGGTGTGGGGAAAACAGCGATCGTGGAAGGCCTGGCCCTCCGGATCAAGGAGAAGCGCGTCAGCCGTACCCTATTCGATAAGCGGATTGTAATGCTTGACCTCGCTGCACTCGTGGCCGGAACCAAGTATCGCGGCCAGTTCGAAGAGCGCATGAAAGCGATCATGACGGAACTGGAGAAAAGCCGAGACGTGATCCTGTTTATTGATGAAATTCATACCATTGTAGGTGCTGGTGGTGCTACCGGTTCGCTGGATGCCAGTAACATCTTCAAGCCAGCGCTTGCAAGAGGTGAACTCCAATGCATCGGTGCTTCTACGTTGGACGAATACCGCCAGCACATTGAGAAGGATGGTGCTCTCGATCGGCGCTTCCAGAAGGTGCTCGTCAACCCGCCAAGCCCCGAAGAAGCCGTACACATCCTCAATAACATCAAGTCGAAGTACGAAGACTTCCATAGTGTGGAGTACTCAGACGACGCCATCGAAGCATGTGTCAAGTTCAGCGATCGATACATCACTGATCGATTCCTGCCCGACAAAGCTATCGACGTGCTCGACGAGGTAGGTGCCCGCACCCACCTCAAGAATATTATCGTTCCTGAGCACATCGAGCAGGTGGAAGCCCAGATCGAAGAAGTGAAGGAAGCCAAGAACGCTGCGGTGAAAAACCAGCAGTACGAAAAGGCGGCCGACCTGCGCGACCAGGAAAGTAAGCTGCAGCGTAACCTCGAAGAGGCGAAAGTGCGTTGGGAGGAGGAATCCAAGACCCGTCGTTACCCCGTCAACGAAGAGGACATTGCCGAAGTGGTGTCTATGATGACCGGTATCCCCGTAAACCGTGTGGCACAGAACGAAAGTAAGAAGCTCGTTGGCATGGCGGATGACCTGAAGGGCGCCGTAATTGGCCAGGACAGCGCCATTGAGAAAGTAACGAAAGCCATCCAGCGTAATCGTGTTGGTCTCAAGGATCCGAGCAAGCCAATTGGTACGTTCATCTTCCTGGGGCCTACCGGTGTCGGTAAGACGGAGCTGGCGAAAGTACTGGCGAAGTACATCTTCGACAGTGAAGACAGTCTGATCCGCATCGATATGTCGGAGTACATGGAGAAATTCAGCGTGAGCCGCCTCATTGGTGCCCCTCCCGGATACGTAGGCTACGAAGAAGGTGGCCAGCTGACGGAGAAAGTACGCCGGAAGCCTTACAGCGTTATTCTGCTCGACGAGATCGAGAAGGCGCACCCCGATGTGTACAACATCCTACTACAGGTGCTTGACGATGGTCAGTTGACTGATGGTATGGGCCGTAAGGTGGACTTCAAGAACACGATGATCATTATGACTTCCAACATCGGTGTACGCCAGTTGAAGGACTTTGGTCAGGGTGTTGGATTCGCCACTAAGGCGCGTACTGAGAACGCAGAAGAGAACAGTAAGGCAGTGATCAACAACGCGTTGAAACGGACCTTCTCTCCGGAATTCCTTAACCGGATTGACGATGTGGTCATCTTCAATAGCCTGGATCAGGACAACATCTTCAAGATCATCGACATTGCGCTCAACGATCTCTACAAGCGTTTGAGTGGCCTTGAGTTCACGATGACGCTTAGCGACGAAGCGAAGAAGTTTGTTGCGGAAAAAGGCTTCGACCCTCAATTTGGCGCACGGCCACTGCACCGCGCCATCCAGAAGTACATCGAAGATCCGCTGGCGGAATTCATCCTGAATAATAACCCCGAAGGTGGTGCTGCTCTGGTAGCGAAGCTCAACGAGGAAAAGGATGGGCTGGACATTAGCCAGGAGGCTGCGGTCAGTTCTGAGGCAGAGTAATTTGCTCCATCAGATAAGTTGACAGCCAGTTGCGCAAGAAGCGTAGCTGGCTGTTTTCGTTCTTTATGGTCTTTATCTTAGGGCAAATTCTACAAAATCCAGTCCTTTCACCTATTTTTGTTGGTGCTGTAGATAACTTAACCGTATTTTCCAGCAAATGCCGGGAACTTATCCCGTCAAAAAACCTTTTTATTAAGGTATAACTACTTGAAACGCAGTTGCCTCGACCAAACACCAAAAGAGACCGCTGCTTTCCTTTTTTCAAACTAAACGCCATAATTTTTTGGGTAGACGTAAAGGCGGCGGCCGTAAACGCACTTTCCGCAGAGAAGATACTGCACCGAAACACCGAATCAATGATATGATTCGCACGCCGGAGGTTCGCCTCGTCGGAGATAATGTAATGGATATTGCCAAGGAATTGGGGCTGGACATCGGCCCTGGTCAGGTACACGATACCCGCCGGGCTAAGCAGTGGGCTCGTGACGTGGACCTCGATCTTGTAGAAATCAGCCCTAATGCTGAACCACCCGTTGCCAAAATCATCGATTACAAGAAGTTCCTTTACCAGCAAAAGCAACGGGAAAAGGAGCTCAAAGCCAATACCGTGAAAACGGTGGTGAAAGAAGTTCGTTTCGGTCCTAATACCGATGATCACGACTTCGAATTCAAAACCCGCCACGCCCGCAACTTCCTGGAGGATGGTGCTAAGGTGAAGGCTTACGTTCATTTTCGTGGTCGTTCGATCGTCTTCAAAGATCGGGGGGAACTTTTACTCCTGCGTTTCATGAAGGAACTGGAAGACCTCGGCGTAGCTGAGGCCATGCCTAAGATGGAGAAGCGTCGAATGAACGTTATGATCGCGCCGAAGAAGCGGCCGAGCAAGAAGAACGAGAAGAAAAACGCTCCGTTAAGTAAGAAGGCTAAGAAAGCACAGTCAGCTGCTGAAGCCGCTGAAGTGGAGAAGCGCTTGATGTCAACGGGCGAAGAGGAATAGGTCAGCTACTCACTGAGTTAAAAATGATTAGGTAGTAAGCAGTAGTGGATGCATGGCATCCGATATTGCTTACTACCTTTTTTTGTTTAGGTCATCGAAGACCGTTCGTTTAGACATACCTAAAGGGCTCTTTACTGGAGAGGACCCATCAGAAGTACTTCCCGACGCCCACCATGTCTTCCGTCAGCTCCCATAATATCCTGGCTTCATCTTTATCGTAAGAGCTGGAGTAGGACTTTTTCGGGGCGGCATTGTCCCAGTATAAACCCGATTGGTCGGCTAAGCCGGGTTCGGTGGCCAGGAAGATGCTGGTGACGGCACCTTCGGCTGGGGTTTTGTTGCCACTCATCTTACGGCGTACTTTCCAGGCTAAACTATGGAGCCAGGTATTTCCCTTGAGGCCGATGTCCGTTTGTACTAAACCGGGCTGTACGGCGAAGATGGTGGGGTCATCAGACCGTCGCCTGCGGTCGAATTCGTAACAGAAGAGTACGTTGGCCAGTTTACTCTGTGCGTAAGAGCGCAGGCCATGGTAGTTGCCATCAAGGTTGATGTTGTCAAAGAACATGCCTTTGATCTGCTGGTGGCTGTCTGAGGCAACACAGATGATGCGCCCGTCGGCAGACCGGCGGAGTGCCGGCAGCAACAGATGACTCAGTAGAAAGTAGGCCAGGTGGTTGACGGCAAAGGTTTTTTCGATGCCCTCGGTGGTGAGTTCCTGTTTGGAGTTCCAGACACCGGCATTATTGACCAATACGTCCAGAGTGGGAGCAAGGAGCAGCACTTCTTCTCCAAGACGGCGAACCTCCTCTTGCTTCGCCAGATCGGCCATCACGATTTTCAATTTGGCATCCGGTTGCCCGGCGAGAATGGTGTCGCGAGCCGCTTCCGCTTTCTCCCGGCTACGGCCGTGCAGGAGGACGGTATAACCGCGCCCGGCGAGGTCAGTGGCTGTCGCCAGGCCAATGCCGCCCGTGGCACCGGTAATGAGGACTGTTTTGTTCATGGCCGCAAAGGTAGCCCGGAGGCTAAAGTCATCCTAATGGCTGCTTAAATCGTTATCGTGAGGTAACAATTTATTTGGGGTACTTTACCCTGCCCGCCCGCGTCAAACGACGGCCATATTTCAACCTATGCGAATTCTGCTACTTCCACTTATGTTCTTTTTTTTTCTGTTTTCGACCTGCGAGTCAGCTGCAACTGAGCCAGGGGTGACTATTGAAACGGACCCTGCACCTGCGGCCGCGCCAGAAAAATCACCTGCGGAATTAGTGCTCGATCAGGCACTTGCCGCTCATGGCAGTGGTAAATACGACGAGGCGCATTTTCAGTTTGTCTTTCGTGAAAAAACGTACACCTTTCACAATGATGGAGGTAACTACACCTATACGCTGACCCAGGAAAAGGATGATGTCATCCAATTCGATCAATTGATCAACGGGGAATTCACCCGTCAGGTCGACGGTCAGGCCGTATCGCTTACGGCCAAAGAAATGGCCAGCGGTACCGAAGGGCTCAATTCAGTAATCTACTTCGCTACGCTTCCGCATAAGCTCTCCGACGCGGCCGTTAACCTTCATCACGCTGGCACCGATACGGTCAAAGGGGAACGCTATGATGTACTCGACGTTAATTTCAATAAAGAAGGCGGGGGCGTTGATCACGACGATAATTTCCGCTACTGGTTCAACCAGAAAACCCATCGCATCGACTACCTGGCCTACGATTACCTGACCAACGGAGGTGGTGTCCGTTTCCGTTCTGCTTATAACCCCCGGGTGGTTGATGGCGTATTGTTTCAGGATTACGTCAACTACAAAGCACCACTAGGTACACCTTTGGCTGATTTGGGGCCAATGTTTGACAAAGAGGAACTTGAGAAACTGTCCGTGATCGCTACAGAGGAGGTGGTTAGGGTTCAGTAATCAGGAGTCAGTAATCAGGATTCAGTGTTTAGGAGTCAGGGACTAGTGTTCAGTAATCAGGATTCAGGAGTCAGGGATCAGTCTTTAGTACTCACTATTCAGGTTCAGCTTGTGAGGCCAGCATCCTAAAGACTGAACCCTGAACCCTGAATCCTGAACCCTGAACCCTGAATCCTGAACCCTGAATCCTGAACCCTGTCCCCTGACTCCTGATTACTGAATCCTGAACCCTGATCCATGAATCCTGAGAACTGAATCCTGATTACTGATCCCTAAACCCTGAATCCTGATCCCCCCCTAATTTAGCCAATGCTTCCTCCGCCCCCCGAAGCTTCGCCCGACAACCGGCAATGATGGCTTCTGCGCGCGCGACGCGCGCGTGCAGTTGGTCGATATTGGCGGGGACCTCCTGCAGTTGGGCGAGGAGGCTTTCCAGTTCGGCGATGGCGGAGTTGTAGTCCATAGTCAGGGAGTCAAGTAGTCAAAAAGTCAGATAGTCAAGTAGTCAAGGCGAAATTAGTTTATTTTGAAAAGAATACCACACGAACGAAGTGAGCAAAGCCGTGCGGTAGCCACTATTTGACGCTCTGACTCTCTGACTGTTTGACGCTGTTACTAAAACCTAACGTTCATCAAGCCACAAACCTCCTTTACTTCCTTCACCGTCTCCTGTGCCCGTTTACGAATCTCGAAGCTGGATTGCTTGATCTGATTTTTTACCGTCTTACGATCCCCTTTCAATTCCGCGAGCCGCTCGCGGATGCCAGAAGAGATTCCGATGAGCCCGTCAGCTACGGCAACTTTCAGGTCACTGTATTTGAGCGAGCCCTGTTCGTAATCCTGTAGCAGGGAGGCATGAGCTTCTTGCATACCGCTGGCCTCAAGCATGGAGAAGAGATTGGTAACGCCCGGGCTCATGACACCGGGTTTTCCGGCTCCAGAATCCGTCACCGCACTACCCACCTGTTTTCGGATGCGGGCCTCGTCGGCAAATACATCGATGTTGTGCTTGTCGCCCAAACTGGCGCTCATTTTTCTATTGGGATCGGCGGTACTCATCACTTTTGGCACTTTGGTGTAAAGCGCCTTGGGGACGGGAAAGAATTCCTTACCGGCAAAATTGTTGAAGCGCTGTGCGATGTTGCGGGTCAACTCCAGGTGCTGTTCCTGGTCTTTTCCCACGGGAACGAGGCCCGCTTTGTAGATCAGGATATCTGCCGCCTGCAGAGCGGGATAGGTAAACAGGCCAGCAGAGATGAAACCCTCGCTGCCCTTATCGTCGTTCTGCTGGCTTTTGTCCTTAAATTGTGTCATACGAGACAGCTGCCCGTAGCTGGTGAAACAGTTAAGGATCCAGGCCAATTCGGTGTGCTCTGGCACCAGACTCTGAATGAAAATGTTCTCAGGTTTAATGCCACACGCCATCAGGTTAAAGCACAGTTCCCAGCTTTGTTCCGCCAGCTTCTTGGCGGTAAAGGGCATGGTCATGGCGTGGTAATTCACCACCATATACAGGCAATCATACTCCTCCTGCAGGCGCTTCCAGTTTTCTACGGCACCAAAATAACGTCCGAAATGAAGTTTGCCGGTGGGTTGAATTCCCGAAAGGATGGTCTTGTTTTGGCTCATGGCGCGAAGGTAGGAAAATAGTCAGGCAGTCAAATAGTCAAGTAGTCAGGGAGTCAAGTAGTCGAAGAGTTGGGCGAGATTTGCTTGTTTTACATAGAATACCTTAAACAAACGTAGCATGCATTGGCGTGCGGTAGCTCCTCTTTGACGAATAAGGGCGCGGCCGCAGGTGCAAGGGAAGTTAGCGGGCAATGATTGTTGGACACCCCATGTCAGCAGTCTCCCGTTGAATCCCTAAATTACCTGCTCAATCTAATTGCTATGCGCCTATTAATATTCCTGTTCCTTCCCTTCCTGGCTGCACTAGACGGTTGTATGGGAGATAAAAGCGACGAAGCGAACGATGCCACGGAGCAAACAACGACGGTGAATAATACGGGAAAACCCGCCGCTTCTGCGGTTTACCGGGACGCCTCCCAATCGGTTGACGCCCGCATCGAGGACTTATTAGCCCGGATGACGGTGGAGGAAAAAGTTGCCCAGGTCACCGCCGTCTGGAACGATAAGCGCAGGATGGATAACGACGACTATAGCTTTAACCCCGACAGTGCACTGTTGCTCATGCCCCACGGTATTGGCCATCTTACCCGGCCCAGTGAACTGGCGGGTAGCCATGAGGCTGGTCGGACGGGGAGCGAGCAGGTTGCGTACATCAATGCTGTGCAAAAATGGCTCGTTGAGGAGACCAGGCTTGGCATTCCTGCTTTGTGCCACGAAGAAAGCCTTCACGGGTTGGCGGCGCTCAACGCCACCAGCTGGGGGCAACCCATCTCGGTTGCTGCCACGTTTAACCGGGAACTGACGCGTGAACTCTACGCCACTGCCGCCCGGCAGGCAGCCTCGCGGGGCGCGCACGTCGTGCTGACACCCGTCGTCGATGTTGCCCGAGATCCCCGCTGGGGTAGGGTAGAGGAGACGTTGGGGGAAGATCCTTACCTGGCTGGCCAGATTGGCCTGCAGGCCGTTCTTGGCTTTCAGGGGGACGACGACAAATGGGATGAAGGTGAGGTCTTCGCCACCCTGAAACACATGGCTGGCCACGGAGAACCGGAGGGCGGAAACAACATCGCGCCCGCTAACATCTCGGAACGCACCCTGCGGGAAGTCTTTCTGCAGCCCTTCCGCTACATTGTCAAAAACGGTAACGTACGCAATATCATGGCCAGCTACAACGAAGTAAATGGCATCCCCAGTCATGCGAACGACTGGATGTTGAATACCTTACTGCGCGATACCTGGGGCTATAAAGGAGCCGTCGTTTCTGATTACTACGCAGTTCGGGAACTTACTGACCGTCATGCGGTAGCGCCTGATTGGAAAGCTGCAGCAGTGCTTGCCATCTCCTCAGGGGTCGATATTGAATTACCTGACCGGGAGGCTTATCCCAGCTTGGTCGAAGCGACCAAAGATGGCTCACTTGATGTCAAGATCCTCAACCTGGCCGTTGGTCGTATCCTGCAGCAGAAATTCGATCGGGGGTTATTTGAAACTCCCTATCAGGATCCGACCAAAGCATTAGATAACACCGACGTTGATAAGGCACTGGTGCGCCGAGCTGGAGCTGAAGGCATGATCTTGTTGAAAAACGAGGGTATTCTGCCGCTTTCCGAAGAGATCAGTCGAGTGGCGGTCATCGGTCCTAATGCGGATAAGGTATTACTCGGTGGGTACAGCAACGTACCCGATGATTTCGTAACCGTAAAGGAAGGCCTCGAGAATCACTATGGTGACGAGACTAAGTTGGTGACGTACGCCGAAGGCGTACGGGTAACGGAGCCAGGAAGTTGGTATGCCGACCCCGTCGTCGAAGTACCTGAAAGCGAAGACCGGTTACGGATAGCCGCAGCGGTAAAGGCTGCTCGTAATGTCGATGTTATCATACTCGCTCTGGGAGGGAACGAACTCACCAGCAGGGAAGCCTGGGCCGAAGGACATAAAGGAGACCGGCCGAGCCTTGAATTAGTCGGGCTACAAAATGAGTTGGTGGATGCTTTGGCCGAAACTGGAAAACCTATAGTAAGCCTGGTCTTTGGAGGCCGTCCACTTAATATCAGCAACGTAGTAGAGAAATCCTCAGCAGTCTTCCAGTGCTTTTACCTTGGGCAGGAAACGGGCAACAGCGTAACTGATGTACTGCTGGGCAAGGTAAACCCCGGAGGGAAACTACCAATTAGTATTCCTCGGTCGGCTGGGCACATCCCCGCTTACTACAACTACAAACCGACCGCCCGGCGTGGTTATTTGTTTGATGACGTATCAGCTGCCTGGCCCTTTGGCTATGGCCTCAGTTATACCACCTTTAGTTTGTCTCCCCCAACGCTTGATGTTCAGGCCATTGAGAAAGGGGCAACTGGTCGTGTATCCGTAAGTATTACTAATACCGGCGACCGCGCCGGCTCCGAGGTGGTCCAATTGTATCTCCGAGATAAGTTCAGCTCCGTTACCCGACCGGTAAAGGAGTTGAAAGGGTATGAAAAAGTGTTTCTGGAACCCGGAGAAAGCCAGACGGTCATCTTCGAGCTTGGCCAGGAACAACTTGAAGTACTCGATATCAATATGGAGTGGACTGTAGAGCCGGGAGACTTCGATGTCATGGTAGGCACCAGCAGCAGGGCAGAGGACCTCAAATCCGTGATGCTAACGGTACGGTAAATTACCTTACGGGGCGTCCCGGGATTGTTTTAGTTATGGGCTAAAGAAGAAGTCTTTAGTGAATTAACTGGCTTGCAACTTGGAACCTCCAACCTGCACCAAAACCAAGCTCCCGGCTACGGACTTGATGCCGGGCCGGGAGACAAAACAAAAAACAGCAGAATAAAAGAAGACGGCGGGTTGGAATCCTTTTGAACCGTCTTCTGGGTCTTGGTTGTAGGTAAACCATTAAGGCACTAAGGCATTAAGGGGTACACTAAGGTTAAGGGAGGGAGTAAGTGAGAAACCATTAAGGCATTAAGGGTTACACTAAGAGGGGATAAGCCGTGGAAGAATTAAGGCACTAAGACCTTAAGGGGTACACTAAGGAGTAGAGAAAGTAAGTACTTATAAGCTGAGTACTGTATTCGATAATTCCTTAATGGTCTCTTAGTGTCTTAATGCCTTAATGGTTCAAAACCAACCGAGGATTCTTAGATTTCGCTGATGCGGCGAACTACTTCATAGAGTTTGGTAGACATTTCCACTTCTTCTACCCACGGGTCGTGTTCGAGATAGTTGGCGGAAATAAGCTTGAGGCCGGTGATCCGACCTTTATTATCGGGGACCTTCTGCACATATTTGATCCAGATGCTGCCCTTACTACGTACAGCGTAGATGCGGTTCTCCCGAATCTGACTAATACCGTCGATTTCTTTACAGATGACTACGTCACCGTTGTTGATGACGGGTTCCATGGAGTTACCAGTGATGGGGAAGGCAACGTAACCTGAGCCCATGATGCCGGGGAGACGGAAGAAGTCGGTGTCCTCGGTGGTAAAGCTGTCAGTATCAATACTGGCACCAGCGAAGGCCTCTTTAGAGGTAAACATAATGTTCAGCGGCACGTCAGTTCCGGTAACCGTTGGTGGCTCGGGTAGTTCCATGCCAAAGGGTGTTCCTTCTCCTTCCAGCAAGTAACCAAGGTTAACGTTGTACTCATGGCAGACCCGACGAGCCTGCTCATAATTGATACAACGCTTATCGTCATCATTAAGGAAGGCACGGACGATGTGTCCATAGGAACGATTGTTGAGGATGCGTTTGGCAAAATCACCAAGACCACGGCCATTACGGTCGTTTTTGATGATCTCACCACGTTCTTCCAAAATGTGGAAGACCTCTTTAAAGCGATCGTTCAATTCGCGGCGATCTTTTGTAATCATAATAAACTATTCTATTGGTATCAACAGCAAATTAAAACATTTTAAACATCACTCGCAACTTTTCCTCTTAAAATCTTTAAATTTTATGTTTTTTTATTAAATTTAAGTAGGGATTTCTGGTAAAAAACAAAGTGTGGTAAGCTTCAAACGTCGACTCCACCCGGAAATGACAGCTTCATAACCCTTTCTTGCACCTGCGTCCGCGCCCTTTTTAGTCAGGTAGTCACATAGTCAGGTAGTCACATAGTACGGCTTAGCTCGCTTCGCTCGTGGGGTGTTAACCATCTCAGCCTAATACAATGATCGAGTAGCGCCTCCACAACCTGCAACCTGCAACTTGCTCCTACCCCAACAACAACAACTCCGCACTGTACTTGGCGATGTATTGAAGGCTCTCAGCCGTGCCGTGTTCCCGCTTATGCAAAAGATTGTGTTTGATGCCGGCAATGACCCGGGGGGACTTACTGGCAATAGCCGTAGCAATTTCCGTCACACCGCTTATTAGGGCTTCACGGTCGGCATAGGTACGATTGACCATGCCCTGAGCCGCGGCTTCAGGACCAAACATTTTGCGGCCCGTGAAGGCAAGTTCTGCCACCATACCTGGATGCAGGACTTGGGGGAGCCGCTGAAGCGTGCCGATGTCGGCAACGATGCCAAAATCTACCTCCTTGACGGTGAAATAGGCGTCTTCAGTACAATAGCGAATGTCACAAGCGGTGACGATGTCTACTCCGCCACCAATGCAGCCGCCGTGTATAGCCGCCAAAACTGGCTTACTACACCGCTCAATGGCGGTGATGCAATCCTGAATATCTTCGATAAAATCAACAAGTTGTTGACGGGTTTCTTCTGGCGTATCGGCCATTCGATGTTGTAGGCTACCGAGCACCGCCAGGTCCATCCCTGCACAAAAATGTTTTCCCTCACCAGCCAGGATGACCACGTGGACGTCCGGGTTTGCATCGGCCTCATTAAAAGCTTCCCGCATGGCGGCCCAAGCGGCTTCATCAAGCGCATTGGCCCGTTCAGGAGCGCCGAAGGTTAGAGTAGCGATGTGGTTTTGTACAGAAACATTCATGGTGGAGGAATTCAGCCGGGTTATGGAATCAACAATTAGTAATCACTACCGAAAAGCATCCACCATCCGCATCCGGTTCGAATGAAGGTGGTCTAATCCGTCGACGTAAAGGGTGGTCCCGCTGGTGTAGGAAGAAAGGGGAGCGGCCAGAAAAAGGACGGCGTTGGAGACGTCTTCAATTGTTCCATGGCGTTTCATCAGGTTATCTTCCTTCATTTGGTCCAGCAGTGCTCTGACGGGTTCGGCGTAAGTGTCCAGGCCAGAGGAGATGATGGTGCCGGGCGCCACGCAGTTGATCCTGATGTTGTAGGTGGCCCATTCCTGTGCGAGGGACTTGGTCAGGTTCTCTACGGCAGCACGGGCAGCGCCAGTGTGGGCCATGCCGGGAAATCCGCGAAAATGATTGACAATGATATTGACGATGTTGCCCTCCTTTTGCGGAATGAAGAATCGATTGGCCATTATTCTGGTGACGAAAAATGTTCCGTTTACATTGGTATTGATCACCGCTTTCCAACCATTATCCGACAGGTATCGGGCGAGGCTCGGGAATTGTCCGCCGGCGTTATTGACCAAAATATCCAGCCTGCCGAATTCAGTTTCAATAAGGTCCGCAAGCGCTTCTACCTGATCACTTTCCCGAATATCACAAGGGCGATGCACGCAGGTGCCTAGTTCGGATAATTGAGCCGCAGCTGCCGCCAGGGGTTCCTCTTTGCGGGCACAGATGATGACCTTGGCACCTAGTTTCAGTAAATGTTCGGCGATGCCGTAACCAATGCCGGAGCGGCCGCCAGTGACAAGGGCTACTTTGTCCTGAAAGAGGGTGGGAGAATACATCATAGTTACAGGTTTAAAGGTTGCAGGTTTACAGGAGGTGCAATTTAGGCCTTATGTACTGAACTACGGCAAGGGGTAGGCAAGGGACTCAGCCAGCTTCTTGAAAGTCCTTTTAAAGTTGAGTAGTTTAGCCCTTAAATTGCATTAGCTCAATCAAACCTTATATGATGAAGCACCTGTTTCTCTTTGTCCTGGCCTCTATTCTCCTTACGGCTTGTTCAACTCCCTATGTAGTCCGTCTTGATCCGCAGGAGGAAAGCAACACCTATCGCTATGGCGAAAAACTCCTGAGTAAGGGCAACGGCCGGACTAAAGTAACCGTGAGTTATTATGACTCTTCGCCTAAGTACGTCGTCTTCAACCTGGGGATCGACAATACGGGAGGCAGTGCCTTCAACTTCGACCCGGCAGATTGTTTGCTGTTAGGTGATGCTGGCCCGGTACAAAAGGCTATTGACCCCGAAGTGCAATTGCTTGCTGCAGACTTTCAGTCCATCAAGGACTATCGTTTTGACGAGTTTACGAGGTTGTCGGGCGTAGCCTTAAACCTTGCTACAGCAATTGTTATCGGAACCGCTGAAGGGGAACCAGTAGACCCTTTATTTTACGGTCAGGTGGCCGCCAATACCGTGACTGATCTGACGTTTGCCCTGGAAAATACTAATCCTGCAAACAACATTGTACGCGGGATAACTGCTCCGTTGGACGGAGCAGCGCCCGGCCCCGACAGCCGATATTTCTGGTTGGATCACACACTACGCATCACCACCATCGGCCCGGGACAAGGTGCTTTCGGGAAAATTGCTTTTGAGCGTAATGATGTTGCTCAGAACCTCGTCTTTAAGGTGTTCGTAGAGGGCGAAGAATTTACCTTCCCCTTCAACCAGAAATTACTTAAGCAGTGATGCATTTTCCCGGAGCTTAGGACGTACAACAGACTGAGAACTTAGCGACTCTTGCAACCAGCAACCAGCAACCTGCAACCAGCAACTTGTAACTTGTAACTTGTAACCTGCTAAGCATACCGCCGAAACGCCGCGATCAGCCGGTCCGGCAAAGTTTGTTGACCACTGGCCGTTAGGTAGTCTTGATAGGTACAGGGCACCAGCCGGTGCCGTTCTTCGCCTTTAAGATTTTGAGCAGGAACTTGTACCCACCACCGATTGCTGCGGGGGGAACGCCAGAAGGTAAGGCGATTAAAGCCTTCGAGGTCTACGACGTATTCAAGCATGCCCTTACTGCTAACGGGGAAGTCTCCTTGCCTGCGGCTGAAACCATGGAGGAAGTACCAGGTAAGCTGAGCGTAGGCTGCGGAGGTCAATTCGACGTCCGTTGGTGTCCCGATGGCCAGGTCGAGGCCATAAAGACCAAAAGAGGACAACTTGTCGCTGTTACCGGCATAGTAGGCTAATTGAGTAGCTTCCTGAAGCGAAAAACCGCTGGGGTGAAATCCTGCCCGTGCCGGTGCTTCGTTGTGGTTAATGGCCCGGATGTTGAGACCAACCAGGTCGGCGTCCCGCAAAAGTGGTTCCATTGCCGGTAAATCACCTTTGGCTGGCCCCAGGCTGACGGCTTCGTAGGCCTGGCCTTCACAAAGCTCACGAATCGCCGGGTCAGTGAGGTGCTGCTGGGCGCCAAGGTGCGTAAGGTGAAAACGACGACGACCTTTTTCATGAATCGCATTATCCAGCACGCCGTCGGCAGGGGCCTGCGGAGAAAGACCAATCGTTCGGTCTACGTGCAAGAGGCTTACCTGCCGGTTTAATTCTGCGAAGGCCAGGTACTGTGCTTCGAAGGCCCGTTCATCTCCCCCAATCAGGACGGGGGTAATGCCCGCAGAATGAAGTTCACGAAGCAGCGGAATGATGAAATCAGGCGCTGTCTTACGCAGGTTGCCGAGGTCACGTACCACGAGTTTTCCAAAGTCCCAGCTAGTAGCGTAGAGATGGGTACGTGTCTTTTCGGCAATTTCCGCGTCTACACCGATGATCGCAACGGCGATTTTTCGGGAGCGTTGACGGAGATGTTTGCCGAGGGTATGCGCCGCCAGATCGGCAGGCGGTTTAGTAGGGGCAATTAACCAGGGATCGTACATAGGCAATTTCGAATGCGCCGAAGGTACTTAAAGCCTTGTAAAACCAACGAAAGAGACGGAAAAAACAGATGTGATTTTTCACTAATACGAAAAAAAATTATATCCGTTTCCCTAAAAAGTACTACCGTTTCAAAAACAACTACTACCTTTGAACTGCAAAAAATGCACATTTTATCCTAAAATGGTACCGTTCCTTTGCTGAATGGTACCGTTCCCGGCAGAAACTGAACCTTTTTATCTTTCTTATTTTTGTCGGAAACCCAACTGTTTAATCCCAATTAAGAAACTAATCCTTACTACCGATCTTATGAAAGTATTGCAACTTTCCCTCCTTAGCCTGCTGCTGTCCGTCAGCGCGGGCGTATTGGCCCAGGGAACTCCCGTCCCCGCTACCAATGATGCCGAAACCGTAGAAACCACTGACATGACCATTGAAGACCTCAATGGTGATGAGAAGATGGAAAAGACACCTCAAATGCCAGGTGAGAAATCAGGTACGATGCTTGAATTCGGCATTCGCCCATCTTACATGTTCGTTGCAGGAGACGTAGACTCCGACGCTGGTTTCGGCTTAGGTCTGCACTTCCGCAAATCCCTTGATCACTTGTTCTCACTTCGTTTTGACGGTCTTTACGGTCAGAGCAAGGGGGTAAATGAGACCATGACGCGCCAGTTTGAAAATACCTGGATCAGTGGCTCTGGACTGGTAGTGATGACCCTGAATAATTTCCGTTTTAACGGAGATACCCGTTCTACCAATTTCTACTTTATGGCCGGTGCCGGAGGTAACCTGGTGGAAGTAGAACGCCAACGCGACGATGGTCCTTGGCAGGAAGGTCGTAACATCATTTTTGAGCAGGACCTAAGCATCCACGCCGTTGCGGGTGGTGGTGTAACCTTCCGCCTTAGCCCCAAGGTTAACATTGGTGCCGAGTTCCAATCTTACATTCCTTTCGGTAAGCGGGCTGACCGCCTTGATGGCTACGAAGTGGGTGGTAACTTCCGGGACCTCCAGAACGTAGCTTCCCTTAGCCTCAACTTCAACCTTGGAAGCGCTGCTAAGAAAAGCGAACCGCTTTATTGGACCAACGCCTTCTCCCCCGTCCGCGACGAACTGAATCGCGTAAGTGGCCGTATCGACGCGGCAACGATGGATTCCGACGGTGATGGTGTTGTAGACGCCATTGACCAGGAAGCCAACACCCCCGCCGGTGTACCCGTAGACACTAAAGGACGCGTACTCGACAGCGACAAAGATGGTGTAGCCGATTACAAAGACCTCGAGCCGTTCTTCCCACCCCGTGCCGGTGAGACCGTGGATGCCAATGGTGTAGTGATGAACCGCACTGATAAGCCAATCACTGAAGATCGTGTACAGGAAATGATTGATGCTTCAATTTCTCGCATCCAGTCTACCAACCAGGCTGGTACCACCACGGTGCGTACTGAGCGTGGAGAAGTATACCTCCCGATGATCTACTTCCCGCTTAGCCAATCTACTGTTAAATACAGTGACTACGGTACCCTCTCCAGCGTTGCTCGTGTACTCCAGGGTAACCCGGGTATGCGGATGGTTATTCGTGGTTACACGGATCGTTCCGGCAATGCGGCCAATAATGAAGTGCTTTCGTACCGCCGTGCCAAGGCCGTTATTGATCACCTCGTAAATCAGCACGGTGTTAATCGTAGCGACCTCATTTTGCAATACCGTGGTGAGGAAAACGCCATTGTACCCCTCGATAAATCCTACATCAACCGTCGTGTTGAATTCCTGACGGCCGAAGCAGGCGCCCAGGAAGATGCAGCTCCGGCTGGAGGAAACTCCCGCGGAGGCTTCTAAGATCTTTACAGCTTTTAATCCCATGAACCCCGTCTGCTTCGGCAAGACGGGTAGATTTAGCCCCTCGCTGCTTTTCGGTGAGGGGCTTTTTTGTGGGAGTGGGGGGAGATTGTACGGAGCAGGTCCAACTTTTTAAAAAATTGGACCAGCGTTTTTTAGGGCGCTGGCGCAGGTGCAATAAAAGGTTATCTGAGCAGTGATAGGCCAGTTGCAAGGCCCCACGGCCGACTTTACCTCAGTGATGCCTTAGATGCCTGCTGAGGCAGGCCAAAAAGGGGAAGTACCGAAAACATTGGTGATGGGTACTGTTCCTCCGGTTTGATTGAGCGATATTTCCTGACGGTTGAAACAAAAAAAACGCCCGGCCCTCATTTAAGTGGGCCGGGCGTTTCAAGTATTCGCTCTAAAAATCAACTCGGTATTCACCCATAAGATACCCCTCGTATTGGATGCGTTGCCCGGAGCACGAAAAAAAATTATTTTTTTCCAACTACCTTCGTTTTATGCGCATAATCCTCTTGGTTTTAATCTTGGTCAGCGGCGCAGCCGCTGCTTTCGGACAGGAAACACTGCCCTCAACGACTTCTGCTCCGGACCTGCGTTCGCGCCTGAAATCGCCCGTAAAACCACTGGAGACCGACCTCAACGGCCTGTGGGTTGGAGAATTGCTGCAAAACGAGGGAGGAATTGCCGACAAATTTGAATTCAGCATGCAGCTGCGTCAAAACGGTATCTTCATGAAGGGGACCGCTTATGTCAGATATATGGACATCTGGGCAGAAATGCAGTTAAGTGGATTTCAACTGCAGAACGGCTCCTGGAAACTGACGGAAACAGAAATACTGCGCTCCCAGAAAACGGACGATCTGTCTTGGTGCATGAAGAAATATGAACTTCGTGTATCCTTCACCTCTGATGGAATCATCTTGCATGGACCCTGGTGGGGAAACTCCAGCTTTGGCCCGTGTATTCCAGGTTCAGTGAGGCTGAAAATGAAGAAAAAGAGTGCGTAGGTTAGCTCATAGTTCCATAGTGTGTTCGCAGGACTATCGACTATGAACTACTCCCTTACCCAAACCCAGTCGTTCTCCGTGCTAAGGGCATCACTGAAGATGTAGTCATTAACCACCAATTCTTTCAGCGGTTCGGCAGTGGTGATGCCCTCCAGTGTGATGAGGTTAGCCATCCGACCTCGTGCGCGTTTTGCGTTGAAAGCCACTACTCGGTATTTTCCGTTATGCGCTTCTTTGAAGTGCGCAGTCAGCAGGCGGGCCTCCAGTTTTTTTGTACTTACGCTTTTGAAATATTCCTGGCTGGCCAGGTTCAGTACCAGCTGCTCTCCCTGTTCGGTTAAGTCAGCATTGAGCAAATTTGTAATACGATCTCCCCAAAAGTCATAAAGGTTCGTACCACGCCGGTTCTTCAATTTGGTGCCCATCTCCAAACGGTAGGCTTGCATCAGATCATTGGGACGGAGCACGCCGTAGAGGCCGGAAAGTATCCGGATCTGCTTATTGGCAAAAGCCATTTCCCTGGTGGAAAAGGTCTCTGCTTCCAGGCCTTGATAAACATCTCCCCGAAAGGCAAGAACGGAGGGTTTAGCATTCTCGACGGTAAAAGGCAGGTGGAAATCCTGATAACGTTGGTAGTTGAGGTCCGCCAGGTTCTCACTGATGTGCATCATATCTCTAAGCTTGGCGCGCGACTTCTTTTTAAGTGCGTTGGCCAGTCTTTGGGTATCCTCCAACAGACGGGGTTGCGTAGCTTCTACTGCTACGGGGGTCATGTCGAGGGTCTTGGCGGGGGAAAGGAGAATTAGCATGTTGGTCTGTTGGTCTGTTGGTCTGTTGGAGCTATTGGTCTATTGGGCAGCTTGAGTCGTGGTGAAGGAATCCTGAACCTTGAGTCCTGAACCCTGATGACTACACCTCAGGCTTCCGGTTTTTCAACCGCAGCAGGTATCTTTTCTTTAGGTAATAATCTTTAAGGCGTTGGAGTTCGCTTTCATTCGTCGTAGCGTCGTCATAATTTTCGAGGAGATCCCCGACTTCAGCCCGGAACCCCGCCTCCAGTTCTTTAACCATTGAGTCAATCTTAGCTCTGGCGGCAGGATCATCGTCGAATTCCAGCTCCATAAGGGCTTCGTTCACGTCCATAATCTCCAGGAGAAAAGACTGGGGCATTTTGTTGCTGCCTTCCTCACCCAATACTCCTTTAATGTCCAAAAGGTGTTTTAGGGTGCGGTCTTCATCATTCAGGATTTTGTATCCCTGGTTATTGATGGTGCTTTGTTCGAGGGCGTCCTCCCGGACAGCATCATCCGCCAGCGTATGAAAGTCGGGGTGAAACTTCTTACTGTTGGCGTAAAAGGTCTTCTTCAGTGCGGCCTTGTCTACGCTGGGAGATAGGGGGAGGTTGAAAAAGTTGAAGTAGTTGGTCATGGTTAGGGGCCTTCGGCCGTTTCGGAATGGCTATTGCTCTGTGGAGTTGCTTTGCTCCTGTTGGGGAACCTGCGGTTGTTGTGGAGTTGCTTTGCTCCTGTTGGGGAACCTGCGGTTGTTGTGGAGTTGCTTTGCTCCTGTTGGGGAACCTGTGGTTGTTGTGGAGTTGCTTTGCTCCTGTTGAGGAACCTGCGGTTGTTGTGGAGTTGCTTTGCTCCTGTTGGGG
>JBGCFZ010000334.1:0-8585 GCA_045110355.1 Lewinella sp. | reverse complement strand
CTCCATTTGTCGATGCACGGCCTGCTGCGCCCCAACCCCATGGAATCGGCCCTGGTCTTTACCGGAGATGGGGAAGATGAATTCGCCTTGTTGGAGATGAAGGACGTGCTGGGTGGCAATTACCCTTCAGAACTAACGGTGTTGAGCGCCTGCCATACGGGCGGCGGAACGTTGCAAACCAGTGAGGGAATGCAGAGCATTGGCCGGGCTTTTACGGCCGCCGGCAGCCAGTCGACCATCACCAGTACCTGGGCGGCGCGGGATGAGTCGACCCACGATATCCTGGGCCGCTTTTTCGAAGAGCTCAAAGCAGGTGCGCCAAAAGACATCGCCCTGCAAAGTGCCATCAAGGATTACCTCGCTGCGGGGACTGCATCAGATCGTCGACCAGACCATTGGGCGAACCTGACGCTTACGGGCGTGGTGGCACCGATAAACAGACCAACTTCCTGGTGGCTGATCGGGTTGGGCTTTGCGGTGGCTGCTGTCGGGGCTTTTGCCGTTGTTCGGAGGTTGCGGAAGCAGGCGGTATAAGTGGCGCGGCCGCAGGTGCGGCCCCCGTCCGCGCCGTTGGCGCGGTCCCCAAAGGGAAAATAGGTAAAGGAGCAAGGGAAGGCCATAGATTTGTCCTTCTTCCCTTTGCTTCTTAATCCCTTCCCCGGCACCTGCGGCCGCGCCCAAAGTCGATAAATTACAAGCATCAATCCTTGCTGGAAGGCTCTCCATCTTGAAGGCAATAAATTCCGGCTTACGCGCCTTACATTTGTCACCTAACGAATCAACCCCCATGTCAAAACTAGCTAAAGCCTTCAACACCATGTCTCAAGATGATGACCGCTTCGCCAATGTACTGATGAAAGCCCTGGAAGATAAGAACCTCGAAGGCTTTGATTACCTGGAATTTAAGCAGTCCGTTGCCAAAATGGAAGAGATCGGGATGGACCACGACACGGCCATACGAGCAGCCTTCGGCACGGGATCTACCGTTGGCCTGACGCTGGAAAAGCTGGTGAAAACCGCCAAGTATTACACTGAGGTGCTACAGGACGAGAAGTCCAAATTCATGAACAGCATGGAGAAGCACCTCATGAGTAATGTGGAAGGAAAAGCCAAGGAAACCGGTGAATTGAAAAAGAAAATCGCTAACTGGGAAGCCAAGATCGAACAGCTTCAAGCTGAAGTGGCAAAAGCCAAGGCCAAAATTGAATCTTCTGATGCGCTGATCAATACGGCCAAAGAAAAAGCGACCATGAACCAGCAGGGCTTTGACGATGCCCTGAAGGTGATTACTGCCGTGATTCAGGAGGACGTGGTAGACATTACCCGGGTACTCGGATAGGGCTTTGTGTTGGAGAAGGCGCTGCGCGCTTGTTAGCAGCTGGGCGTTGGGAGGCCTGCGGCCGTTGAGGAGCGATCGTATGAGGGAGCCCCAACGCGAGCGAAGCGAGTTTCCCCAACAGTCGCACAACGACTCCCCAACGCAAAGCCCCCAACAGCCGCGCAGCGCCTCCCCAACAAGCGCGCAGCGCCCTCCCCAACGTGAGCCCGGCGAACCAGTAAGACTTTCCGTAACTTTGCCCTCCGCAAATCGCTTTCTCCAACCATGGCACAGTTTCCCCCCGATGTATCCTCCAAAAAGTCCTTCTGGAAACGCCCGGAAGGCGTTACCGGCCTTATTTTTCTGATTGCTTTACTGGCGGGAGGGGCTTTCCTGGTCTCCAGTTTCTGGACCGTCGTCTCGGGCTTCGTCGCCACAACCATAGGTTTGGTTGTTTCTCTGGCCGTTTTAGGCGCCATCCTTTTTGCTGTATTGGACCCCCGTACCCGAGCTTTACTAGGGTACATGTATAAAAGTGCGATGCGCGGCCTGACGAGCATGTTCGTCAACATCGACCCCATCGGTATCCTTAAATCTTATGTGGAAGAATTAGGGAAGAACCTGCAGGAGATGCGGAAGCAGATCGGTAAGCTCCGTGGGCAAATCCGCCACCTGAAAACATTGGTGGAAACTAATGAGACGCAAATTAATAAAGAACTTAAATTAGCCCAGCTGGCTAAAAAGACGGGGAAGAAACAACAAATGATCCTGAGTAGTCGTAGAGCTGCCCGCTTGAAAGAGAGCAACCAGAAATATGGCGTGTTACTGACCAAAATGGATGTCCTCAGTCGGGTGCTAAACAAGATGCACGACAACTCCGAAGTGCTGCTGGAAGACACCAAAGATCAGGTGTCGCTACGGATTGAAGAACGGAAAGCGATCCGGGCCAGCCATGGTGCGATGAAGTCGGCCATGTCTGTCATCAACGGTGACCCCGATCAGCGCGCCATGTTCGATGCTGCTATGGAGGGCATCGCAGAAGACGTTGCCAACAAAGTGGGGGAGATGGAACGAATGATGGAACTTTCCAACGATTTTATGTCTTCCGTAGATTTACAGAATGGGGTCTTCGCCGACGAAGGCCTCCGCATGCTCGAAGAGTGGGAACAAAAGAGCGACCTGATGCTGACTGGCGGCCACATCGAAGTAGATAACCTGACGAAGCGATCCGGCGAAGAACAATCTTTGGATCTGGATGCTATTCCACGGCGGGAGAAGAACGCGCAGAAGCGCGGGGGCAAGTCTGGAGGGTATGACTCTTTCTTTGAGTAAGTTTCCTAGCTCCTAGCTCCTAGCTCCTAGCCCCTAGTACCGCTCCTTCAACCAAGTACCAATCGCCTCCAGCGCCGCCGGGGCAAACGTCGTCTCAATCGTCCCATACTCCGAAGGAGCGCCGGTGTCAGCGGGTTGGAAAAGATGGTTGAGGCCCAACAGAGGGATAACCGTTGCGTCTTTATTTCCGCTAATGGCCATTGCCTGAGAAATAGCATTGAGGTTCGTCAGTCCTTCCACCTGCATATCTTTGAGGCCGTTAATGGCCAAAACTGGGATGGTGAGGCGCTGCAGAAAATCCTGTGGTTCGAAGGCGATGAACCGACGCATCCAGGGGGCGGATAGCGGCCGGACGTATTGCGCATTAAAGGCCTTGGGGTCAACAATGCTTTTCTGTAGTGCCGGAGGCAGATTCTTCAGCTGGGCTTCGAATACTTCATAGAGACCGGCGACGTAGTCTTCCTGACTAAGCTCGGGGTTGTCCTTGATCCAGGCGTAAGCGTTTCGCAGTGCCGGCTCGTCCCGGCGAATCAGTACTTCAGGCTGGCCCATTGCAAGGCCTACTTGCCGGCGCTGCTCCAGCATCAGGCTATCAACGGAAACACCTGGTGCCGCCAATAGTATGACGAAGTTTAGCGCCTCATCTTGGGTCGCAACTACGGGAGCTATCATGCCTCCTTCACTGTGTCCGGCTACACCAATGGGGACATCTTTCAGTTCTTCACGGGTACGGAGGTACTGGACGGCAGCAAGGGCATCTAGTGCAAAGTCATCGGAGGTGGCTGTTTTGAAATCCCCGGTGCTCTCGGCAACGCCGCGATCATCATAGCGCAACACGCCGTAGCCCAGCCGGGTGAGGTAGTCGCTCAGTACCAGGAAAGGACTGTGGTTGATCTGAGAACCCAGGTAAGCATTGCGGTCCTGCGGCCCGGAGCCGGACACCAGTACGATCAATGCCTTGGGTTTTCCCTGGCTGGGGACGGTAAGTTCGCCAGCCATCACTACGTCCTCCGCTCCGCCGGGATAATTGACGGCAATCCGCTCGTACGGGAAGTCCGTAGGGTCCTGTTGCCGGTTGGTAATGGTGATTGGACCTTCTTCAATGGGGTAACCATCGGGCCGATGACGGTAGAAAGTCATCGGGAAGTCCTGATTGGCCTGAGAGAAAATACCCTTCATTTGCTTGCCGTCCAGCACGCCATCGAACGTTGCACCTACCATGGAAATCTTCAAAGAAACTTTTTTGCCATCGAAAGTAACCGTGGTGGGGATCTTGGTCTTCGTTTGGGTTGGGCTGGTCATGATGGCGGAATACCCGTCAGTAGTTTTACTGATGTCGAGGCCGGTTGGAAGTTTCGTCCCCATGGCGTCGAGGATGGCGTACCAGTTGCCTTCAATCTGAGCGCTCATGGCAGCGGAAGAAAAGAGAGAGGCGAAAAGTAAGAGGGTAGGGAGGAATCGCATAGGAAGAGCATTTTTGTGCGCGAACGCAGGATGCAAAGAAGGTGGATAAAGAGCAGGGTTATGCTCGGGCAACGTTCACTGTATTGACGCTTGAAGTCATACGAAGTCACCGCCACGATCATCGGGCAACCGATAAGCATAGACGATGGGGATAATGCTGATGATGGCAATGATGGTCAGCATAACCACCGTGATGGCACCACCCTTTACGAAGAGGCCGTTGAGCACGAGTAACACACCACCCAGAAGGAATAGGGGACCAGCAAAACGATGTGTTTTACGCCATTTTTCCTTGCTTTTCATGGTGGGCGGGACACGCAGGCCAACGTAGGCATTCTGCCGCAATACCGGGAAGTAGTTGCCTAAAGCCCCAAAGAATAATCCCATCAGGATGGACAGTCCGCCAAGCCCGGCGTAGCTGCCAGCCTCCGCACCATAAATGATGTAGCAAATCATGGCGGAGGTAAAAGCGAGGGTGATGATGCCGATGCGGCGCTGCTTGGGCTGGTCTTCAGCGTCGGGCATTTGCCTGGTGATCGCCGACATGACTAGTAGTACCAGCGGAATACCGATGGTGGGTAAGAACCAAAGTAGGTACTTCGGTCCCCAACCATCCGGGTTTCCCTTCCAGTCAAAGTGGATCGGAATTTGATCAGGTAACCCACCGTACACCGAAGCGAGGTAGAGGAAGGGTAGCAAGACAAACAGCAGGGAGATCAGTAAAATGCTATTTTTCATGGTCCGGTTTTTTGAGATCGATGACCCACCGCAAGAGGTCTTCCACCACGGTGGTATTGAGGGTGTAATGAAGGAACTGACCTTTACGCTCAACGGCGACGAGGTCGGCGCGCTTGAGCAGGTCCAGGTGATGAGAAATACTGGGCTTCGTCATGGCGAATTCCTGGGCGATCTCGCCGGCGGTCAGCGTACCGTCGCGCAGCAGCTGCAGTATTTGGCGACGCGTCGGGTCGCGGAGGGCTTTGAAAATATCATCCATTTAGATAATTAGACGAATATCTAAATAAAAAGTTCGATGAACTGCTGACTTTTTTTCTGGGCGCTTGGTTTTCCGGCACTTGTGCTGGGTTATTTAGTAGGGTGACGGCAAAAGTGCTGAGTCGCTTACTGTGAGGAGAGGGAGGAGGGCCGTCCGACAAATTCTTTGGCCTGGCGAAGCCGGACAAAAGTTTGTCTGTCGGCTTAATTCGATCAGCTAAGCGTATTATAAGCGTAGGAAGAGGCTTGTGGCTGACGACTGATCCGGAAGGCTTGTCCCTGAAAGGAGTTTCTAATTGAGGAACTTATCCTATTCCCAATGGCCTAATAAGCACGATAAGTATAAGTCCCTTCTCCAGTCCGAACTTCTCCGGTAAAAGGGTTGGTAACGATGCACTTGGTAGGTAAAGAGTGCAATCCTCTCCTTTGGGGCCTTAGTTCATATTTCGCTTTGCCGTCTGGTCCTGGTACCAGGGTGTCATGCCCTACTATAAGGAGGACCTCCGCTCTCGCTAGTCGATCACAATAAGTCCCAACGCTCACCAACGTTGTATGAAGCTCACCTACTTTAGGGTACTGAGGAGAACCATTGATAATCGGGAAGTAACTATCAATATGATCCGCTTTTGATCCAGTAATTTGAATGAGGCGCTGAAGAATTTCTTCCTGAGCATTTAGAAAAGATAAGAAGCATAGACGAAGCTCAAGTGCAGAATGCTTCATCGAAAAGGATTCGGTAGCAGGGGGCAACGAGGTTGAATGAACCTCGTTGATCTCCTTCAATAGCTCTTCCGAATGGAATGAACTTAGGTCATATTCTTCCTGCTTTCGATCTATGAGTGCGGTGACGGAGGCTTTGAATCTCAGCAGTTCGTAGTTACAGAATTGCGAAAACTGCTTTGAGGAGGGAGAATTGGTCGTTTCTTGATTAGTCCTTAGTCCTCCAGATAGTATTTGTTCGTTCAAGCGATCTCGTACTTGTTGAGCGTGTTTAACAATGTCAATTAACTCGCTAAATCTTTCACGCTGCCATTCTTCGGCCAGCCGTTCTTCCGTTAAGCGTAAGGAAAAATTGAGTGTCCATATTTTCTGGGCAATGGTTACTTCTGTAATGTCCGTTGAGCTAGCGAAAAAAGCCTCATGCTGTCGCGCCATCAAATGAGAATGCAGCCAAAACAAACTGGTAATGATGGCGGAACCAAGGAAGATAAGGGCAATGGACAAGGAGCGAGACATAAAACCGGGGGGATTTAATAACTAATATTTTCAATACTTGGAGTAGATCTAAATGGTTAATCTGTAAAGGGAAATCAGCGCACATGAAAATCGTAATGATTCACTCCTTCTAGATAAACGTGTCCTGTCAAAGGGTTACGAACGAATAATTCTAATTTCAGCACTTGCTTTCCTCTACGTGAGGGCTTGAACGTGTAGGGTTCCATCCAATGTCTATTCATTGAAACGGTATCTCCATTGATCAAGACGAACATATTCTCTGGTATATGGGTATGATCAAGTTTTCCGATACTTATGCTGGTGGTTATTGTTTCCCCGAACTTTGGATCTGAAAAACCGTGATTAATGACTGGAAAGAAATCTGGAGGCGGAAAACAGTTTAGAATCATCCCTCCCGAAATCTGTGTAACATCCATCAGCACCTTTTCCAGAACATTCAAATAATCCAAAAGAATCAAGTCACGGCCAAAGCTGAAGGAAGAGGCTCCAAAACCATTAATCGGAGGTAGAGTCGCTTCTGCTATGATCTTTTGCTGATGGAGCATTTTAGCTTTGATATCATCGGGACTGAGGTCCATTAAATGACCGTACCTCATCAACAGACTGGCCGCTGAATCACGTAAAATAATCAGAAGGTCCTGTCGCTGCCGGAGCAAATGGTTCAAGTCTTCGATGTCGCCTTGCTCAAAAGCTGAGGCGATGTCGAGGAGTTCATTTTCTCCTTCTCTTGCCAGTGCCATAAATGGTTGTATTGGCCGAAAACGAACTTTGGTTTCGTCTTGTAGTAGCTTGTTTGTCTTCCTTACCAACTCATCCAACTGCTCCTGCTTCAACGCAATTACCCGTTCGTTAACCGCTTCTGAGTAAGCAGAAATAGCGGTATGTCGCTCCGTTAAAACCTTATTTTGCAGGTAAAAAAAGCTGCCAAAAACACAGAGGGCAGTGAAAATAAGGGCGAGGGCATAGCCTTTAGACATGGACAGGTGTTTAGGCCAATAAAACCTATTTCTCCAGTATGATATTGGCTGGGTAGTTCGGTTTAACGGACCATGCTACCAACGAAAACGAGGGGGATAAATCCCCTCGCTAAGTTGGACATCCCTCCAGGACTACATCTTGAAAATTGACCATATAATACCACCGCGTGGCCGGAGGCCTGCGCTTTCGCTCGGGCGCGGAGCGCCCTTCGTCCGGGGTATGTAGGCTGGATGCTAACAATTACGTAAAATGAGTATCATTAATGTCAGTAAGAATAGATACTTTCTCCTTCTCGTGTTTCTCCGGTAAAGGGATTGAGAATGCTATATTTCATTTTTAAAGCCTCGTTTTTCCCTCCCCTAGCAATGAAAGAGTAAGGTGCAATCCCATCATAACCAATCTTCAATGGCTCGCCATTTACGGTAAGCTTCACGTGCTGTGGGTCTAAGTTTGCCATAAACGAACCTATTGCAATGCGAGTATTAATCCTTTCTCCTGGTAGAGGAGTGGCAAAACCATCTACAATCACCGGGAAGTACTCGTCGATCATTGGGCCGCAGCCCGTGTAGAAATTACTGGAGGAATGAAGTAACTCCTCAAGACAGACAAGAGAAGTAAGCGTTAGGAAGTCTACTTCATTGATTTGTGGGCCAATTTTCCGGAGGTGAGTTTTATCCTCCGCTTCGAGGTAAATATCCTCGATGTATTCCAGCCTCTTCTCTAGTAATTTCTTGCTGAAATCAAATACTTTTGTATTTTCTGTATAAACTATTTCGATTTTAGATACAACATCGCGTAACTCTTTCAACATTGTCTTCCTTAATATCTGATACTGTTCGAAGGAGTTGTATTCAGTGAATTTATCAGTCGGCCAGTTCTGTGGGAAAGATAATTTTACGATCTCTTTTCGAGCTTTATCTCCTTTCTCCCAAACCTGCAAAATTTTAATAAACCTATCTTTATTTGGACTCGTGAAAAACTCCCGCGTTTCCTGATATTGCCACTCAAGGCTATTCGTCTTTTGTGCTATTACCAATTGATTAAGGTGATGCATACGTTGAAATGTATCGGCATGAGCGTTTTCCATCAAATAAAAATGCAGCCACATAAGACTGCCCAGGATGGCGGAACCTAGAAGGATCAGGGCAATGGAGAAGGAACGGGACATCGGAAATTGTTATTAACGAATATTGTAAGTATGTGAGCTTTCTCCGGTTTTCACTTCTCCGGTGAGAGCGTTCGTAATTCGAAAAATCAGGTC
>JBGCFZ010000333.1:0-3843 GCA_045110355.1 Lewinella sp. | reverse complement strand
CGCCGACACTAAGGCGTCGCCTACGTTTCGCTTCGCGGCTTCTTCGAGGTTTTGCCTTGTCAGGAACCACGCTAACTGCGCGCTAATTGTCCCACCCCGAAGGAGCAGCGAAGCTAAACCACTCCGGCTTAGGTATAATTGCAGTAAGGAAGGTGGAAAAATTACTTCCGCCCACCAAATCATCTTCAGTATACATCTAAGGAGCATACGCACCGGCTGGGCGTCTTAACCACCGGGGAGTTGTTTAAACAGCTTACCCTCAATAGATTATTACTATGCTGATATTTACTTTCAGCGGCACTGCGGTGCTGCTGGGGCTGGGCGGGCTGTGCCTGCTGATTGGCCTCACCATACTTGTATTACGGAGTCGGCTTCGTAAGGAAACCGTGTCAAACGGTAAGCGCGTCAAGCACGCTGCTTTCAGTTTTTCAAGGCCTTTGCACCGGCTGTCCCTTTGTGTGGCCATCATGGCCAGCATCCTGGCGATCAACTGGACGGAGTTCTCCTCCGAAACGCGGATCATGGGCTATACCGTCGAGGAGGACGACCTGATCGAAGTAGCCATCCCGCCAACCTCCCACAAACCACCGCCGCCGCCGCCGCCACCACCACCCGTGATTGAAGCGGTAGATGAGCCGGAGATTGAACCCGAGGTATTCCTTAACCAGGACATTGAGCCGGATGATCCGATCATTGCTGACCTTGCTCCTCCACCCCCCGTTGCACCTGCGACCCCGCCCCCTCCTCCGCCACCCCCCGCTCCGGAACCCGTGATTGACGAAGGGCCACTCATCTTTGCGGAACGCATGCCCGTCTTTGGGCAGGAATGCTTTGATCTTCAGGGAGACGAACGAAAGGTTTGCTCTGACCGAGCCTTGCTCTCCTTTGTCCAATCCCGGGCAAACTACCCCGCTCTGGCGCGCGAAAATGGTATCCAGGGAACCGTAGTGGTCTCCTTTACGGTGGAGAAAGATGGTACCATCTCCGACGTTCAAGCTGCGCGAAAAGTAGCCGGTGGCTGCACGGCGGCAGCCCTCAAAGCCGTGAATGCCATCAATAAGGAGAACGCCAAATTCAAACCTGGTATTCAGGGTGGACTTCCCGTTAGGGTTCGGTATAACCTGCCGGTGAAATTTGCTTTGCAGTAGGTGATGGGTTGCAAGTTGCAGGTTTCAAGTTGCTGGTTGCAGGGTGCGGGTTGTGGGCTTTTGGGTAACCCGGCCCTTCAAGCAGCCTGCTCCGCTGCATTGGAGATATCCTCCAAGTAAAAATACCTATTCTCGGAGGTAGTTACCCCCGATTAGAACGTTGGTGCCTAGTGAAAATACTGCTGTTCAGATCATTAGTTTTGAAGTCCTTCGTGAGTAACTTACCTTGTAAGCGTAAATAAATTAATAGGCATTCTACACCTACAAATTCAGGCTTTGAGCGATAATTCATCGGTGGCCATTAAAAACGCATAGATTTCACCGCTTATTTCGTTTGCCTGTGTAGGATGTTTCACCCTTGTATACTCGGTATGAAAAACACTTACATCGCTCCCCGGTCCATGTCTTCTGACCTGGGCCCCATACTCTTCTTTACGCTGTTTTTCCTGATGCTCTCCGGCTTTGTTGGTGCGCAGGCTACGCAGGACTTCTCCGCTACCCCCGTTGGTACTAACGCCTACGTGGATATGGGGTCTGGCACCGTACAGCACCTTCTCGTAAACAATATGGCGCCGCAAACGGCGCCTAATGCGGCCACCTCTGGAGCATCTCTGGGCTACCAGGTGCTTTTCACACCAACCCGCGTGCCAAGTATTGGCTTAACGGACGGTGAGCTGTTTGGTGCTGTGGACGTGACGGTCCCCAGCTCTACAGATAATGATATGGGCTCTCTGGCCATCGATTTTGTGGCCAACCCGCCTACTGGCGGCAACAATAACGTCTACATTATGGATGACCCGGATGGGCTGACGACCCTGCGGTTCAACCCGGTGGTGGTCGGTGCCGGATCGATGTTTTCCATGAACTACATCATCCATAATACCAGCTACGAAAACACTGATGGCGTGGATGATCGTGTAGAGATCTACCTGGTTAATATGGCGGATGGTCAAAGAACCAGTCTTCTTTCCGCCACCAATGACCAAATGGAGAACAGCGAAATCTGGCAAGACCTTACTGCTGATCTGACTGCTCTTGAGGGACAGACCATGCAACTGGTCGTAGAATTTGATGTCAATTCCTCCTCCGAAGAAATGGCCATCGATAACATCTCTTTCTCTTCGGGTACTGTAATGCCCGATTGGCCAGTGTGCGTGGAGCCAAACGTGCCGGTGGTGGATCAATTCCCCGCCAGCGTTTGCCCCGGCCTTCCTTTTCGACTGTTAATTCAGGGAAGCCTAAACAACGCTTCCCATTGGGCCATTTACGGCGATGCTACTGGTACGGACTTAATTGCTACTACCAGTGGTAACTCCTATGACTTCTATTCGGCTGTTCCTGGAACCAATTACTTCGTACGTGGCGAAGGAGAATGTGTCACCCCAGGTGACTTTTTTGGCATAACATTGGCGACCAGCGCCGCCGGTGATTGTATGCCTAATGCCACGCCAGGTACCAGTTTCGAAGAGCCCCTGGGGTCTTCAGAAGACTATGTTGATATTGGTGATCCTTCCGCTACACACGATCTAATAAATAACCAAGGGCAGCCAGCGGTAGCGCATACCTTTAAAGCACAGGAACTTGGTTTTACCACCCGATTTTTTCCTAGTCGATCGGGCACAAGTGGTGAGGCCGGCCTGACGGATGGCGACGCTGTGGGGGTAAGTAATGATAGTGACTTTGCCTTCCCAGACGGGAATCAAGGATTGGTACTGGAAGATACTGATGGTACTGTATTCGTTTCCACTACTCCAGTAGATGTGACTGGACTAACTAACGTCATGGTTTCTTTTGATTATTTTGTCAATTCAACAAGCTATGAAGTATCTGGTACTGGTGCTGATCTGTTTGCTGTAGGCATTTTTCGAGGATCTATCCCACTGGAAAGTGTAATTGATAGTAGAGGTGACGGATCTACGGGACTACCTGGCTTGGAGACTGGGGTATGGACTACCGTAACCTATGAAATCACCGGAACTTATATCACGCCAATTCAATTGGTCTTCCAAGCTGATTTTGATGCCGGCACTGAACGGGTGCTCATCGATAACGTTTCTTTCTCGGCGGGTACTGTCATTTGTGAGGATACTGATGATCCGGTTGTTGTCTGTCCGGAACCTGTCATGGTCGAAGGCGACGAGAACTGTATGAGCGTGGCTACTTTTGAGGCCTCAGCTACTGATGACTGCTCCAGCAACGTAATGATCACCTACTCTCAGGACAGCGGTACTACTTTCCCCGTCGGTGAAAATGCGGTGATGGTTACTGCTACGGATGAGTCGGGCAAGAGTTCTACCTGTACGTTTACCGTAACGGTCAATGACGTAACACCACCGACGATTACCTGCCAGGACTTTACGGTGCAACTTGATTCGATGGATAATTGTACTTACATCTTTACGGACACGTCCTTTGATCCTGTTGCTACGGATAATTGCGGTAACGTTAGCATTTTTTCTGCCGATATTTTTGGCGATGGGTCAACCCTCAATGGTCAGTTTGCCAATATCAGCAGCGATGGATTTGGTATTCTATGGAGGGCTACCGACGAAACGGGGCTGACCGCTACTTGTGTCAGTACGTTTACGGTGATCAATCCTCCGAACTGTTTTCCGACTAGTGTAACAAGTCAGGATCCTTCTGACTTCAGCGCCGTTCGGGCTACGCCGAACCCCTTCACGGCAGGTACAACGAT
>JBGCFZ010000332.1:0-4113 GCA_045110355.1 Lewinella sp. | reverse complement strand
TGGCTCCGGTAAGAAGGTATTGGGCAAGAAAACTAAAGCTCCTACGACTGCTAATCCGGAGGGAGGTAGCTACTGGCGACAACTCAACTTCTATAAACTACTATACGATAACCGGCCGGGCAACATCCGCCGGGTGAAGGAGGGAAAGATCAGCTTCTTACTGGTCAACTCTGCCGGTGAACAACCGGAAGTCGGCGTCAGCATGACCCCCAAAGACCAGGATGCACTGCGCGCCATCATGCGGGAAGCCTGGGAGGGGATTCAGGCACAGAATTTCACTGGCTGCGGAGAGGACGACTGTGAGTGGTGTCGCTTTGTGGCGGATCTGCGGGAAGAGGTGCCGCTGGAGCGGGTAGATGAGGTGGATGATTGGACGTGAAAAACTATTATTTTTTGAACGGTCGTGTTTTTAGGAATTTCTCCGTCGTCATCACTTTTAGGTCCTTGAGCTTAAGCAGCTTCTTATTATTTGTCAGGAAGACATTTGCTTTAGCTGCTAAAGCCGCTTCAATTTGAACGCCGTCTTCCAAATCTGCAGGAATTACTCGTCCTAGTCCTAAGTCTAGAATTTTAGCGTCCATTTTGACGCATTTTACCATCTTGCGAACTTCGGAGAGTATCCTTTTACATTTCTCAGGATTTTTAACAATTTTGTTCATGCGAAAGAAAGCAATGACAAAAGTGTTGGGGTCCGTTACCACTACGAAATTTCCCCGCTTAGCAAAGGTGAGCACTTCAGCAGCTTCTGTGCCAAAACGCTCTCCGCTTGTCACATAGTCTACTACTACATTCACGTCAAGATATACTATCATTCTACTTCAGAACTAAGATGGTTAGTACTGACAGTATCATAGTACTCAGCAAATTCATCGGTATTTTCAACAAAGGATCCTCCCGCTTTTCTTGGAATCATAAGAGCAAGAATATCTGAATCGGGCTGAATTGCAATATGTTCCTGCTTAATTGGGGGAGCTACTTCGCTTAGGAATTGCTCGATGAGTTTAGACAAACTGGTTCCTTGCTCTTTCGCAAAAGCTTTCCCCCTTTCGATTACGTTTCCGTCTAGTCGTAGTGTTAGCTTGGTTGCTGCCATGATCTTTTATTGTACGTATAACAACGCAATCATACGTACAAAAGTTGTTCGCTGAAAGCTCTGTCCTCTAGTATCCTCACCCTTGCTCCCTTAAACTCTTTCCTTGCACCTGCGGCCCCGCCCCAAAATCAATTAAGTGTTCTCCTGAAAATAAGCCTTAGGCGAAGTCCCCATCAATTCCCGGAAGGCCTTATTGAAAGTAGTTTTGGAGTTGAAGCCCGCTTCCTGTGCCAGGCCAAATAACGTAAGCGCCTGCGCCCGATCTGTTTTGGCCAATGCAACGAATTCCTTGATGCGGAAATAATTGACGTACTCGAAGAAGTTCATCCCGATGTTCTCGTTGAGCAGGCGGGCGAGTTCGGGGCTACTCACCCCCAGAAGTTCCGCCAACTCCGCCTTCAGTAGTTTTCGGTTGAGGTAAGGTTTCTTCTCCAACATTAGTTGTTCCAGGCGGAGCTTGAGCGCGTCCAGCTCTGCCGTTGACAGGCGGGACTGCGCATATTTAACGGGCGACTCCGCTACGGCCGGAATCCGGTACAACTCCGGCTGTCGGATGCCAAAATAAGCAAGGAAAAGAATCAGTAAGGCCAGGCAAAGCCAGATAAACTGCGTGGTGGATCGTTCGATGAACTGCCCACTAAAAATGCTCACGAAATAAACCGTAAGCCACGCTAAAAGGCAGCCCCCAACGGCCAGCAAAAACAGCATGAAAAATCGTGATTTTACCGCATAACTCGCCTCGTCTTTCAACGAACGGCGAAAGCGTAAAAACAAGCGCAGGCTCAGCCCCCAATAAGTAATATTGAAGAGCAAACCAAAGCCCACGAAGAAGACAACGAAGCGGTAGAAAGTGCCGTTGGCAAAACGCGCGCGCATTGTCTCGTCGGTGGGTAGGATCACGAAGGCGATCATCATCAGGTTGTAAAAAACAGCCGGCAGATAGTGCCAGAGATCACGGTAGCGAAAAGGGTGATGCAACAAACTAGACCGACAAAATAAATAGATGGTACTGCCAAAAAGTAGCGTAGCAAATTCGGAGAGTGCGATCAAGCGGGCATTCCGGCCAAACACTTCGGAAAGATAAAGTATCCGGCCGGAAAGCCCGATCAGTAAAACCACCGCCAGCACGATGAAGTAACCATTGATCCGCTTTCGCTGGTCTTTACTCCAGGCGAAGAGCAGCAGTAAAAAAATGCTCTGAAAGAAAGCGAAGTAAACCAGTTGGTTCAGGAGGGTCTCCATTGGTGAAAGGTAAGGCGGCTTTGGTGAAGGATGTTACTTGATTGGGAATTGGTTGAGGTGCCGTACGCCCGGGTAGCCCCGCTTATTATCTTCCGGAAGGCTGCGGAGAAAGGCCGCTTCGCTTTTCCATTCGGTGATGGTAAAATAGTCTGGCTCGAAGTTATAACCGAAAGGGGAAGTGCCGTCAGTAAGAACAAGTAGTGGTGTTCCACCCGCTTTCGCCTGGGTTACTTCCCACTGCTTCAGGAACTTCTTGAAGCGTCCTTTTTGCTCCGCCCAAAAAGCGGTTACGACGTAGTATTTCTCGGTTTTGATCGTGAAGGAAGCAGCCTCTTTCATTTCATAGTAAGTTAGGTTGAAGGTGGGCCATATTTTGCGGCGCATTTCGTGAAAGTCGTCCATTTGGGTTTCGAGAGCGGCGAGGCCGGCGGTTCGTTCTGCAAGGCCTGGCCAGGTGCCAATGGCCATCACTTCGGGATGATAATTCCCACGGATCGGCGTACCGGCGATACCAAAGCCACCGCCAGAGGTATAGCCGTTGGCCTGTGCAATTGGGAAGGCCCGCTTGAAGTAGTCTTGCATCAGGTCTTTGGCGGCAGGGTCGTTGGTGAGGAAGATGATGTCAAAAACCTGGCCTTTTTTTAGGTCAACGGTTTTGGGCTTTGCCTGAGCCGCCAGGCTCGTGGAGAAGGTTGAACACAGGAGTAGGAGGAAAAAGTATCGCATAGAAACATTGTTTTTTGGTTCGCAGCGAAAGTAGCGGGGCGGATAACCCGGCCCTAATAAACAGGCAACGGGGGAGGCCATATACGGTATCCGTTCTTTTATGTCGCTAGTTTTGCTTACCGACCTTTGAATTCCACCTTTGAAGAACCAAATTCACTACCATAACCGTTCCCTATCCGTGATGCGAATCAAATGGTGGATTTGGTGGTTGCCGGCACTCCTGCTGGTTACTGGTGGGCTTATGGCCCAGACCAGCCCCTTGTCCAATTTGCGGGACACCGTGGTGGCCGTCAATTCGGCGGGGCAGCTGATCGATAGCCTGATGGTTGTTCCCGGCAGCGTCACGATCAGTCCCGCTACATCGCATGAGGTTTCCGGCAGGTTCCTCGTTTGGCGTACGGCCGATTTACCGGATTCCGTTCGCCTGCAATATCGGGTATTGCCCTTTGCGCTTGACGCTACGGTCCGTTTGCTGGACTCCAGCCAGCTGATCCAGGAAGAAGCAGGGCTCGTCATCGGCGGCTACAATGAATACGTCCGTTCCGGCTTGCTGGACAACGATGGGAAGGTGCGCACGAGCGGTAGCTTCAGTCGCGCCATCAGCTTCGGCAACCGACAGGATTTGGTGTTGAACTCTGCCTTCAACCTACAGATGAACGGTGAACTGGGCAACGGCATCGAGGTGTCCGCAGCCATCACCGATGAGAGCCTGCCGGTGCAGCCCGAGGGGACGACGCAGCAGCTACGGGAGTTCGACAAAATTTTCATTCAACTACGCAAAGACCGCACCCAACTTACGGCGGGAGACTATGAACTACGGAATCCGGACGGGTACTTTCTTCGGTTTTTCAAGAAATTGGAGGGGGCAACTTTTACGACTGTTTCGGGCGGGGACGCGGGTGCAGGGAAGGTTGGAAGGCAGGGCACCTCCCGCAAGATCCCGGAGGGATCAAATCGCTTTAACCCCGGACGGAGTGAGACGCGTAGCGTCGGACGGAGTCCGGGGAGCCCGGACGGGAGTGAGACGAGCAGCGTCGGACGGAGTCCGGGGA
>JBGCFZ010000331.1:0-4608 GCA_045110355.1 Lewinella sp. | reverse complement strand
ACGTTGTAGGCCTCCGGGGAGAGCATTTCCTTCCAGTAGCTTTCGGGCTTATCGATGGGGACGACTTCGCCATCCACCGCGGGTGGGTCGTATTTGTAGTTCGGGGTTTGGGCTTTGACCGTCGTGGCCACCTCAGTGGTTGCGGTGGAGGTCTGCACCTTTGACTGGGAATTGCAGGCCGTGGTACTCAGCAGCACAAGCACAAACAAGATAGAGAGGTAACGCATAGTTGGTTAATTTCAAGGTGTAACGTTTAATTAGGGCTACTGGTTTGTTGGGGGCGATTAAGAAACGTCGTCAACCGACAGGGCAAGGTATTCACGTGCAGGGCTTTTTGGCGCGAACGCAGGTGCTGAAAAAGGGGTGGAAGGAGCAAAGGGAAAGGGCCAACTAAGGTCCAGCGTAAATTTTATGTCTTGGTGTACCCCATATTAGGATAATAAATTATGCTTAGACGCTAACTTAGTTTACACTGCACTAAGAAGCCGTCGGAGGGATTTTTTACCGACTGCATCAGGGAAAAACGATCCGTCAGATGGCCAGGAATGGCTTAGTCTGACGACTAAGGCCTTTACAATTTGGCTACCCTCAATCTACAACGCTTAGGAGTACACCCCGGCTACTTTAACCTTTCTTTGCACCTGCGGCCCCGCCCAAAAAAAAGTATTCAGGAGACAGGGGGCAGGTTTCAGGAACCTAACCACTAGCTAAATACCTTAACGACTACTACCCCACCCCTTACTTTCCCAGCGTCTGCAAATACTCCTGATACGTCTTCAACTTATAGTGCCCTCCCTGAATAAAATTCAGTTCGTGGATGAACTTATCTGCGGGCTTGAAGCCAGGGCTGATGCTGATGCGGTCCCTGTTCTCGTCCAGGTAAACAATACTTGGGTAGCTCATCCGACTATCAAGTAGCGCAATGGCCAGGTCGTGGACGCCACGGCGCGTTGCATTCGGATTAAAATTAAAGGTGTGCCCATCGTAGCTGATGGTCTCTTTCTGCTCTGCGTCAAATTTGACGGCGTAGAAATTTTCCTTGATGTAGGCTTCGATCACCGGGTCAGAAAAGACATTAGCGTCCATCTTTTTACACCACCCACACCATTCGGTGTAGACGTCGACGAGCAATTTTTTCGGTTCCTTTTTATTGGCCGCGACGGCCTCCTCCCAGGACATCCAGGTGATTTGAGCCGATAAGGAAAAGGTAAAGCACATGGTAATTGCCAGGGCAAGGGATAAACGTAGGGAAGACATTTGAATAGTGTTTCTAAATGAGAGAGATTAGCTTTCGGGACAGCAGCCGCAAGATAGGGAAAACGATAATTAAAATTTAGGACAAGGCACTGCTTCGTCGTCATTTGACTTACCGAGGTAAGCGATGTTGAGTTCGAAAGCGCCCTGATGACGGCGGTTGGTCTGCAAGCCATTCAGGCCGGCGTCATAGCTAACGCCCACCAAAAAGTTGTTGATCTCCATGCCGACCATGCCGACCGCACTGTCGACCCCATAGCCAGATTCATTACCGACGTTCCTGACGTAAGCGCCTAAGTGAAGCGCAGAGCCGTTAGAATCATCGATCAGGAAGCGGATGTTAGATCCGGCGTTGGTAACGGAATGGGGGCCCTGCATAAAGGCGTAGATGCGCGGACTCAGGGAGACATCCCGACCCACCGGAATTTCGAAATTGACGTAGGCGCTGTAGCGGCGGTCCAGCGTACTGGTCACCTCAATGTCCTCTCCCTGCGTCTCTTCGAAGTAAAAACTCTGTTCGGGTTCATTGAAATGATGGATGGCCGCCCCGATGAAAACGGAGGTCTTATTTTTCGGGGCATAGGCGTAGTTCAGCCCCAACTGGAAATCGCCAAAGGCATAGTTGTTGATGGGGAGTTCTTCGCCGGTCGCCCCATCGACGTAGGTGGAGGTACCATCGAAGGAATCCTCGAAGGACAACTGATCATAGCTGACGTTGCGCTGCACTACCCCGAACTGAAAGCCTAAACTAAGGGTCTGGTTGTTTCGGGGATCCAAAGATTTATGAAAGGCACCACCAAGCATAATCTGGTTGACGCTGTAGTTGAGTTCCGGCAAACGATCACTGGCAAACACCACCCCAACACCAAAGGCATCTTTATACTGACGCTTTTTGGGATTAACGTAATAACTGAAGTCAGCAGAAAACGCCGTAGTGGAAAACGGTGTTTCGAGGGTCTGTGCCCATTGGCTTCTGTTTGTGATGGCTACGCGGTAGTTCCCCGGGAACAAGCCGGTCAGTGCCGGGTTGAGGGACAAAGGGGAAGAAAAGAACTGGGAAAAGTGGTAGTCCTGCGCCACACCAACGGCAGACAACAAAACAGAGAATGACAGGGTCAGGAAAAACTTCATGCAAGCTATTTGGGGCGCAAAAGTAAGGCACCTACTACTGGAAAAGGCACGCAAGATCAACGATTATTGCACAGACTTATTGGCCCGGCCTTCGTTAAGGTCTGCCACTTTAACCACAGGACCTCCATATCGCCCCTTGTCGTCAGCAACAAGCCACTAACATAGGGCCTTAAAATTCCATAATATTCCTCCGGGCGAATTATCTTACGCCTTCCATGCAAAACTCCTTCGCACTCGGTCGGTTTACTGCCGCCGCCATTCGGGCCCAGGCCAAAGAAAAAGCCGAAATGACTTCCCAGCTATTGCTCGGGGAGCCGGTTACCATCGTAGAAGCCGGAAAGGTCTATTCACGTATTCGATGTTCCGATGATGAATTCGAAGGTTTTGTCCGCAACGACCAATTAATTGGTGCCGATGAACGCACCTTTCGTTTGCAGCGCGACAATCCCGCTTTTGCCTTGGATTTATGGTCTACTATTCTGGGTGATCAAGTAGGGCTGCCGATCACCTTCGGCGCCCGGCTGCCGGAGTTTGATGGCATGCGACTCCTACACGGCGGGCAAAAATTCAACTACTCCGGGCAGGCAGCCCTTTCCGAAGACCTCCGGACTGAAGCCGAATTACTTCTTCGATTTGCCCGACGCTGGCTTTATGTACCGATGCTAAAAGGCGGTCGTACGCCCACCGGCATCGACCCGGCCGGACTCATTCAGCTCGTTGCCCGACTCATCAACATCAAACTACCGCGTACAGCAGAAGCGATGAGCCACCACGGCAGGATGGTTGACTTCGTCATCCAGGCGCAACCCTCCGACCTGGCTTTTTTCGACAACCGTAAAGGACAGATCGAGCACGTTGGCCTTCTACTACCCGACAGCCAAATCCTACACGTTAACGACAGGGTCCGGATCGATGCCATCGATCACTACGGCATCTTCAATTACGAATTAGGAAAATACACCCACCGGCTGCGCATCGTGAAGCGATTACTTCCTGACATGGATCTGCCTAATGTGCTGCTCAAGAAGCGACAGAAGATGGAGACGGATGAGTCTCAGATGGCTATTTTTTAGTGAGTCGTTGAGTTCGTGAGCCACTGAGTTGCTACCGCAAATACCGTACCCCGCCCTTCGGGGACTCCCACCATAGGCGAACGAGCGCAGCGAAGTGAGTAGAAACAGCGGAGCAACTCGGTGACTCAAAAATTCAGTAACTCACTCCACCCAACACCCCGACAGCTCCCTCCCGTACATATAAATACGTTCCCGCTCGGTAGTCCCCGTAGCAATATCCAATTCTTTGCCATGTTTGATGGCGTAAGTATGCCGCATATAGGCCAGCATTGACATAACAGAAAGGTTATCCTCTTCCCATTCGAAGCGCAACAAGGAGATCATTTCACAACGGGCGTAAAAGTCCGTCTCTGTACCTAGCACCAACATAATCGTCGGCACCAGAGACAGCGCCGTCACCTCACTTCGAAACTGGCTACTTACTTCCTGCAGAATACTGTCCCGCGCTAAAGTATCAGCAAGAGGGACACCCACCAGTTTTTTCATCAACTCCTGCTGTGCGGCCTGTCGTCGTTCCAGGATTTTGGCTGAAGTACGAGGAAAGCCATAAGTATCCAGATAGGTATTCACCCCGGCTAGTAGCAGAGCATTACGTTTAAGGATGCTGTCTCGCAGGGCTAAGTGCTCAGTCGACTCATACCCATACTTCAGCAGTACCGGGCTTTCGCGCTGCAACAACTCCTGATGGGCATCGTGGATAGTCTTGATGTAGTCGGAGTGTTCTTCGTGTGTTTTGAGGTCGCCGGGGAGATAATCCTGAGCAAGCAGGCTTCCGAAGCTTACCAACAGTAATAATAACGATATGGAGATCTTTTGCTTCATAGCTAGGCAATAATAACCTAAGCCATGGGCCTACCGTGCCCGCAGACAGGCATTTAACATGGCATTCACACGTAGGGAGTGAGTTTCTGAGCTGGAGAGTCTCTGGGTTGGTGAATGGCTACCGCTGTTGCCAATCACTGCGCTTCGCTTGCTCTCCTATGTTATGAGCGCCCGAAGGGCAGCGAACAATACCTGCGGTAGCAACTCAGTGACTCTCCAACTCGGTAACGCACTACTCAATCAGCTTAGGGTTCATCCCCATGTTAGAGAATCCACCGTCATGGTAAAGGTTCTGCATCGTTACGTAGCGCGTCAGGTCACTGAAGAG